>NZ_JBJFZS010000022.1:0-110440 GCF_045032595.1 Ornithinimicrobium jinqii
TCGACGCTTCCTCGGGACCGAGGCATCGCTCGTGCTCATCGCGCACCCTCCTACAGGTGTCACGAAGACCGTACAGATGTTGCTTGATCCTCAGCCCGAAACCGGACACGAACGCTGGAGCAACCCAGTGGTGACATGATCCATCAGAACTGGGCGCTGGGAGTGCCTTGGCCGAGTGGTGTTCCACCAAGCCTCGACCGTTTCCGCGGATCCTGGGCCCAGGTTGTCGGATTCGCGCCCGACCGTTCGTCGTCACCCTGACCCGTCGATGTGACCGGGTTCGATGCTCGTACCTCAACCCTGGAGAAAGAACGCCATGAAATACCTGATGCTGGTCTGTCGAGACGTCGACGACTCGCCCGTGCCCCCCACGCCAGACGACCGTGACGCTGCTCCCGATGTGGACCAGTGGTGGCAGTCGGCGAACGACGCCGGGAAGTACGTCATGGGTGACCGGCTGCGCCCCGCCGTCGAGGCCATGACCGTGCGTGTCCGCGGGGGTGAGCTGCTGGTGTCGCAGGGTCCGTTCACCGAGGCCAGCGAGCTCGTGGCCGGGTTCGACGTCCTGGACTGCGAGTCGATGCAGGAGGCTGTCGAGATCGCCTCCGGTCACGCCATGGCCTATGAGGGCGCCATCGAGCTTCGGGCGATGTGGCCGTTCGACGAGGGGTAGGGACGGGCAGATGAGCGCTTGCTCTGCGTCCTCGCTGGAGGCCGCCGTGCGGGCGGAGTGGCCCCTGGTCGTGGCTGGCCTGCTGCGCATCACGGGGGACTGGGCCCTCGCCGAGGACTGCGCACAGGACGCGACCGAACGGGCGCTGCTGACCTGACCGCGAGACGGGGTGCCTGACAACGCTGCTGCCTGGCTGACGTCGGTGGCTCGCCGCCGCGCCCTCGACGTGCTGCGTCGGCGGAACACCGAGTCCAGGGTTCTGCAGGCGTGGTCGGACTTGACCGAGGACACCGCCCCCACCTTCGACACCGGCAGCGGGTTTGCCGATGACCGGTTGCGGCTGCTGTTCACGTGTTGCCACCCGGACCTGAGCATGCAGGACCGGGTGGCGCTGACGCTGAGGGCCGTCAGCGGTCTGTCCACCAGTGACATCGCACGCCTTTTCCTGGTGAGCGGGCCCGCCATGAGCCAACGGCTGCTTCGCGCGCGCAAGCAGCTCGTCCAGTCGGGACTGACGCTGTCCGTCCCGACCATGGACCAGATCGAGGACCGGGTCGGCGCGGTGCTCGCCGTCATCTACCTGCTCTTCACCGAGGGGTACTCCGCGACCGACGGCGACGGGGTTCGTGACGAGCTGGCCGATGAGGCGATCGACCTGGCCCAGCTGGCCACGTGGTTGCTGCCCGGTCACGGCGAGGCGCACTCCCTGCAGGCCCTGGTCCTGCTGCAGCACGCCCGACGGCCGGCAAGGATGACACCTACCGGCACGCTCGTCGCCCTCGAGGACCAGGACCGGGCACGCTGGGACCACCTGCTGATCGCCGCTTGTCTGGAGTCGCTTCACCTGGCGCGAACTGCATCCGACACGCCCGACGGCGTCGTCGGTGTCTACCGACCTCAGGCGGAGATCGCCGCCCTGCACTGCACGCCACGGACACCAAAGACCACCAACTCGACGGTCCGTACCCGCAGGCAACGGAGGTGGTCGGCGGCTACTACCTCATCGAGGCACCCGACCTCCACGACGCGATGCGCCTGGCCGCCTTGCTGCCAGAACCCGGATCCCCATACCGCGCGGGGGTGGAGATCCGGCGAGTGATGGACCGCGGCTGACAGCCGGGTCGGGTCGGCATACGACTCAGGGCCAGGCTAGGCCCGCACCATCTCGGGCGGAGGTCCATCCTCCCGGTCTCGCGAATGTCAACGGCAGGTGAACAGACCGCGGGCGCACGGAACTCCGCGTACGGCTTTCAGCGACGGCGGCGTAGAGCTCGCGTTGTCCCACGGCAACGTGCCAGGAGGTTGCACAGCGACAGCGGGTCATGGCTGAACCGAGCCCACTCCCGTCCCATCGTCGTCATCGGAGACGTCGGGCATCTCAGCCAAGCTCTCGGAGGACAGGAGCCGACCGTCGACCAGCGGGCCAGCGAGCACCCAGCCACCCGAAGCCCGACACCACCAGGATGGCACCTACCCGGATCATCCCCTGCCCACCGCCTCCGACCGTGTCCTCTGAATGCATCCTTCGTCCGCGAAGCGTCCGGAGCTGTGGCCGCTCTGCGTGGGCAGAACACCTACTCTTCTTGGCGGTCCTCCCCTGCCACCGTGTCGGGAACTCGGCGGCGCGCCGCCTCGAGCAGAAAGGTCTCCATGAGACCTTTGCTCTTCACCACGGTGGCCCCCCTGGGCAGGACGACGAAGTGGTCCCCGAGAACGGCCGCGACACGAGCTGTGATGTGGATCTGCCCGGCCAGTGCGTGGGACTGCATACGGCTGGCAGTGTTGACGGTGTCACCCCACAGGTCGTAGATGAACTTGCGGCGCCCGATCACCCCGGCCACGACCGGACCGGTGTCGATCCCGATCCGGACGTCGAGCCACGTCTGCCCCGTGTCTGCGGCGACAGCGGCGATGTCTTCCCTCATCGCCAGAGCCATCCGGGCGACCGCCTCGACATGGCCGGGCCGTGCCTGCGGCACGCCCCCGGCGACCATGTAGGCGTCCCCGATGGTCTTGATCTTCTCGACTCCCTCGACACCGGCGCGGTGGTCGAACGCGGTGAAGATGCGGTCCAGGAGCGCCACCAGGTCCTCGGGCGCCATGAGCAGTGCATGCTCGGTGAAGCCCACCAGGTCGGCGAAGAGCACGCTGACGCTGTCGTGACGCTCGGCGATGACACCGGTCCCGTTCTTGAGGCGAGCAGCGATCGGCTCGGGGAGCACGTTCAGCAGCAGTCGTTCGGACCGCTCACGCTCGACCTCCAGAGCGCGGTGCACCCGAGCCCTCTGCTCCACGAAGTACGCAAGCATGACGTACGCGCTCACCGTGACTCCCAGGACGTTGAGAACGAAGAACCAGATGACGATGCCGCGCGGCAGGTCGGCCGCCTGCTGCACGAGAAGCGGGTCGACCACGGCCAGGACCGTCACCTCGCCGAGGAACGTCACCAACCACACCAGCGACTGCCGCACGCCCAGAAGAGCGAGGGCCGCGAGCGGCACGAACAGTGCCCACAGGACCATGGCGCTGGAGGCGACGAAGCCGCCGAGCGATGCCTGGAGCAGCGCCGGCAGGACGAGCATCGTGAGCAGCTGGGACGTGCGGAACACGTCGAATCGCCGTGTCCGCACCAGAGCGAGCAGTCCGATGAGAGTGACGAGCTGGTATAGCGCCGGGATCGCCGCCGATCGGGGATACCCGAAGGCCAGGTAGGTACTCACCCAGACCACCGAGAGCAGGGCGATGAGCACGGACGCGAGAATGAGGGTGCCCGCGCGGAGTCGTTCGTCGCGGGAGTCGCCCGGGCGCCCACCCAGCTCCGCCAGTCGGGCAACCAGCCTCACGACCCGTGGCTTCAACCGCCGCCACACAGGCGCACCCACGGGCTGAGAGGACACTGGTCAAGCCTACGAGTGACGTCGGTCGCGAACAATGACGGCTCCATCGAAGGCTCGTCCCTCGGCGAGCCTTCTCATGACCGATGTGAGTTTCGCCTCCGCCTGAGTGTCAAGGCTGACCTGGGTGTGCAACCTCGTGAGCTGCATCGCCGTGGTGGATCCTGCGGCCAACCCCGGCAACTCATGGAGTGCCCTGCACCTGTCCCCCACTTCCGGCCCCCGGCGGCTGCCATCCTTGCGAGATCAGAGCTGGTCAGGGGGCGGCAAGTCCTGGGCGGACCGGCTTCGGGGCGCGGGCGGTGGCGGCAGCGGCACTCCCCGCCTGGAGTTGAGCAGGAGCATGGCCTCGAACGCCACGTGCGCCACCTTCGTCCGCGACTCCTCGTCGAGCGCCTTGCGAGCGTCCCTGACGCTCGCCGCCGCGGCCTTCGCGGCCTCGTCGGCACCCGAGTCGACATGGGCGGCCTCGGCGTCGTCGTCGAGGTCCCGGCGGAAGTATGTCGTGTGGGCGGCGAGGAAGAGCTCCTGCCGTCGGTGCCGCCGCCGCGAGGTCAGGCGCACCTGAACGTCTTTCACGCCCCGCCCGAAGATCGGGGCCAGGGGCCCGCCCACCGGGTCGCCGAACACCCGCCGGACGGGGAACCACGCGTTGGACCAGGTGGTCGCCGCGAAAACTGCCCCGTGGTCGAGCACCAGTCCGGTGCGTCTGCGCCCGTCCTCGAGCTCGTAGGTGCGGGGGTAGAGGATGTCCCCCGTCGGGGGGCAGGTCGGGTACTCGCCCTCCTCCTGCCGCTGCCGCAGGGTGGCGCGCTTGCCGTCGAGCAGCAGCGGGGCGTGGGCCAGCGGTGAGCCGAGGGTCACGAAGTCCGTGACCAGCCACCGTGCTCCCCGTGCCCGCAGCTCACGCCACAGCCGCCGCTGCCCCTGCTGGAAGAGATCCACCTCGCCCCTGGTCGGCGTCGCCGGCAGGTCCCGCACGACCGTGCTGAAGCGCTTTGCCTCGTCGTTCGGCTCGGGGGTTGCGGGGTTCGGGTGCCGGAGCTCGTCAAAGGTGATGCGCAGGATGTCGAGGCCGATCACCGACCCCAGGCTGTGCCCGACCACCACGATTCGCTGGTAGGCCCCGGAGTCATGCAACGAGTGCAGAAGCTGCACCCCCTCCTGGCGGATCGCGTTCCGGGCCGTGACGTGTTCCGGCTTGGGGGTCAGGTAGCGGGCCGCGTCGGCGAGCACCCGGGTCACCACATACCCGGCCACCAGATTCACGACGGCGGCCACGGCGGCGAAGACGCCGCTCGCCCACCCGATCGCGCCGACGAACCCGTCCTCGCCAAACCGGCGCGCGAGCAGCCACACGATCGCGACGGCCAGTGCTACGACGCTGACCTGCAGGACACCCATGGCGCCGCGAAGCTGGGGGTCGAGGTGCCAGAAAGGGCGCCGGACGAGGAGGCGCAGAGCCCAGGCGAGCGTGGCGCCGAGCCGCCCGGGGCCGAAGTGGGGCGCCCAGTACAGCTCGAAGAAGTCCGTGGGGGGCCGGGAGGCGGTCCCCTCAGCCGCGAAGCGGCGCAGTTCATAGCCCTGGGAGAACCGGTCCGGCTTGTTTCTGAACTTGCGGACCCCGGCCGAGGCGAGTGCTCCCCGCAGCGTGTCCATGGGCTGCTGCTCACCGATGCCGTGAATGAGCACCACCGCCTGGCGAGGCGCGCCTTCCATTTGCGCAACATACCCCTGTTCCGGGGCGCTATGCGCACGGTCACACCGGCGCCGAACAACTGACCTTGCCCGTCACGTGCACATTCCTCAACGACGCAATGTGGAAGCCGCCAAAAGGCTTCTCGGCACCATCGAGCGGGTGGGCAACAAGGTCCCGCATCCGGTGCTGAATGTTCGGCTACCTCATCCTCCTCGTCATCGCCCTGTCCTGGGTGCTCAACCTCGCTGGGTGGTCGGTGACCGAGCAGATCGCCGTGCCGTCGGGGGGGCAGCGGCCGAGTACGACTACTACGAGGACACCACCGCCCCTGGCGTCATCCTTCCTGATTCACAGGACCCGACGACTGGGAGATCATCGCGGAGGACGTCGGCATCAACAGCCTCGTCTCGGTCGAGGGCGTGCCGTTCATCTTCTCGTCATTCGTCAACAACTTCGTCGGGTTCAGCGTCGTGGCCGTGGTCTCATCACGATGCTCGGCACCGGCGTCGCCGAGGAGGCGGGTCTGCTCGGATCGCTCATCCGCCGCCTCGTCCGCGGCGCGCACCCGCTGGGCTTTGACCCTCATGCTCGTCCTCGTCGGCGTGATCTCCTCGGTCGCCTCCGGCTTCGCGGGGTCGCAGCGATCTTCATGGTCAACATCATCTTCACGCCGACCGACGGCATGATCACGGAGATTGCCAACGAGTCGATCGCACTCGCCGGTGGCGGGCCGGTCACGATCGTCGCCACCTACTACTTCATGATTGCCACGTCGCTCCTCCTCTAGCCCGTAGCGGCCTTGGGTGACCGAACGCTATGTCGTACCCCGACTGGGGACATGGGTGCCGCCCGAGGGGAGCCGGGCCGCCCGGGCCGACGGAGGGATCGAGGCTGTGGCAGATCGGCGAGGGTCGCGCTTCGCGCTCATCGGCTGCTGTTCATCATCATGGCCGCCTTCCTTGTCTCGGGCGTCGCCTACGGCGTGGGGGCCGGCACGATGCGTAGCGCGAACGACGTCATCGCCGCCATCGTCAAGACCTTCCAGGGCTGGGCGCCATGGTGCTGATGCTGCTCATGATCAGCCAGCTCATCGCCTACTTCAACTGGACCAACCTTCCTCAGGTCATTGCGGGAAGCCTCGCCCAGCGGCTCGCGCTACGACAAGAAGTCCGGGACCGGTACCGTCATCGCGTGATGCTTCCCCACTCCGTCGTGATCTCCGTCGTCTGGGTCATCGTCTTCCTCGTGTGGTTCGACCTTGGTATCCCGCTCGGCCCCGGCTACCCACCGGCAGTCTGAGCGTGCCGGGCCAGGCTGAAGGCATGTCGACCGCCGCCACGACGAGGCCGCCGGCCACCCGCCGACGGCACATCTAGGTCCACGGTCGACTCGCCGTGTACCTCAGGATGATGACGCATCCGGCCTCCGTCCGTCACCATCAAGGCATGGGGATGTCCAGCAGCCGCCTGGGCACAGGTTCGCGCGCCGCCCGGCCGCGCCGTGTCCTACTGCTGACCGACTCCTACCGGCCGACCGTCAACGGCGTGGCCACCTCCATCGACGAGCTGCGCCAAGGGCTGCTCGACGCCGGGCACGACGTCCGCGTTCTCACCGTCGGCACCGTGCGGCGCACCACCTTCGACGGCAGCGTCTATCGGCTCCCGTCCCTGGACGCCAGCCACATCTACCCGCACGCCAGGGTCGGGCGCCCGGTCGACTCCGAGACCTTTGCCGACCTGGTCGCGTGGCGGCCGGACGTGCTCCACTCGCACACCGAGTTCGTGGCGTTCTGGTGGGCCCGCCGTCTGGCCGACCGGCTCGGCGCGCCGCACGTGCACACCTACCACACGCTCTACGCCGACTACACCCACTACTTCTTCCCGCACAGGGGCACTGGCCGCGCCCTGTGCGCCGGCTTCGCGCGGCAGACGCTCAACCGGACGACCACCGTGATCGCACCCACCGCCAAGATCGAGCAGCTGCTCCGGGGGTATGGGGTTCGCGTCCCGATCGCGGTCGTCCCCACCGGGGTCGACCTGACCCGGTTCACACCAGGTCCCCCCTCGGAGACGCTGCGGGACTCCCTCGGGCTGACCCCCGGCATACCCGTCATCCTCAGTCTGGGTCGGCTGGCAGCCGAGAAGAACGTGACCGAGACCATCGACCTGCTCGCCGGCGTCCGCGACGAGCCGTGGCAGCTGGTGCTCGCCGGTGACGGGCCGCAGGCCGGGGCGCTGCGCCGGCAGGTGGAGCGCCTCGCCATGACGGACCGGGTCCGCTTCGTCGGCGCCGTCGACCCTGCCCAGGTGCCCGACTACTACCGCCTCGCCGACGTCTTCGTCTCCGCCTCCCGCAGCGAGACCCAGGGTCTGACCTTCCTGGAGGCCCTGGCCAGCGGTGTCCCGGTGCTGTGCCGCGACGACGCGTCGCTGGACGGGATCGTGCAGGACGGTCGCAACGGCCGCCGCTACCGCGAGCCCGAGGAGTTCACCCGGGCGATGACCTGGGTGCTGCGCGACCCCGCGCTGCGTCGACGGTGGGCTCACGGGGCCCTGCAGACGGCATCTGGCTTCGGACGCGCCGCCTTCGTGGACGCCGTCTGCGCGACCTACGATCGTGCCCGCGGCTGCGTCGGGACCGCGGTGGGGGCAGCATGAGCATCGTCGTGGCGGCCGGCCGGGACACCGCCCGCATCACCCGTCCCGGCGCCGTCGGCACCGTTGTTGGCACCGCCGTCGGCACGGGCGTTGGCAGAGGAGCGACCCCGACCCGGTCACGGACGGTCACCACCTTCTTCCGCTGGTCGCGTCGCGCTACCGTCGTCGGCTGGCTGGGGTGGGCCGTGCTCGTGGTCTGGGGCGTCCTGGTGCTGACCTCGGTCGGGCGGCACCAGGACGTCCTCACCGGGGTCGGACCGTGGGCCCTGATGGTCTACGCGCTGGTCATCGCCGCCACCTGCCTGGGTTTGATCACCGCCGTACCCGTCGCCTCGGACGACCCGTTCTGCTACCTGGCGGGGATGTCAAAGATGCGCTGCCGCACCTTCCTCCTGCACCGCTTCCCCTGGTGGGCATCGTGAAGGGCGGGCATGTCGGCAACAACCTGATCGTCAACATGGCGAGCGAGAGCGACATCTCGGTGCAAGGGCACGGAGTGCACACGGCATACATCGAGCTGGCCACGGCACTGGAGCGGCGCGATGACATCACGCTGGTGCGAGGTGGCTATCGCGACAAGGTGGAGTGCGACGTCTACCACCTCCACACCATGGGGTCTTCCATGTGGCGGAAGATCCTCGACCCGACGGCGAAGAAGGTCGTATCGGCGCACGTGATCCCCGACTCGTTGATCGGTTCCATCCGACTGGCGAAGTACTGGCGTCCGGTCGCACGGCGCTACATGCAGTGGTTCTACAACAAGGCCGACACGGTCCTCGCGGTGTCGAGCGCGGTGGCACGGGTCCTCGAGGACGAGCTCAAGGTCCCGAAGAGCAAGATCGAGGTCCTCCACAACACCATCGACATGCGGGCCTACCGGACGACGCACGAAGCCCGGGCGTCGGCGCGCCGGCACCTGCACATCTCCGAGGGCGCGTTCGTCGTCGTGGGCGTCGGCCAGGTCCAGCCGCGCAAGCGGATCGACGTCTTCGACCTGCTCGCGCGTCAGCATCCGGACATGGTGTTCATCTGGGTGGGAGGAATTCCGTTCAAGCACATGGGGGCGGAGTACGGCTCGATGCGGCGCCTCATGGAGCGGGCACCGGACAACCTGCTCTTCACCGACGTGGTGCCGCACCCAGAGGTCAAGCAGTACCTGCAGGCGGCTGACGTCTTCTGCCTGCCCGCCGAGCAGGAGAACCACCCGATGTGCATCCTCGAGGCTGCCGGCGTGGGCCTGCCGATCGTGGCGCGCGACATACCGGAGTATGACGACACCTTCGGCGACGACATCTTCCGATGCGACGACGGGACGTTTGCCGCCGCCGTTGCCCTCCTGCAGCGTGACCGGTGCGAGTACGCGGGGTGGCAGCAGAGATCCGCGACGATCGCCGGACGGTTCGACAGCTCGGCGGGGGCCGAACGTCTGGTCGGCATCTATCGGGACCTCACCCCCCTCACTGCCAGGAGCAATGGCGCTCCTGTTTCAGCCCGGGAAGATGAGCACGTGGCGACGGAGCCGATCCCGGTCTGCGGGCTCGGGCCTGGCAGTGTCGTGCTTGAGCACCAGCAGGAGTAGCCCTCGGAGACCGAGGCGATGGTCGCGGTGTCCAGGCAGCCGGGCGTCTCGCGGGGGTCGGCCGGTCGGTGGGTCACCCAGGCGGGACGGGCGCTGGACCGAAACCTGAGGGGGAGCTGGTCAGCGACGCACTCCCGGGCTGCCGGAGAAGGGGGCCAGCAAGGGTGGCGAAGACGGCCTGTGCCAGGACGTGCATGCCTTGGCTGCGAAGGATGACGTGGTTCTCACGGCCCGGGGGGCGGCACGTCAGTGCGTGGTTCGACCGGGTCTTGCAGGCGATGGACCAGGGGAGGCGGAATCACCGAGTCAGGGTCTCGTTCTGCCAGGTCGTGGAGTGCCTCGGTGGTGGCGACGATAGCGGCGTACAGCGGAGGGCAGGTCGGGCATCTCTCCAGGTGCGTCTCCACTCGACGGGCCGAGGGACCGTCGAGATCGCCGTCGATGTACTCGCTGATCTGCTTGCGGGCCTCCCAGCACCGCAAGGGCACCCCTTTCAGGGCTTTGCGCCGCTCGTGTCCCCGTGCCAGCTCCGTAACCAGCATCATGCGGCCGCGCCGCAGGCGTTGCTTTGCCGCGGGCAGGCTCACTCCCTGCACTTGTGCGACCTCTCGCATGGTCATCCCTTCGGCGTCGTGCAGCACGACTGCGGTGCGGTAGGCGAACGGCAGGTGGGTCAGGGCTTCCAGCAGGTCGGCGCGGGTCTCCGCACGGGCAGCTACCTCGGTGGCGTCGACGGTGTAGCTGTCGTGCTGCCATCGTCGCTCGACCTCGTCGGCGACGACGTCCTGCGCGGGTACCTCACGGTCGCGCCGCATCGAGTCGACCGCGACGTTGTGCAGGATCCGGTGCAGCCAGGTGCTCAGCGAGGACTCGCCTCGGAATCCGGCCGCCCGCTCCAGCGCCCTGACCATGGTCTCCTGGACCAGATCCTCGGCGCGAGCAGGGTCTGTGGTGAGGGAGCGCGCGTAGCGAAGCAGCCCCGGTACCTCCCTCACCACACTGTCTCCGAACTCCTTGACGTCCATCCTCGGCAGGGTAGGCCCTCGCGGACTGCGGACTACCGGGTGACCGGTTTCGCCGCGTGGTCCCGGCTACCGTCGGTGCTGATGCTCAGCAAACGGTAGAGCGGGCAGAAGCCAACGGCCGCCGTCACCAGCAGCACCGCTGCCACGACGGTCAGCACGATGCCCGCCGCACTTGCCATTCCGAGCGAGAACCCCCACGCGACAGCACCCAGCCCCAGGAGGGTGCGGATGGCCCTGTCCACGGTTCCAACGTTGCGAGTCATGTTGTCCTCCAAGGTGTGACGTGACTGAGACGAACACCCCATAGACGATCGTGGCGCCCACATGGATACATGAGCCGGCTCGTGCGGAGGAAAGTGCGTCCATCCGCCGGCAAGGCGCGTCTCTTCGCCGCCTTCCGGCCATATCGGGAGCGCGCCCGCGGGATGCTCGCCGTCGTTGACCGAGGGTTGACCCTCCGATCGGAAAGCCTGATGCTGACGCGCGTCACTCCTCCTACAGACAACTGGTTGGAGCTGTTGTCGATGCCTGCCGGTGAAGCCGACCGCATCATCTGCGCCGACCGGCTCCGACCCACGCTCTCCGAGCGGGGACTCGTGGCTGAGTGTCGGACTGGCCCTGGGCGTGACGAAGCGGTCTTCGCAGAAATGCTTCAGTCCCTGATCGAGAGCGCTACCTGCTCGGGCTCAGCCGACGGCGCCCTCACGGTGACCGCCATCGCATGGTCGTCGCTCTGCACATGGCGCCGAGGCGGTCCGCGACATGCGCGGTCGTCTGCTCGCCGCGCACCCACCGACCTCCACATCGACTCGATCGACGTTGACAGCACCAATGAGAGGCCTACGCTCGCCGCGTGGACCGGACCCAGCGGGGGCGGAGTAACGGGGGCCGCCTCCCTGCGCCGAGGCGTCAGAGGGTCCGGAACCAGTCCCCGCAGGACAGTTTGCGCAGGGGCAGGAGCGCGAGCAGGGCGGCGGCCGAGGCCGCCAGGAAGACGACGGTGAAGCCCAGCGTCCCGGCCAGGATGCCGGTGATCAGGGGCAGGAGCGCAGCGCCGAGGTTGGCTGCCCCGAAGACGCCGGCGTAGAGGCTGCGCCGGGCGTCGGGCGAGATCTGCACCAGGGCCCCGTCGATGGCGATCTTGTGGGCCGAGACGACCGCCCCCGTCAGGAGGTAGAGCGCAGCGTAGACGCCAAGCGGGGCGGTGCCGGCCAGGAGCAGGGCGAGTGGGAACAGCACGGCGACGATCCCCATTTCCACCCGGAGGACCAGCCGGAAGCCTCCCCGGCCGATCAGCCGGCTCCATACCGGGCTGAACACCAGCATGCCGACGATCTGGACGAGCGCGAAGGTCCCCACCGTCCCGGCCGTCAGCGGGTAGCTGCGGTGGGCCAGTGCGGTGACCAGCGGAATCGAGGTGAATCCGAGGGCGCCGAGGTTGGCGATGAGGATCAGTGTCCGCAGGTTCTGGTCCTCCCGCAGCAGCTGCGGAGCCTGGCGCAGGGCCCCCAGAGTGGTGCCGCGCGGTGCGCCGGGCGTGGCCGAGGACGGCTCGACCAACCGCCAGAACCCGAGCGAGGCGAACAGCAGGAAGGTGCTCGCCAGGGCGAACAGCAAGACGTAGCCGTCCGGGAGGTCGGCGGCGCCCAGGAGCAACCGGACCGCCAGCGCCGAGACCAGCAGCCCCATCGTCGTGATCACCTGGCGACGGACGAAGAAGGCACGACGGTGCTCGACCCGCACCAGGGTCCCCACGAGCTCGGTGTAGGAGACGCCCGCGAAGGCGCCGCTCAGAGCGAAGAGGGCCATCGCGACGAAGACGACCGCAATGACTCGCGGGTCGGAGCCGAGCACGGCGATGCCCACCGCGGCTCCGGCCAGTGCGAGCACGCGCAGGTAGATGCCCAGGAGCAGGAAGGGCTTCTTGTGCTCCCGGGTCGACAGGAACCCGGCGAACAGCAGCTGCGAGACGAGAGGCAGCCCGATCATGATCGCGGTCAGGGCACCCACTGCGACGACGGTGCCGCCGGCGGCCATGACGAGCGCGGGCATCACCGTGTTCACCTCGGTGAAGCTGGTGGTGACGGCGAGGAAGAAGGCATGCCAGTAGAACGGCCGTCGCTGGTCGGTGCGCACCGGGGTCACCTCCGGAGGAAAGCCGGATCCCGACTGGGCCGCGGGGTCCGACGCGGGTGCCTCAGGCGCGCCCGATGACCGCGAGGAGGTCGTCGGGGTCGATGACCAGGCCGCTGACGGTGACACTCTTCTCCTCCAAAACCTCGTTGAGCATGTGGGAGCCCATGGGCCAGAGCGTCTCGTTCATGGGGTGTCTCTCCTGCCGGTGTGTGGGGGTTGGGGTGAAGGAGCGGGCCGCGACGTCAGCACCGGGCCAGGCGTAGCAGCCGGTCGATGGCAGGCCTGCCGAAGCCGACGACCGGCCGACCGTCGATCTCCCGGATCGGGACCTTCTGCTCGCACGGGTAGGTCCTGACGCGGCTGCACCAGGAGCAGGTGGGGTGGTGAACACGAGGACGCCGTGCTGACGCGGTCCAGCGTGCATCAGATCTCCTTCCGCCCCTCGAGAGTATACCCCCAGGGGTATGAGGCAGTTCTGTCGCTGATCGCGCGCTCCAGCCCCAAGCAGCGTCGCAGCACCTGACACCGCCTGCCTGAAGCGACGGTTGTGAGCCGGCAGAATCGGCCGATGACATCGTTGCGGGCAGGACGGGTGCAATGCAGCCGTGCAGCCGCATCAACCACGATTCAGGAACGGACCAGCGGGATACTCCGTGGGGGCGGCAAGTCCCAGAGTTCGCGCAGGTTCAGAAGCAGCACCTATAGGGTTCTTCCGTGCCGGGCTACGCCGCGCGGAGACCCCAGATCGAAGGAGCATCTCGATGAGCATCGACCTTGACGCAGCCCGTGGCCTGATCGCTGAAGTCCGCGCCGCCGCCCATGCACGTGGACTCAAGCCGCTCACGGTGGTGGTCCTCGACACTGGGGGCCATGTGGTGGCAGCCGAACGTGAGGACGGATCTTCGAACGGGCGTTTTGCCATTGCTCACGGCAAGGCACACGGCGCCATAGCCATGGGGCTGGGCTCGCGGGCGCTGATGGGCCGAGCCGAGCAGCAACCCCATTTCATCGCCGCCGTCACCTCTGCGGTCGGCGGTGCTCTGGTACCCGTGCCGGGAGGTGTGCTCCTGCGCGACACCGAGGGCAACCTCGTTGGCGCCGTAGGGGTAACGGGCGATACATCAGACAACGATGAAGCCGCGGCCGTTGAAGGCGTTGAAGCCATCGGGCTCACAGCCCAGACCGATTGACGCTGCGCTGTTCCGAGGCCGCTTCACGGTAGCGCCACGGTCGCTCGTGTAGGTAGTCCCACGGGCCGGCCAGGGACCCTCCGGGCGCCCCACCCCATCACGTACAGCTGCCCGGATAGCCTGCGCCCATGCGCAGAATCGGGCTGCTGGGCGGGATGAGCTGGGAATCGACGGCCGAGTACTACCGCCTGATCAACACGGAGGTCGCCACACGGCTCGGCGGGCTGCACTCAGCGCGGGTCATCCTCGGCTCTGTGGACTTCGCCGAGGTCGAGGCGTTGCAGGTCGCGGGCGACTGGGGCGCCGCCGGGGAGCTGCTGGCCGCCGAGGCAGCCCTGCTCGAAGCCGGTGGGGCCGAACTGCTGCTCATCTGCACGAACACGATGCACAAGGTGGCCGACACAATCCAGGCCGCCGTCGGGATCCCGCTGCTGCACGTGGCCGACGCGACAGCGGCCACCGTGGGCGACGCAGGCCTGACTCGCGTGGGCCTGCTGGGCACCGCGTTCACCATGGAGCAGGACTTCTACACCGCGCGCCTGGCGCAGCACGGCCTGGACGTCCTTGTGCCCACGGCGCGGGACCGGGCAGACGTGCACCGAGTCATCTACGACGAGCTGTGCCTGGGCGTGGTCCGCGAGAAGTCGCGGCACCGCTACCTGGAGGTCATCGACGCGCTGGTCGCCGACGGCGCGGAAGGGGTGATCCTGGGATGCACCGAGATCGAGCTGCTCATCGACCCAGACGATCCCCGCACCCAGGTACCCGTCTTCCCGACGACGCGCATCCACGCCCTGGCCGCGGTCGACGCCGCGCTCGCCCGGACCTGAGCGACCGGAGTCGACGATCCGGCCCCCACCGCCCGGCCCCCACACCAAGTGGGCGTCCCCGCCGGCACGCCACCGCTGGGTACCTGGGGTCGTAGCGCCGGTCGTCCCCGAACTGACAGAGGTGGACAAGGCGTCCAGCTGTCTTCGGGTTCCCTCCTTGTCCGCGGCCGTGGCGACAGCTCACATGGGTGGACCCGGAAGACTTCCTACCCCCCGGGTTTGACCCACCGACCTCCTTGCTCACCGACCATCTTCGGCTCGACCCCTCGGCCCGATCCTGACACCGTCCCCCCGGTCACCTCGTCGGCGCCCCATTCCGAGATCGGTCGAGCACTCACCCGGCACGAACTGGACACGTCCGCAGACAAGGTCAGCACCCGGCACGCCCGCCCCATCGGGGTCGGCAGCCGGCAAGGATGGCGGGTTGTCGTCCCCGCGTCACTCCCCCAGCCGCTGGGCGCGCCGCCGCGACCGCTGAGGGTGCGTGACACCGCGACTCCGCGAGAGTCGGATGTTGGCTCAGGCCGCTCGGATCGGCCACAGATGCCGATGGTCGTGACGTCGCGAACTCCGCCGATGAACGCGAGCCGCGCGAGCACGTGCCCCGTCAGCGCCTGCCCGCATCCGAGACCGGCTTTCCAGAGGCCCTGGTGAGGCGTGTCGCACTGCTGGTGGCGATCACGCCCACCGGTCACAGGTGCCGGTACCAGTCAGTGACCCGGCGCGGACGTTGTTGATCGGGGCCATGCCGTGACGACGCCGAACCAGAGGAACCACGCGATCATCAGCAGGCCGGCCCCCACCTCCAGCAGGCCCAGGCCCGGCACCGCCGAGAGCAACGCGGCGGTACCGACGGTGAGGCCGAGCCAGTTCAGCGCGCGCGGGAACGTTCTCGCTCGGAGCGCCCCCCAGCTCACCAGCAGCAGCCACACGCCGCCCAGGACGTCGCCGCCGGTTCCACCCAGGGCATCCGCGACGGGCTCGATCACCCGCCACACAGCCACCGCCTGCTCGGGAGCCGCGGCCTGCTGGTCCACGACCACGGACATGCCGTGGTCGAAGACCATCACGCTGGCCAGGAGGAGACCGGCACGGATCAGCCCGACAGCGCAGGCCACCTGGCTGGTGGCAGGAGCGTGCTCGTAGAGGTGCTGGTAGACCCCGAGGGTGACCACGATCAGCGCGAGCGCGACGAACTCGAAGGAGATGAGGTGCATCACGTACATGCTCGTGTGCTGCTCGACGAGGAGCGTGACCTTGTCCGCCGGGTCGGTGACGCTGGGGTAGTCCACCAGGAAGACGAAGTAGGGGATGGCAGCAAGGTAGGCGGCCGCGACGTACAACGCGGCGAAACCGCCTGCCCGCTTCAGGCGCGGCGCGTGAGGCTGCATGGTTCTACGACCCGTTCGGCGTCGGAGGGAAGTGGGGCTCCTGGTTGAAGCCCTTGGCGATCATCCAGATGGCTAGCACCAGCTCCTGCACGGCCAGGGGAACGACCAACAGGTTCAGCGCCGTGGAGTTGGCGCCGATGACTGCATACATCACGAGCAGGTGGGCGACCACCTAGAAGGGGATCGCCGCGAGCCCCCACACCGCGATCCAGCGGGGCACGATGCGCGACCGAAAGAGCAGAACGTAGAACATCACGCCACCCAGGCAGAACACGAGCGCGAGCACGGCGCCGACCTCGGCAGGCTCGGTCAGGAGAGCGCCCAGACGTACGCCTGCCGGTGGACGCCGTGCCCGGTCCTGCCGACATGACCTCCCCCAGTGGCAGGAGCAGCAGCAGGCTGATCGCGGACAGGACGTAGCAGGCCGTCTCGACCGCTCCCCGCACGATCAGATAGCCGATCGCCAGGACCTCGTCCACCCGGCGCAGCACCGGGAAGAGCACCACCGGGACGAACGCGAGCGACAGCCCCATGACGAGCACCAGCAGCGCGCCCGACACGACCCCGCCGGAGTGCTGCGCGCCGGCAGCAAACGGATCGGCCGCACCGCGCACCGGAGCCGTGGCGACCACGCTGAGGACCCCGGCCACGGTCCCGACGATGTACAGGATCCCAGCCGTCGTCGCAGCCGCCCTGTCCCCTCGCACACTGTGTCCGGTCACTGCCACCGAACCGGTCCCCACCCTGGTACTGGCGCCCATCACGCCTCCCCGGACGGCGGCGACCCTGGCTGAGCCGACAACCGCAGCCCAACTTCACCCTAACGCCGAACCCCCCTCGCGCGGGGGGCACAGCTCGAGAGAGCCGCGACCGCTGACCCCTAGGAGGGCGCTGAACAAGGCGCGATCTGGGGGCGCCTCGGTATGAGAGGGCGGGCGGAGCGCCGCCAAGACCGTCTTGCGGCAGTGAGGTCCGCACCCGTGGGTGCGACAAACGGGGCGTTCCGCCCGCCTGAGGCCATCCTGCGCTCGATCGGGGCGGCGTGGCAAGGGCCAGCGGCCCCGGTGGGGGTCCCACCCTCAGGCGATGGCCCAGGTCCCGTGCCGCTGGGTCAGTCCGAGGTTGAGGAGACGGCGCAGGTTCAGGCCGGCGGCTCGGTGGTGCAGCCAGGCGTCGTTCTTGGCCACGCCCCGGTAGGGCACGCGGCGTGCTCCTGTGGTGAGCCAGGCGATCGAGCGTTCGACCATCGGCCGGTGCTGCCGGTAGATCGCCTGGAAGTCGGGCTCGACGGCGCGTTGGCGGTGCTGCCGCTGGAGCTGGTGGTGCTCACCGAGGGTGACCTTACGACCGCGGGCCGCGGTGGTGCACCGGGCCCGCAGCGGGCAGTGTGTGCAGGCGGCGCCGAAGGTGACCTTCCCCTTGGGGCTGATCGCGCGGGTGGTCCCGGCCGGGCAGGTCAACGTCCCCGCGGCTGGGTCGTGGGTGAAGTCGTCCAGGGTGAACCCGTCCTCCACCGCGGGCCGCAGCGGCCAGGGCTTGAGGACCGGTGTCCACTTCTGGGCATCGAGCGTGGCGAGCATGGGACCGGAGGCGTAGGCGGAGTCGCCGAGCACCTGCACCGGCGCGTTGGGCGTGCCGGTGATGGTGGGGTCGGTGGTGACCAGGTCGGCACCCACGCTCGCGTCGGAGTTGTCGGTCCCGTTGGTCCGGGTCAGCTTGACCATCGTCATCAGGCCGGTGTCGGGCTCGACGACGACATGGGCCTTGAACCCGTCCTGGCGTCGTTCGCGGGTCTTGTGCGCGTGCCGGGCGTCGGGGTCGACGGTGGAGATCATCCGGTCCGGGACGGTCTTGCGGGCGATGCGCCACCGCCCGTCGGTGCCGTCGGAGCCTTCGGCGGGTTCGACGTCCTGCCCCGCGACCAACGCCAGCAGCGTGACCGCCTCGGCCGGCTTGCCACCCGCCTCGGACAGCAGCACCAGGCCGTCCGGTGCCCCGTGCTCGTCGTGGTGGGCGGCGTCGAGCGCGGCCAGCAACGCCAGGGCGTCGTCGACCAGCGCGGTGACCAGCTCCTCCCGGGCGGCCTCGTCGTCCCAGGCGATCCGCGGCTTGCCGGTGGCGCTGTAGTCGCCCCCGGTGAGCGCGGCCAATCGGGTGCAGCGCTCCGTTACCAGGGCGGTCGCGCCCGGCACGTCGCGGCCGACCCGGCGGATGCTGGCGATCAGCTGGGTGATCGTGTCCTGCCGGGCGACCGCGTCGTCCAGCACCGTGGAGTCCAGCGCCCGCCGGGCCCTGCCCGTGAGCGCGCCGGTGGTCGTGATGACCTCCCGCACCGCCTCGAAGATCCGCTGCGGAGACTCACTCGCCGCCAGACGCTTGCGCCATACCGTCAACGCCGTCGGGTGGAACCCGGCCCCGTCGACCGCGTACCCGCACGCCGCCTTCCAGCGCAGGTCGAACGTGAGCGCATCGACCGCCTCCCGGTCGGAGTGCCCGTACAAGGACTGCAGCACCAGCACCGAGGCGATGACCTCCGGCGGGATCGAGGGCCGACCCCGACCCGAGGGGAACAGGTCGACGAACATGCTCGGCGGGAACAGCTCCAGCCGATGCTGCGCCAGGAACGCGAACACGCTCCCCGGCACCAACAGATGCCCCGCCAACGCCTCCACGTCCAACAGCTCCCGCTGCCGATCAGCCTCACCCTGCATGAAACAAGGATCGCAACCGTGCCCCGATCAAGCCCGCGCGACGCGCTGATTGTTCAGCAGGGTCCTAGGCACACCGGCTGACCCAAGCGCCGCGCCCACTGCGGGGGCCACCTGCTCAACAGGGCCGCCGGCGAACCTCCGCGACCAGAACGACCTCTTGTGCCGCCGACAGTGATGGCCTCCCGTTCGGCATGGCAGGGTGAGACCCGTGTCGAGGGAAAGTGCTGGGGTGTCAGAAGACAACCGCACGAGCAGCTGGAGGGTCGTGCTCTTCGGCTCCGCAGCCGCTGGGTCTGCCTCGATCGTCGGGGCGATCGTTCAGGATCTGACGGGGTCACACCTCCTGCGAATCGTGACGATAGCCGTCGTCATCGCGGTGGTCATGGCTCTCGGTCGTCCTTACGTCGAGACGCACCAAGGGGATGACAAACGCCTTGTCTTGCCGCTCTGCGTCCCATGTGTCCCGTGATGCGGTACCCCGGTGTCGAGTCTGCGTGTGTCAGCAGGCCCAGGTGTAGGTGCGTTCCTCCGTGGTGAGCCACGTGGTCAGGTCTCCGCTGTCGGACTCGAACAGCGCAAGCCCGTCGGTAAAGACGGTGACCTCTCCTGTGTCGTCGCCGGGTCCTGGTGCAACGACCATCGGAACGTGGATCCCACCCCTCAGGGTCATCATCGGCACCTCGGCAGGGATCGCAGAACTACCCACGCTCGTGAACCGTTCGGGCGAGGCCGGGCCCACTGAGCTTTCCGGGTCGCGGCCCTGGTCCAGGATGTCCTGCTCGTCCGGGAGGAGCTGGTACCAGGTGGTGCCGTTCAGGTCGAGCACCTCGTTGCCGCAGGCCGGGTAGAACGCGACGTCCTCATAGACCTGCACAACCGCTCCGTGCCCGCCAGGGGTAGCTGTGGTTGCAGCCGGAGACAGGTCACCACAACTCCACAGCACCAGCGCGGCCGCGCCCGCGGACAAGGCTGCGCCAACGTTGGTCACCATCATGGAGGTCGGACGCCGGACGAGCCCGCCTCGTTCCCTTGGATCCACTGCCGGTGTCGGTGAACGTCCGGAAATGCCCCATCGAGGTTGCCTCGAAGGTGTGGCCAAGGGGCGCCCGAGGGAGCAGCGAGGCGAGCCGGGATGCCTCTTGCGCAATTCCTTTCATGGCGAGCGACCTGATGCAGGGCTCACCACCGCGTACATGTCCGTCATTCCTATCCCCTCACCCTTGAGGTCCTTTGCGCCCAGCGGCTCGAACTTCGAGGAGCCCACGATGCCAGCCACTGTGCTGCCGGTGTTCCACCCCACCCGCAGCTGAAAAGGCGTGCCGAGCTCAGCATCAAGCGAAGGCATCGCCGCCACCATCGCCAACGCCAGGTCGCAGGCATGCGCGACATGGTCGGGATCGGGGTCGGGCAGCCCCCAGGCGGCCAGGTAGCCGTCGGCGATCGCTTGATCTTCTCCGCCCGGTGCTTGAGGGAAAGCGTCGAAGCGGGAGAAGATCGTGTTCAGCTCTCCGACGATGCGGGCGGAGTCCTTGCCCTTGGAGTGGGCCGTGAACCCCACGAGGTCGGCGAAGACGACGCTGCATTGCTCGTGCCGGTCGGCGATCATGCCGGGGCTGGTCTTAGGTCGGCCGGCGATCGTCTCGGGCAGAGATGTTGAGCAGCGTGGCCCCGGCGCGAGCTCGTTCAGCGGCAAGCCACCCCAGGAAGTACCCGAAACATCGGCACGAGCATGAAGAAGGAACCGGCGAAGACGGTGACGAACAATATGGTCGACAGAGGCGCCGCCGGAGCCGGTCGGGAAGCTGCCAGCGCCGCGTCGTTCATGCCCAGGACGACGGGACCCCGCAGTAGCCCAGCGCCAGGAAGCCCGGTCGCAGCTCGACGCAGCACGAGGTCCGTCCGGTCCACAGCGGAGGCGTCGTCGACGCCTAGGAACTGAAACCACGCGACGAGGACTACCACACGTCCGGTTCTGCCGAGGTGGCATCTATGCGCTGTCGGTCTTGTTCTGGGTGTCGAGCGTCGTGGTCAGTTCGCGGATCGCTGCGACGATGGCGGGGTCGGTGTCGTGGTGAGCGGTGAGCCATGCCAGCACTGCTCGTGCGGCGTCGAGGTTGCCGGTGTAGCCCGGGACCATCCGGTGCAGCGGTAGGCCGCGGGGTAGTCGTGCTCGCTCGATGCGGCGGGTCGCCTCGAAGTGGTCCGGGTGGTCCAGCGTCGTGGCGGGGTCGAGCCGCACCAGCGCCAGGACGCGGTCGACGGCGTAGACCTGGATGAACCGCATGGCGGCCAGGTGCTCACCCCGCAGCTCGCGGTGCAGACCGACGTAGAGGTTGGTCAGGGGCTCGTTGAGGTGGAAGCCGACGGTGTCGATCGCGGTGGCGGCCGGCACCGCCGCGCCGAGGGCGAGCGGGTCGTAGCATCCACGTGACCAGACCACCCGGGCCCCGGTGAACGGCAGGGCCGCGACCTGGTCCGGGGTGAAGATCGCGTACTCCAGGAACAGCCCGTCCGCCAGCAGTGCCTTCCTCCCGTTCGGGTCGTTGACCAAGCTGTACGCGACGTTGCCACCGAAGCCCTGGAGCCAGCTGGTGTCCTGCAGGTACCGGTGCTTGCTGTCGGGGGTGTCGATGATGAGGAAGAAGTCGATGTCGGAGTGGTCGTCGAACCGGTGCGTCTCGGCGCCGGCCGAGCCCAGGCCGAGGACCGCCTGCACGTGCGGGTCCGTGGCCAGGTGCGCGGCGAGGCGGTCCAGCCGGAGCAGGTTGGGGTGCATGCCGTTCATCCTCCGAGTGGGCCGGGGCCGGTGGCCAGCTGCCCCACCCCGAGGCCGGCACCGGCGTGGGGGAAGAACCGCTCTTCGTCGATCGCCTTGGCCCCAGTAGACGGGGTCGGGAAGTGGTCGAACCCTCACGTCGTCACGGACCGTGCGCACGATGCGCTCACACTCGGCGGTAGTCACACCCGCACCGGCGGACCAGTTTCCGTCGACGAGGACCACGGTTCCACGCGGGCCCCGGAGGTCGGCCCATCGCGCGATCGCCTGAGGCGGTCCGGCAGAGCCCACAGCAGGTGTCGGCACAGGACGACGTCGTCACCGGGGGTCGAGTGCAGGGCTGGCCGCGTCTCCGACCACGAACTGAGCCTCGGGAACCTTGACGCGGGCACGGCGAATCATCTCCGGCGAGAAGTCGAACCCACCGACGCCGTAACCCGCGTCGGTGAGCAACCGAGTGAGCGTGCCGGTGCCACAACCCAGCTCGGCGACCCGAGCCGGCGCCGACGGAAGCACATCGAGCAGGAGCCTCACGCCACGCCGCTCGCACACCAGGGTCGCCCAGTCCGTGGTCCGGCTCGTCATCGAAGTTCGCGGCCTCGTCGTTCCACAGCTCCCGATTCACCTGCGGCAACCCATGGGGCAAGCGGCGTTGCTGGCTACGCACTCCTCTGCCGCCTGGAGGGCACTGATCTTCGGCGTGTCAGACGAGGCTTAGGAGAAAGTCGCGGCGCCTACGATGACTTCCAGTGTGGAGCCCGGGTCATCAGGTGCATCTACCTTCCTCACAAGAACCGCGGAGGCGCCTTGAAGCTGCTGCTGACGTCGGGCGGCGTCACGAACCCCAGCATTCACACGGCTCTCGTCCAGCTTCTCGGCAAGCCGGTCGCCGAGTGTCATGCGCTTGTCGTACCGACAGCACAGTGGGGTCACCCGCTGTGTGGTCCGACGTCTGTGCGCGGCCTTCTGGCCGCCGAGGACGGGTGGCAGCACCTCTCCGGCCTGGGCTGGGCGTCGCTGGGCGTCCTCGAGCTCACCGCGTTGCCCACCATCGGCGCAGAGCGATGGGTCCCCTGGGTCCGGGAGGCAGACGTCCTCCTGGTCGACGGCGGGGACGCGACGTACCTGTGCCATTGGATGCAGCAGTCCGGCCTGGCCGACCTGCTGCCGTCCCTGCCCGGCACGGTGTGGGTCGGAGTGAGCGCCGGAAGCATGGTGATGACACCCCGGGTCGGGGACGTCTTCGTGGAGTGGCCGTCCGCACCGGATGACCGCACCTTGGGGATGGTGGACTTCTCGATCTTCCCGCACCTGGACGCCTTCCCGACGAACACCCTCGCCCACGCACAGCAGTGGGCCGCCGACATCGGCATCCCGTCCTACGCCATCGACGAGCAGACGGCCATCAAGGTCGTCGACGGCACAGTCGAGGTGGTCTCCGAAGGCCGATGGACAAAGTTCGGGTCGTAACCGCCCCGCCAACTGGGACCGACGCCTCGTGGGACGTGACGCCTACCTGTGCAGCGGTCCCCCCTGTTGATCTGTCGGTTGCCCTTGCGGGAGAGCCGGTGGCGGGTGTGGTCCCCGGAGGAGGCGTCGATCGGGGCGCTGCCGTTCCAGGAGGCGAAGTGGTTGCGGTCGGGGAACCGGGTGACGTCGCCGACCTCGGCGAGCAGCCGGGCGGCACCGGACGGGCCGATGCGCTGCAGGTCCAGCAGGGTGGTGCCGGTCGCCTTGACCAGCGCCTTCAGCTCCTTGTCCGCGGCCTGGCTGCGCCCGTAGATCGTGGCCAGGTCGGCCACGAGCTCGGCGGCGTGGGCCTTGCGGACCTTGCCCGCAGCGGTGCTCGGACGGACCTTGCGCAGGAGCCCCTTGGCCTGGGCCGCGGACAGCGACCGCTTGGCCCCGCCAGGGATGAGCTCGAGCAGGAGCTTGTGCAGCCGGGACACCTTGCGGGTGTGCTCACGACCCAGCGAGGCACGCCGGTCCACGCACATCCGCAGCACCTCCAGCTGCTCGTCGGCCACGACCGGACGCAGCCCGGACAAACGCACCCCGACCAGGGCGATGGAGTGGGCATCGGTCGCGTCGGTCTTGCGGCCCTGCCCCGGTGGCGAAGACCCGCACCCGCGCGGACATCTTCGCCGGCACGTCGACCACGAACTCACCGTCGGCGACCAGCCGGTCGGCGACGTGCTTGCCGATCCCGGCGCAGCCCTCGACCGCCCAGACCCATCCGCGGTCATCACCTCGATCGTCACGCTGCGCTTGTGCGGGTCCATCCCGATCACGACCCGCGCAACCTCGATGTCCATTGCTCTGCTCCCTTGCTCGTGCCAACAGGTGGTGTCGAGCCGGGAGGGCACCGCTACGTACGGCTGGGCATACCACTCTCGAGCCTCTCCCGGCCCTGGCGGTGACCGGGGCAGCGCAGGCCAAATGTGAGCCTCACACCAGAAGCGTGGGCAGCCGCACGGAGAGCGGCAACCCCGGTCACCTCAGACCGAGCCCGGCCGGGCCCGATCCTGACGTCAATAAGACACGTAGCCGCAGACAGCGGAGCGGGCGGTTGCCCTGTTCGCTAGGAGACGACGAGGTGTTGGCGACCGTCGATTCGTTCCCGAACGATGTCGAGGTGACCGGCGTGGGTGGCCGTCTCGACCAGCAGCCTGAGTACGCAGCTGCGTGCGTCCACAAACGCTGGGAATGGGAAGACCTCCGCGGGGGGCCACCATCGCGGCGGGGTGTCCAACTTCGTGTGCGCGAGCACGGCGTCACTGCGCCGCGACCACTGCCGGTACCCGGCCAGCGCATCGGCCCCAGATGTCACAGGTGCCTTCCAACCGTCCTGGATCAGGGCGATGCATTCGGGGTCACCGCCCAGGACCGCACCTGCCCAGAAGATCTCGTCGTCGTAGGTGAGGTGGTTCACCAGCTGCGCGACAGACCAGCCCGAGGGAGCAGCGACGCTGGTCATGTCCTGCTCGCTCAGGCCCTGCACCGCAGCCAGCACGTGCCTACGTTCGGCCTCGAGGTGCTCCAGGAGCACCTCTTTCTCGCGCGTCATGGGCAGCATCCTACGACGCGGCCACAACCGTATGGAGTAGCACGACCACCCTGATGCCGAACCTCTCCCTGCCGGGCACCGCCGGTGTGGCACTGACCTTCGACGGGGACGTCTTCTGCTCCGCCCACGCTGCACAGGTTGGCCGAGTTCGGGGAGAGCAACGGCCCTGTCGACCTGATCGCCCATGGCGAGCCCACGATGGTCCGATCACCCGCTTCGCCGCCGACGCCACCGGTGACCAGCCGCCGTTGCGCTGCGAAATGATGGTGCTGTCTCTGCCCGGGCGCCGCCGCCCCCTGCACCCTGAGCGCCGGTTCGCCACCTTCGCCGGCGATGGCCGGATCGTCGACGCCCTGCAGAAACGATCCTGGGCGCAGGCGACGGGCAGGTCATCTGTCGCCACGGCCTGCACTCGCTTATCGGATCCGAGCAGGACGACAGCACCCAGCTCCGAGATGCTCACGCGCGTGGGTGGTGCGCGCAGTGACGGAGAACAGGTGCTCCTTGATGGCCGCGTGAGAAGCCGCAGGCTAGATGTCCCCAGCCAGATGACAGTGGGGTGTTGACGTGAGGAGGACCTCCGGGTGGGGTGTGGCTTGTCAAGAGTCATACCCCACGCCCGGAGGTCTATGCCCCCAACGCTGATGCCCGGCTGACCGTCCACGGTCGCCAGCTGCCGTACAACGGGTGCGCGAGCAGGGGTGGGCCGTCGCGCACGCCGCCAAGGCGATGGGCATCTCGCGCCAGTGCGCGCACCGCTGGTTGGCCCGCTACGGCGAGCAGGGCCTGGCGCCGCGCACGGTCTCGCGGGTGCTGCGCCGTGCGGGCGTGGCCTACCTACGGTGCCTGGACCCGATGACCGGGGAGGTCATCCGCTCCTCCAGGTCCACCGCCGTGCGGTACGAGCGGGAGCGGCCCGGGGAGCCGGTCCACGTGGACGTCAAGAAGCTCGGCAAGATCCCCGACGGCGGCGGGTGGCGCGCCCACGGCAGCGCCGCGTCTGGGCACCAGCGGGACAAGAAGGTCAAGATCGGCTATGACTACGTGCACTCGATGGTCGATGACCACTCCCGCCTGGCCTACAGCAAGATCCACGACGACGATAAGGCCCAGACCTGCGCCGGTTTCCTGACCCGGGCCGCCGTCCACTTCGCCGAGCACGGCATCACCCTCCGACCAGCCGACTGTCACCAACGTGATGGCCGGGTACATCTCGTGGTCGCCGTGGTCGCCGTGGTCGTCATGGCTGTCGGATTCCTTGTCGGTCTCACCCCGACCTGCGGGACGTCGATCGTGACCGCTGCCTGCGGCGGACCGGTGCGGTGGAGAAGCTCATGCCGTTGGGGGTGTCCCCGACCGGGGCGCGACGACCTCGAGGTCAGGCCACGGACGGCGACCTCGTCCTCGTAGCGGTGGGTGATGTAGGCGTGGTGTCCGGAGGGTCGACCACCATCCCGTGGGCACCGTTACCCGTCGTGACCGTGCGGGTCACCGTGAATGTGACTGTGTCGACGACCGACACCGTGGTGCCGGGTGAGTCGTCGCTGCCCTGGTTCGCGGCCAGGACGCAGCGGTCGTCCGGACCCACGTAGGTCCGGATCGGTCCGTCCCCGACTGCGACCCTGCCCACGACCTCGCGGTTGGACATGTCGACCTTGACCACCTCGTCCTGGGCGCTGATCGAGGCGAGGACGAACCGGCCGTCGGGCGAGAACGCGACCTGCGCCGGCGCCTGTCCGACCTCGATGTCACCGACCTCCTGTTGGTGCTGGTGTCGATGACGCTGAGGGTGCTGCCCGCCACGTTCGCCACGAATTCCCACCCGGCCGACCGGGCTCGGACGCTGCCCTTGCGGCCCTTCCTGCACCGCGATGGGGCCTCCACCGCGCCGGAGGCCGCGTCGATGACGGTCACGGTGTCGTCCCTCCAGTCAGAAGTGTCGGCCGGGCGTCCGTCCGGGCTAACCACCACGTGGGTGGGCATGCTCCCGGTGGGCACCGTGCTGGTCAGCTCCGGCGTCCCCGCGCCGAGCCCCACCGCGACAGAGTCGTGGCCGCTCACCGCCCAGACGCTCGCGCCGTCGGGTGAGACCTGCACGTTGCGCGGTACGCCTACGCCCCGCACCGTCGTGACCACCGTGTTCGTCGCCGCGTCGATCACGCTCAGGCTCCGGCCGTTCTCGTTGGCCACCCACACCGACCCGGTCACCATGCCCGCATCCGGGGACAACTGCTGACGGGACGGCCGCGGTCGCGACGGCGGTGGTCTCCAGCCCGGCGTCCGAACGCTCGTTGTCCCCGCCCAGCATGAAGGTGGCGCAGGCGTGGCGGCAACGATCGTCAACCAATGGAACCGCCGTCGCCCAGACGGTCCTGCGCCGTGCAGGGTATGCCGTCCCAGTCGTCGAGTGCCGTATCCGTCACCACGCTGGCGTCGTCTGCCATGGCGATTCTCCTGCGGGTCGAGGCCCACCCCGGTGGCAGACCGACCACCCTCACTGTGCGCGATCTACCCATCTCAATCCCGATGCTTTGATGGAGAATTGACGGACGCTCCGGCTTGAACCAACGGCGACCCGCGAAGCACTGGCGTCCAGTGACCTCTCGTCTCCGATCTCCATCGAATCTCCATACGATCGGGGGGTCGTCGGCAGGTGGACGAGCCAGGGTTGCTCCCGTGACCTCTTTGTCTGCACGAGCCGTCCTGACCGCTACCCTCACCGCGGTTGCGGGGCTCGGTGCCTGCAGCGCCGACACGGGCACGGGCGACAGCCCTGCGTCACCCGCAACGGCGGCACAGACCACGCACAACGTCATGGACACCCAGTTCGCGCAGCAGATGATCGTCCACCACGAGGGCGCGGTCGAGATGTCCCTGCTGGCCCAGGAGAACGCCGTGACCCCCGAGGTGCGGGACCTTGCCGACCAGATCGAGGCAGCCCAGGGCCCCGAGATCGAGCGCATGAAGTCCTGGCTCCAGGAGTGGGGCGAGCCGGCCGGTCCCGAGGGTGACCTGGAAGGCATGGAGGGCATGGACCACGGCGACATGGGCTCGGCGATGGAGATGGAGGGCATGTCCCAGGAGGAGGCGATGGCCGACCTGGGCTCGGTGTCCGGCGCGCAGTTCGACCACCGGTTCCTGGAGCTGATGATCGAGCACCACCGAGGAGCCGTGACGATGGCGCAGGCGGCCCTCGCCGACGGCCAGGACCCAGGGGCGCAGGAGCTGGCTGAGCAGGTCGTGCAGGACCAGGAGGCGGAGATCGAGCGTATGGAGCAGCTGCTGGAGGATCTGTGACCCGGCTCTCCCCGGCGTGCGGGGAGGTCCCGCGCCGGAGGAGCGTGAGGTCATGACCTGGTTGTGGACCGTTCAGCTCGACCGAGGACTACGAGGACCGCCGCGCGGTGCTGGCCCGGCCGGCGGAGGGGACGTGAGGCCGATCAGCCTTCGTACCGCCCTGACGATGGGCGGCCTGGGCCGGCACCCTGGTTGGCGGGACCGGCCTGCGGCGCGAGCTGTCCGTCACCGACGTCGGCGGGTCCGGTGGGGACGAGCTCGTCGAGCCCGAGGTGCTGGGCAGCAGCGCCGGGCAGCTGCAGGTGACCCTGCAGGCCCCGGCTCGGCACGCACGAGGTCGCCGGGCGGCAGGCCCGGACGATGGGCTACAGGGGCTGCGATGGACTTCACGTTCGACGGCCTGTTGGACCACCTGCTCCACCTGCACGTGTGGCCGATGCAGCTCATCGAGGCAGCCGGGGGAACGGCGGGACGACCCGGTGTGGCTCGACGGCGTCAACGTCCTCGCCGGGGGCTCGGTCACCGTCCGGGATCAGGTTCGCCGACTCCGGCGGCAGAACCGTCTACCGGGCCACATCCTCGACCACGAGGACCTGGGCATGATGGGCACGATCCTGGCCGGATGACAGCGGCACCTCCACGCACGACCCGCCCACCACCCGAAGGAGAAGAATCATGTACGGGAACGGATGGGGCATGGACATGGGCTGGATGTGGCTCGTGTGGCCCCTTATCATCCTGGCCACCGTGGTGGTCGTCGCACTCCTGGTCCGCTCCGGCGGCAACCAGAACCGAACGAGCGGCCCCCCCGTCCCGCCACCGTCGCAGCCGACCGACGGGCCCGGCGGACCGACTGCGGCGCGGCGGATCCTCGACGAGCGCTACGCCCGAGGCGAGATCGACGAGCAGGACTACCAGGAACGACGCAGCCGCCTCGCCGAGCCGGACCACTAGGCCCCTAGCCTGACCGCACACCCTCCGCAGTCCCGAGCTGGAAGGAAACCCCGATGTCGACCTCGCACGAGCAGTCCGAGCAGGACCAGCAGAAGAAGCACGAGCGGAAGATGTACCTGACTTTCGCCGCGATGATCACCACCTCGATCGTGACGATGTTCCTGCTGACCTACACCAACGCCTGGACCTGGGCGCACATGACCTTCAGTGAGGAACGGGTCTACATGGCCCTCCTCATGGGGTCGGCCATGGCCATCATCATGCTCGGCTTCATGTGGGGAATGATGTACAAGAACGTCACGATCAACCTCGCCATCGTCGCCGGCGCCGTCGTGCTGGGCCTGACCTCGCTGTGGCTCTCCCGTTCCCAGACCCTCGTCGACGACCAGGCGTACATGAACGGGATGATCCCCCACCACTCGATCGCCATCCTGACCAGCGAGCGGGCCGACATCGACGACGTGCGGGTGCGCGAGCTGGCCGACGACATCATCGAGGCCCAGCGCAAGGAGATCGCCGAGATGAAGTGGCTCGTGGACGACATCGAGCAGAACGGTGCCGTGATCACCCAGGAGGAGGCCGAGCAGCGGCCCATCCCCGAGATCACCCCCTGACCTCCCCCAGGCCATCACGACGACCTGGGGTAATCGGAGAACGTGCTTGGATGCCGTCCTGACCGTGGCGCGAGTGCGCGCGTGGGGGCTGGTCCGCCGACAGGGCGCCTGGGACCGGCAGGGTCTGTGGCTGCTGGGTGGGGACGACGGCGGTCGGGTGCCTCGGGTCGTGGCGTCCCGTTGTTCATGGAGCACTCTCCTCGTGTCGCGGTGGTGTGACTGCGCGACAACTTCGGTCGTGGATCAGCCATCCCCCCTGTCCATTTCCTGAGTCCGTCGTGACGGTGTGGCCGGCCCGGGCAGGAGCTCTCGGACCAGGAGGAAGACCAGTGCCCACAGGCCCGCGGTCCCCAGGCCCATGAGCAGCCAGATCGCCCAACCCACGGTTCCGAACCACATGACCGGACCTCATTTCCTGAACGCACCCCGCGCCGATGGTCCTCATCCTCGGGTGCGTAGGTCGGGGTGGCCCACGAGATCGATGGAGATTCGGTGGAGATGTCGCCACGGGCCAGGGCAGGGGCGTCGGGACGTCACTGGTGAGCGACGATGGGACGCATGTCGCCAGCACCTTCCACCGAACCAGCAGCGCGGGTCCTGGTCGTCGAGGACGAACGCGCCCTGGCCGGGATGGTGGCCGCCTACCTGTCCCGGGCCGGCTACGAGACGACCGTCGTCCACACCGGTCCGGCCGCTGTCGAGTCGGTCCGCGAGAAGGCACCGGACGTCGTCGTCCTGGACCTGGGGCTACCGGGCCTGGACGGTGTGGAGGTGTGCCGCACGATCCGCACCTTCTCCGACTGCTACATCATCGTCGTCACCGCCCGCACCGACGAGGTCGACCGCCTGATCGGGCTCTCTGTCGGCGCCGACGACTACGTCACCAAGCCGTTCAGCGTGCGCGAGCTCGTCGCCCGCGTCCAGGCAGTGCTCCGCCGACCGAGGACGGGTACGGCCGCCCGCGCCTACCAGCAGGAACCGGCGTGGGTCTTCGGCGACCTCCGTGTCGACTCCGCCGGGTTCGAGGTCCACCTTCGCGGGCAGCGGGTCGACCTGACCCCGACCGAGCGCGACCTGCTCATCACCCTCGCCTCCCGGCCCCGGACCGCCTTCTCCCGCGGCCGGCTCATCGAGGAGGTCTGGGGCGGCGGATGGGTCGGTGATGAGCACCTCGTGGACAGCCACATCGCCCACCTTCGCCGCAAGCTCGGCGACGACCCAGATACCGCGCGTTACATCACCACCGTCCGCGGGGTGGGCTACCGCATGGGGCCCGGATGACGCCCCGACGGCCCATGAGGCGGCACGCACTGGCGACACGACTGCTGGCCGGGCAGGCGGTGGTCCTGCTCGCCGGAGCGCTGACCGTGGGTCTGGTCGCGGCCCTGGTCGGCCCACCGATCTTCCACGAGCACCTGCTGCAGACCGGGCACCCTGAGGACTCCCCCGAGCTCGCCCACATCGAGCTGGCCTACCGCGACGCCTCATTCATCTCCCTGAGCCTGGGCCTGGTCATCTCCCTGCTTGCCGCCGGCGCCGTGTCCTGGTTCCTGGCACGCCTGCTGCGACGTCCGCTCGGACTTGTCACCGACGCAGCCCGCGAGCTGGCCCGCGGCCACTACGCCACCAGGGTCCCCGACGTCGGGTCGGGCACCGAGCTGGACACCCTGGCCACCTCGTTCAACGTGATGGCCTCCCGCCTCGAAGGCGTCGAGGACACCCGCCGGAGGCTGCTGTCGGACCTGGCGCACGAGCTCCGCACACCCATCGCGACCCTGGCCGCCTACCACGAGGGACTCACCGACGGCGTCATCACCCTCACCCCCGAGGCTCGGACGGTGCTGGTGGAGCAGACCGAGCGGCTGGCCAGGCTCGCCGACGACCTCGACGAGGTGTCCAGGGCAGAGGAAGGGCGGCTGGCGCTGACCCGCGCCCCGGTCCTGGCCGCCGACCTGCTGCGCGCCGCCGCCGACAGCGTGCGCGACCCCTACCGGGGCGGGGGCGTTGACCTGCGCGTCGATGTCGACCCCGCGCCGGACCTTCTCGTCGACGCCGACAGGACCCGGGTCGGACAGGTCCTGACGAACGTGCTCAGCAACGCGCTGCGCCACACCGGCCCCGGCGGCACGGTGACGCTGAGCGCACACCGGGACGGAGCCGAGGTGGTCCTGCAGGTCCGGGACGACGGCGAGGGCATCGCCGCGAACCAGCTGCCCCACGTCTTCGAACGCTTCTACCGCGGCGACAGCGCGCGCAGCCGTGACCGTTCCGGCTCCGGGATCGGGCTGACCATCAGCAAGGCCATCGTCGACGCCCACGGCGGGACCATCGACGCCACCAGCGACGGCGCCGGCACCGGCGCCACCTTCCGCATCGCCCTCCCCTCGCCGCAGCACGGGAACGGGCGTGAGGGGCATGCACGGTCCGATGAGCCCGTGTCTCCATCAAACCTCCACAAGACCTGACCCTGCCCACCACCTCGAGCACGCAGCGTGGGACGCGCTGCCCCCGCACCGGCGCCCTCAGGCCCGACGGTGCGGGGTGCGCAACGGGCTACCTGCCCACCGTCCCAGCCCCCCAGACGCGGGTCGTGCCCAGCGACCCCAGAGGTCACATGAAGTCACCCGGCAAGCACCGCGCCCACCACGAGTCCGGCCAGGCCCGCATCTCCGCCATGATCGTCGGCGGCCTCGTCGCCTCCTCCGCCGCGACGGTGGGCGTCTCCTCGGCCTCCGAGGACCCGCCCAGCAGTGGCAGGCCGCGCCCGGCGCTGCCCTCACCGGCCCCGGCCGCCCGCGACGTCGCCGGGCTGCGCGGCGGGTCCCTGGCCGAGATGAGGGAGCAGACAGCGGCCGACCGCAGCCTGGCCCGCTCCGCCCCGGGCACCCACGACCCTCCTGCAGGAGTCGTTCTTCACCGCAGCCACGCTCCAGGCTCCTGCGACCCCGTCCCAGCCCACGGCACCGCCGGCCGCCGACGACGAGCACCCGGCCCAGGCAGCCGCGCAGCAACCGCCCCGGGCACCGGCACTGCCGGTCCCCGCGCAGACGTCTGCACCCGTTCAGCCCCAGTCCCAGGCTCAGGCGGTGCATCCGACCACCACGGTGCAGGCTCCGGCGGCCCGTTCTGCAGGATCCCTGCTCGACGTCGCGGCTGCCTACGTGGGCTACCCGTACGTGCTCTACGGGACCCCGCCCCAGTCGTTCGACTGCTCTGCCTACACCTGGTACGTCTTCCAGCAGGCCGGCATCGACATCCCCCGCGCAGTCGCCGGCCAGAAGGGCGCGGTCACCCCCGTCTCCGACCCCCAGCCCGGCGATCTCGTGTTCTACAACGACTGGTACCACGTCGGCATCTACGCCGGCGGCGGGATGACCTACGAGGCGCTCAACCCCAGCACCGACGTGCGCTACGGCCCCCTGCTCTCGAGCAACGTCTGGTACGGCCGCATCAACTGACCGCGGCGGGTGCGGCACGCACCGCATACCCGTGGGTCTTCGATCCCTGGCCCTGCGGGTGTGCGGGCCACACCAGCATCAGGTGGACCGGTGCTCGTTGACCTGCGCGAGCAGGTCAGAGACTGAGAGCCACATGGAGGGGTACTCCCCGAACGAGCGATGCTGGCCCCCACTGTCGTTGATGACGGATGGGCAGGAAGGTGATTTCCCGGTCCTCGAACGGGCGTTCTTCTCGATCTGCGCCAACTGCACCAGGCAGGGCTGGCACCCGGCTCCCGCGTTGAAGGAGAGGAGCACGTTGATGCCACGGAACTGCTCCAGCCTGACCACCTGACCGTCGGTGTCGCTCAACGTGAAGTCCGGTGCTTTCCGGGCCAGGGCCCGTGAGGCGGGGCGCGAGGTCAGCAGCATCCCAGCCACCACGGCCGCCACCGCGATCAGGCTCACGGTGATGACGGCGAGACGGCGGCATCGCCGCCGGTGCTCCGTCCCGTGACACGCCCCGACCTTGGCCAGACGGGACTCGCGGGCTGCTCTGGTGGACACGGCTCTCTCCGGCGGCAGCGTTGTGGCGGTTGCCACCGTCCTCTACCGCGGCCTCACCCCCGAGGAGGAGGTCCTGGCACGCGCTTCGTGGCCGATGCCGCGGCAGGCTGCGCGGAAGGCCCGATGACGACCGCCGTCCCCGGCGGCGGTGGCCACGCGCAGAAGCAGTTCTTCGATCCCGGTGAGACGGCTCCGATGGCCGACGTGGGCCACTCCCTGGCCAATGGGTATGTGGCGTTCCCCTTCCGGGCGGACCTCTCGGCGACCGACGTCGAGACGTTGCGGACGGTCGTCAGCATCGACGGCCCCCGGCGGTGTCACGCTCGCGGCCCCCGCCGCCGTTCAGGAGAGCGCGGTGGTCGCCGTCACGGCCGAGACGTCGCTGCCTGCGGCACAGTCGACGTCGCTGCCTCGAGTCGCGCGGTGACCAGTGTGGTGGCCTGGGTCACGGGCCGGTCTGGGGGGCCGGGTCCTCCTCGGTGGCCACGCTGTAGCCGGCGGAGCGCCGTTCGTCGGCGAAGGAGGTGACCTCCCGGTTCTTCCAGTCCACGTCGAGCGCCTGGACCGAGCCGAAGTTGGCGAGGATGGCGGGGTCGACGGCGCGGGCGTCGTAGCCGAGGGCGGCGAGGTCTTCTGCCAGGGTCGCGGACTCCAGCCACAGGACCCCGCCGGTGAGCAGGAACCGCTCGCCGGGGATGGCCTCGGCCAGGTCTTGGTCGTGCAGGGCCCACCGCGTGATGACGCTCGCCGTGGTGTTGGGGATGTGCCGCCCGCCGGGGGTGCCGATGACCAGCACGGGTCGTCGCTGCGCGTCGAGCACCATCGACGGGGAGCTCCACGTCACCGAGCGCCGGCCCGGCTGGGGCAGGTTGGCGTCGGCGACACCGATGTCCCAGAACCGCTCGAGCTGGTCGTTGAGGAAGAAGCCGGCGACGTATCGCCCGCTTCCCCAGTAGTTCGTGATCGTGTTCGTCATCGACACGGCCGTGCCGTCGGCGTCCACGACCGAGATGTGGGTGGTGTTGGCCGCCCCCAGGTAGGGGTCCTCCAGCGCCGAGGCGGCCGAGGCCGACGCACCGCCCGCCAGGGCGGCGGCGATGTCGGCGTTGCTGTCGGCGTCGGTGAGCTCCTCGACCGGGACGTCGACGAAGTCGGGGTCGCCGAAGTACTCCTGCACCGAGGCGTCCGCGACCTGCCAGGCCTGCGACTGCAGGTCGACGAAGTCGGCGGAGTCGGGGTCGACGTCGCCGATCCCGGCCGCCTCGGCGACCTGGACCATCTGGATGATCGCCGCACCGGGCAGCGCCGGCGCGCCCGAGAGCATGGTGTAGTCACCGACCTGCCCTTCCGGCGGCGAGGAGACCTGCACCTCGTAGTTCTCGAACGTCTCCGCGTCGAGCCCCGGGACCTGCAGCAGCCGCTCGCTCAGGGCGCCGGTGTAGACGGTGTCGGGGTCCGCGGCGATCTGCCGCATGGCCTCTGCCAGGTCGGCCTGGATGAGGAGGTCACCCTCCTGCAGCGGCAGCCCGTCCGCGCTCAGGAAGTGCGGCAGCCCACCAGTCACCGCCTGACCGATCGGTGAGGCGATGGACGCGGCGAGGTAGCCCGAGACCGGCGCCCCCTCCTCGGCGATGTCGATGGCCGGAGCGAGCAGGTCCTCCCACGGCAGCACGCCATACTCCCCGTGCAGCTCCTCCAGTCCGGCGACGAAGCCGGGCACGCCCACCCCGTCCTCCGGGACCTGGCCGACGGTGTTGACGACCTCGCGGTAGTCGTAGTGGACGGCCTCGCCCTCGCTCACCACGATGGTCGCGCCGCCACCGCCGATGCCCGAGGACGCCGGTTGCATGACCCCGTCGGCGAAGGCTGCGGCGATCGCGGCGTCGACCGCGGACCCTCCCCTGGCGAGCATCGCCATCCCCGCGGCCGAGGCCAGCGGGTGACCCGAGCTGACGCCGTAGGCGCCCAGCGCCGAGCGGTCCTCCGTGGGCTCGCTGGTGGTCTCCTCCGGCTCCTGCGGGGTGGTCGGTCCTGGCACGGTCGGGGACCCGGCGGTGGTCGCGGCGTCGGGTGTCGACGGGTCGGCACCCCCGGAGCAGGCAGTGAGGAGCACCACCAGTGCCCCGGACGTGGTCAGTGCTCTGGTCCTGCGGTTCATGACTGTCCACCGTTCGGGGTCGCGGGTTGCGGCGTCGCAGGGCGCGTAGGCGGTGTCCGGAACCAGGAGTGGCGCAGCAGCCACTCCAACGGTCCCTGACGCCCGGTCCGCGCCCACAGCACGCCCAGCGTCACGGCGCCGAGGTTGAGGGCGAGCGCGACCAGGACGCCGCGCTCGAAGGAGAACCCGTCCGCTGGCTTGATCACCGCCAGGACGAGCACGTGCAGCACGTAGATGGTGAAGGCCAGACGCCCGCACCTGGCGAGCCAGCCGATCGTCCACGGCGCGAGCTGGGCGAGGCGCTGGCACACGGCGATGGAGAAGACCGCCCCGCCGATGCTGGAGATCAGCCACAGCGGCATCTGGCCGTGGCCGACACCGGTGAAGTAGCGGGCGAAGCCCTGGTCGGCCTCCGGACCCAGGACCGCGTAGGACAGGTCGGCGACCAGGAAAGCGAGCACCGCGGCAAGGGCGCCCCAGCCGATCATGCGGTGCAGCCGGCGGACGTCGGCCAGGTCGACCCGGGACAGGAGCAGCCCGGCGATGAACGGTACCGTCCAGCTGGCCAGGGGGTAGGGGCCCGTGAGCACGAGGGAGTGCAGCGCGTCCCCGGGGGCAGTGGTGAAGCTGATGCCCTCCATGGCGTGGCCCCAGGGCTGGGTGACGTCGTGCGTCACGATCCACAGCGGCCCGGCCACCATGATGCCCAGCCCCAGCGCGAGAAGGGCGCGCGAGGACAGCCTCCACAGCAGGGGCGCGAGAAGGAACAGCACCGAGTAGGTCTGCAGGATGACGTTGACAGTCTCGGTCAGCGTCTGCAGCGCGGCCCCGGTGAGGAACAGCAGACCGACCCGCCAGGTGATCGCCGTCCACAGCTCCTTGCCTGCCCGGCTGCGCATGAAATAGCCCATGCCCAGGCCGGCGATCGTCACGAACAGGACCGAGGCCCGGCCGAAAGGCAGCAGGTACACCCGCTGCAGGATGGTCTCCGGGGCGGTCGGGCCCACGTTGACGATGATCATCCCCAGGATCGCCAGCCCCCGGGCGGCGTCGATCCCGCCCAGGCGCCGCCCCGCCCGGGGCACCGGAGGGGCGTGCACCTCAGTCATGGACGGTGGCCGATGCCGCCGGCTGTCCCGGGTCCGTGCCGGCCGGGCGTACTGCGGGCACGACGCGGACCACGGCTCGCTCCAGGTGCGGAACGGTACGGACCAGGGCAGCCTCGACCTGCTGCGCCAGGTCGTGCCCGCCCGCCAGCGACAGGGACGCCTCGGTGAAAACGGTCACCTCGGCCTCCATCCGGTGACCGGACCAGCGCGCCCGCGCCTCAGTCACCTCGTGGACGCCGGGGACCGCCGCAGCGGCGGTCTCCACCCTGTCCAACGTGCCTTCGTCGACACCGTCCATGAGCCGGCGCACGACGGAGCGCATCGAGGCGACGAGCACCGCCAGGATCACCGCCGCGATGACCAGTCCGATGATGGCGTCCAGCTGCGGCATACCTGCCCAGATGCCGATCACGCCGACCGCGACGGCGAGGGAGGTGAGGGCGTCGGTGCGGGCGTGCTGACCCTCGGCGATGAGGGCGGCCGATCCGATCCGCCGCCCCGCACGGATGCGGTAGATCGCCACCGCCTCGTTCCCGGCCGCACCGACGAGCGCCGCCGCCATCACCCAGCCCAGGTGCGCGATCCCACGCGGCTCCACCAGCGCCCGCACCGACTCCCAGATGATCAGAGCCGCCGACAACGCGATGACCAGCCCGATCAGGAGGCCGACCAGGTCCTCCGCGCGCCGAAAACCGTGGCTGTAGCGCCGCGTGGGCGACCGGCGCCCGATCCGGAACGCGATGATCAGCGGGATCGTCGTCGCCAGGTGCCCGAGGTTGTGCACCGTGTCGGCCAGCAGCGCGATCGAGCCGCTGAGCGCCACGATGACAATCTGCAGCAGCGCGGTGACACCCATCCCGGCCAGGCTGATCCACGCCGCACGGATCCCGACCGCACTGGCCTCCTGCGCGGTCTGGATCGCCTCGGTGTGGTCGTGGCTGTGCGGCGTCAGCGCGTGACGGACCTTGCCCCACAGGCCGGAGCTGTGCTCGTGATCATGACCGGCGTGATCGTCGTGGTCGTGCGACGAGGACCGCTCGTGGGTCGGGTTTGAGGTCACCACGCCCATGGTACTTGCGTGATCGCGCAAGTACCAAACACTACGATGGTTGGCATGCCAGCTCAACGAACACTCTCCCTGCCCACCGACGGCCATGCACGGGTCGCCGTGGAGACGTTCCGCATGCTGGCCGACCCCACCCGCCTGAAGCTGTTGTGGTTGCTGCTGCACCACGAGTCCAACGTGACCACCCTCGCGGCGACGGTCGGCGCTTCCGCGCCCGCGGTGAGCCAGCACCTGTCCAAGCTGCGCCTGGCGGGGCTGGTCGAGAGCCGCCGTGAAGGCACCTTCATCTACTACTCCGCCACCAGCGCCCACGTCCGCCGACTCCTGACCGAGGCGCTCGCGCACGCCGAGCACGTCACGGGCGAGGCTCGGGGCTCGGACCCCCACAGCTACGAGGCCCCCGGAGCGCCCAGGGTCAACCGCGGTGAGGTACGGCCGTAGGTCCGGTGCGGTCCGGTGCGGTCCGGTGCGGTCCGGTGCGGTCCGGTGCGGTCCGGTGCAGTCCGGTCCGGTCCGGTCCGGTGGCGATGCAGGCACGAGGGCGCCGGCTGCCGGACTTGCTAATCAGGGGCGCCCACGAGGCGCTCGCAGCTCTGCCTGGGCGGTGTCCGACGACAACACGACATTGTGTCGAGAGCCAGTCCCGGGGAGGACTCCGACGCCACACGTCCAGGATGAACGCGACGTAGACGAAAGCCGGCGTAGGTCCGCACGCAGGTGAAGTCGGTGACCCAGACCTGCCCTTGTCGCGGCGCGCCCCGACCAGGCCGGCGCGCCTCCAGCTGCGGTATGTTGCGGTCGAGTTCCCCCACGAAGAAGCTCGTGACCGCCTTGGCTCCCGTTCGGTCGCCGGCGTCGACCTCGGCCTGGGTCACCCAGCGACGCACCGCCTCCCGCGCCACTCCCAGCTGGTTGGCGACCGCGGTCATCGCTTCGGTCACCGACGCGTGCTCCTGCTGGTCCTCCCTGACCTGACGCTTGCCCGGGCAAGAAGCTCCGGATCAATCCTCTTCGGCACGGTGCTCATCCTCCTGTACTCAAACAGGAGCGGCATCAAACCTGGGGCGCTTCACCGGTGTGCCTCCGGTCTGGCCAGGCGACCCCTCTCCCGGATCAGGTGGGCGTGACCGTTGTGTCGGACGTACTCGGCAATGGGCTGGATGTGGTCCTACCGCACTCCTCGGCCACGGTTGCATGCAACCCCAGCGCCTCGTCGCTCTTGCGCACCTCATCCAGTCTCAGGTGGTCGTCCCGCCCGGGGGGCGCGGGGCGAGCGGCATCGCGGCCAGGAGTCGCTCGTACTGCAGCAGGTGGCGGTCGGGCAAGAACTGCTGGTAGACCCGCTCCCGCGCCCCGGCCCCCAGCTGGGCCGCGAGCGCGTCGTCGGTGAGCAGTCGCGCCATCAGCTGCCCGGCACCCGCCAGGTTTGAGGGGTCGGCGAGCAGCAGTCCCGAGACCCCGTCCTCGATCTGGTCCTGGATGCCGCCGACGGCACTGGCGATCATCGGGCGGGACTTCCACATGGCCTCGGTGACGGTCAGCCCGAAGCCCTCCTGCAGGCTCTTCTGCACGACTATCGCCGCCGCCCTCTGCAGGGCGTTGACGATGTGCGCGTTCTCGTCGACGTCGTCCATCGGCAGCGCCGCGAGGTGGACCCGAGCCCGGCCGGCGGGGTCGAGCTCCTCCCACAGCTGCACGCACTCCTGCAGCACCTCGACTCCCTCGGGGTCGTCGCTGACCCCCTCGACCGCGGGCCCGGCCAGCACCAGGTGGGCCGCCGCCCGCGCGTCCGCGTTGCCGATGAAGGCGCGCATCACGCCGGGCATGTCCTTGAGCCGGTCCCACCGGCTGACCTGGAGCACGTAGGGCGTGTCCGCCGGCACCGGACCTCCGGCGACCATGGCGCCGGTGTGGCGGCGCACGGTGCCGGTGCTGCCGTCACGGCGGGGGAACCTGACCTCCAGCGCATCGTCCATGCCCTCCACGACCCCGGCGCGCACCAGTGTGCGCTGCACGTCTCCGTTGGGGATGGGCGCGTTCTTCGCCGCGAACGGGTCGATGGACGGCGCGATCACCACGACGCGCTCCCGGGGCACGGAGGGCGGGGCGTAGACCGGGCGGCTCACCACGACTGCCTGCGCCTCCCGCAGGTAGGGCTCCAGGAACGCCCAGCCACGGGCGGTGTGCTCGTTGGTCTTGTCGCAGCCGATGTGGCTGCGCCACAGCACCGACACCCCCCGGTCCGCCAGGTGCGGTATCAGCCCGGCGGTCTGGGGGTCGTGCAGCTGGACCACGTCGCCCGGTCCCAGCCGGCTTCGCAGGTCTTCGGCGTTGGGCGCTAGCGCGGCCTCGTACCGGGACCTTTCCTGCTCGCCAAGGGGGCCGCCGTCCCCGGGCACGCCGTGCAATGCGTTGTGCAGCCGCTTGGTGATCGAGAAGAAGGGGCCCGGGCAGTCGAGCACGAGCCAGCGCGCGTCGATACCGGTGCCCCGGACGTAGGCGAGCAGGATCTGCAGCATCTCGGCCACGCCCCCGCCGGTGGCGGTCGAGCTGACGTGCCAGAAGACCCGTCCGTCCAGTCCGGCCCGCGCCGCCTGCACCCCCCGCTGGACCTGTGCCCAGCGCTCGGGGCCGATGAGGTGGTCCAGACGGTCCAGGTTGATGGGGGCGACGTCGACGGTGCGCATGGTCCTACAGTGCCGCGACAGCGCGCCGATCACCCCTGGACCGCCCGGCGAGTCCTCAGCGCTGGAGCAACGAGTTGCGCCGACCACGTCCTGCGGGGCACGTCCGCGCCCTCAGTCCTGCCCAAGATCTCGCCCAGCAGCCGCCGGGGCTGACGGTGCGTGCAGCCGTAGTCCGCGGTTCCCTGGGCGCAGGAGTGCGAGCTCGCAGACATCAACATCGCCGATCCCTTGCTGTCGCTCCATCCCGGGAGGTGCCCCCTGTGCCAACGTTTTCGGGATTCCCTGTCCGCAGCAGATCCCCGTGATCGGCACTGCACGACCTGGCGACGAGCAATGCCGAGGAACTGGGGCTAGACGACATGAGGCGCCTCGCGACCAATTCTCCCCTCGACTTAGCAACCGGTCCAGCGGCCAGGCCGGGCCGCGCGAGGGGGTTCGAATCGGGGTTTTCTCAGGCTGACAACGTTTCCGCTGGTCACAGGCCTCACTGGTGTCCGGAGGGGGACTTGAACCCCCACGCCCATTAAGGGCACTAGCACCTCAAGCTAGCGCGTCTGCCATTCCGCCACCCGGACAGGTGGTGCTGCCTCGCTCGTGGAGCGGGCAACGACGGACCAGATTAGCATGCTGGCAGGGACGTCCCGAACCACCCGGTGGCCGGGCGCCGACGTCTCAACCGGCGGGCTCCCGCCAGTCCGGAGGGGGCGCCGGCCCCAGTGCCGGGTCGTCGTCGGCAAAGGTCCGGACCCGCCCCGGAACTGTGCGCGGTCCCTCGAAGCGCACCGTCACCCGCCCCAGCCCACTGCCCCACACCCACCCGGCGCCGAGCTCGTCGTGGACGACGTCCTGGCCGGTCGACCACCCGTGCCGACGTCGACCCAGCAGCTCCCCGTCCTGCCCGCGGTCCTCCTCCCCCGCCTGCCCCTCGCCCTCGAGCGCCGCGCCACCGCCGACGTCCGGCACGTCCACCAACGCCTGCGGGTATGCCGTGCCCAGCGTCAGCTCCTCCTGCGCGTGCGCGGTCAGCCCGGACACGCCCAGGCCGAGCAGCCGCAGCCCCGTGGACACGTCGACACTCGCCAGCAGGTGGCGCCCCTCCCGCAGCACGATGGCCTGGTCACCCGTGGCGAACGGCAACGAGGACGACCGCGTCTGCGTGCTGAAGTCGTGATGCCGAGCCTTGACGGTGACGGTCCGGGCGAAGAGCGATGACTGCGCGAGCCGTGACGCGAGCCGTCCTGCCATCCGGGTCAGCTCGACCTCGAGCACGGCCCGGTCGGTGAGGTCGGTGTCGAAGGTCTCCTCCACCGAGATGCTCTTGGCCCCCCGCTCGGCGACGACCGGCCGGTCGTCCTCGGCCATCGCCAGCCGGTGCAGGCCCGTGCCGTGCGCCGTCCCGAAGATCGCCACCAGGTCGCTCTCGGACACCCGCGACAGCTCCCCCACCGTGTCGACGCCGAAGGTCCGCAGCCGCGCCGCGGTGGCGGGGCCGACGCCGGCCACCGCCCGCACCGGCAGCGGGTGCAGCATCTCGATCTCCCGGCCCGGCCTGATGATCGTGGTCCCCGCAGGCTTGTCCATCTCGCTCGCCAGCTTGGCCATCATCTTCGACGTCGCCACCCCGACGGACGCGGTCAGTCCCCCCGTCTCCTCCACGATCCGCGCAAGCACCCCGGCGCACCACTCCTCGAGCCGACCCTCCTCCCAGCCGGGCGCGTCCGGCGCGGCCGACAGGTCGACATACGCCTCGTCGACGGAGACCTGCTCGACGAGCGAGGACCGGCTCCGCAGGATGTCCATGACCACCCTCGAGGTCGTGCGGTAGGCCTCGTGGCGTCCCGACAGGAACGCCGTCCCCGCCGGGCAGCGCCGCCGGGCCTCCCCCATCGGCATCGCCGACCGGGCCCCGTAGACCCGCGCCTCGTAGGAGGCGGTGGAGACCACCCCCCGTCCGCCCAACCCGCCGACCACGACCGGGCGGCCCCTGAGCGAGGGCTTGTCACGCTGCTCCACCGCCGCGAAGAACGCGTCCAGGTCGAGGTGCAGGATGCACCGACGCGGGTCCGACGGCATACCCCACACTGTGCCACGCGCGCACCTGCTCGTAGGGTCGGACCATGGACCTCACACGCACCTACCCCGACCACCCGCTCGAGCACCTGCCCGCCGCGCCGGCGCAGCTGGAGGTCACCAGCGAGGACTTCGTCGACGGCCAGCCGCTGCCTGAGGGCGCCGGCTTCGGCCTCGGCAACGTCTCGCCCCAGCTGTCCTGGAGCGGCGCACCCGAAGGCACCCGGTCCTACCTGCTGGTGTGCCACGACCCTGACGCCCCGGTCCTGGGCGGCTTCACCCACTGGGCGGTCCTGCTGCCCGCAGACGTCACGTCGGTGGACGCTGGCGCGGGCGAGATGGGCCACCTCTCGGGGCGCGGAGCGACGGTGCTGGCCAACGACTACGGTTCCCGCGACTGGGGCGGATGCGCACCGCCCGAGGGCGACCCCGCCCACCGCTACGTCTTCACCGTCTGGGCGCTCGACGCCGACCAGACGGCCCTCGACGCGTCGATCTCGCCCTCCAAGGCGCAGTTCACGGTGCTCAGCCACGTCCTGGCGCGCGGCTCGATCACGGGCACCTACGCCCTGTGAGGCTCGACTGGGTCCCGGCGCTGCAGCGCCCGGACCTGCTCGCCGCACCCGTGCGCTCCGCGCTGGAGGGTATGCAGCGCGCCGACCGGGCGGACCCGTCACGCTGGGAGGTGGCCGAGATCGACCCTTCGCTGGCCGATACCGCCGCCCTCGTCGAGGCCACCGGCCTGGCGATGGCGGACATGGCGAACTGCATCGTCATCGCCGGCTCACGGGCCGGGGAGGAGCGGGTGTGCGCGGCGCTCGTGCTCGGCACCACGCGTGCCGACGTCAACCGCACCGTCCGCAAGGCCCTGGACGTGCGCAAGTGCTCGTTCATGCCGATGGACGACGCGGTCGAGCGCAGCGGCATGGACTACGGCGGCATCACGCCGCTCGGGCTGCCTGAGGACTGGCCGGTGCTCGTCGACGCACGGGTCGTCGAGCGTGAGCTGATCGTGATCGGCTCGGGGCTGCGCCGCTCCAAGCTGCGTCTGCCGGGCCCCGTGGCCGCCCAGCTCCCCGGTGCCAGGGTCGTCGAGGGGCTGGCCCTGGAGGTGTGACCAGCTCGAGGGGTGGCCAGTGGCCCGGCGCCGGGTGCCGAGCTAGGTGCGGTCCTGCTTGCTGCGCTCGGTGTCGAGGCTGGTGCGGTCCTGCTTGCTGCGGTCCTCGTCCGCGTGGCGCGTGCGGTCCTGCTTGCTGCGCCCCCCGTCCCGGGGCCCCGCGCCAGTCGTCCTGTCCTCGTCCGCGACCTTCACCCTGACCCCGTAGACCTCCTGGATCATCGCCAAGACGTTCTCGATCGGGTCCTCCGCGCTGAATGTGATCTGCATGAGGGGGAACCTAGACCCACCGCCCGCCGCTGTCATCCCGGCTTCACCCCTTGCCGCGATGGTCGGGCGGTGCTTGACTGAGCCCCATGCGCGTCACGGGTCGGGCGACGACGTTGTCCTGGATACCTTCTGAGTCGGTGGGGAACTGGCTGCGGGGAGGTTTCGACCTGGGTCTGTCCCACTACGACGACCCGCCGCGAGACGTGGTCGCCGGCACCGACGACGTGCGCGCCCTGCGCGACGACGACCGCTTCCGCTTCGCCAACGTCCTCACCGGGTGGGCCGAGTTCGGCGACGGGCCGACGACGGCCGGCTACGGCGAGGACTCGGACCTGTTCATGGGCAGCACCAGGGTCCGGCTCGGCGTGGGCACCGCCACCTTCCTGGGCTTCACCCTCCCGGTCCTGCGCGCCGACCCGGAGATCAGCCAGGACCGGGTCGTCCTGCGGCAGACCGTGGGTGGCCGCACCGGAGTCCCCCTCCCCCGCCCCGTGAAGCACCCGCCCTACGTCCGCTGGCACGCTCCCATCGTCTGGACCACCCTCCGGCTGACCCTCACCCGCGACGGGGGCCGCAACGTGGAGCTGGTCGGCGCCTCGGCCTTCCCTCGGCACTGGGTCTACGACAGCGACGGCCGGCTGGCGCTCAAGTCCGGGCTCACGCTGCTGCAGGACTGGATGGACCACAGCTTCGGCGACCGGACCCCGTGGGGAGACCAGGACTCCCCCGCCCTGACCGTGGCGGCCGAGTCGGCGGCCGAGCGGTCGCTGTCGTCCAGCATCATGACCGGCGGCGTGGCCCCCGAGGTGACCCGCCTGCCGGAGGGCACGGCCGTGGTCCGGCAGGGCGACGTGGGGACCGACGTGCACCTCGTCCTCGACGGCGTGCTCGACGTGCGCGTGGACGGCGACGTCGTCGCCGAGCTCGGCCCCGGGGCGGTGCTCGGGGAGCGCGCCGTCCTGGAGGGCGGTCGCCGGTCGGCGACGGTCACCGCGCGCACCGCGGTCCGGCTGGCCCGCGTGCCGGCCACCGCGCTCGACCTCGACGCGCTGCGGAGCGTCGCGCAGGAGCACCGTCGGGAGGACCCGCCCGCCGCTCCCCATGCGTGACGCCGACCCCCTCCCGGACGGCACGCTCACCCTGCTCTTCAGCGACATCGAGGGCTCCACCCTCCTCCTCGACCGTCTCGGGCTGGCCTACCGCGACGTCCTCAGCACCCAGCGCCGGATCCTGCGCGACGCGATCGAGACCCACCACGGGCACGAGATGGGCACCGAGGGCGACTCCTTCTTCGTGGTCTTCGGCACGGCCCAGGACGCCGTCGGTGCGGCGGTCCAGGCGCAGCAGGAGCTCGCCGCGACGAGCTGGCCCGAGGGGGTGAGCGTCCGTGTGCGGATGGGGGTGCACACGGGAGCCCCGCAGCGGCACGAGGACGGCTACGTCGGGATGGACGTGCACCTGGCGGCCCGTGTCGCCTCCACGGCCAGCGGCGGTCAGGTGCTCCTCACCGACAGCACCCGGGCTCTCCTGGCCCGCAGCGATGGAATGCCCCAGCTGCGGGACGTCGGCCTGCACCGCCTCAAGGACATCAGCACCCCTCAGCGTCTGCACCAGGTAGTGGTGCCGGGCGCCGGGGCCGGGTCGGCGCCGGTCCGCTCGCTGGGCTCCCCCGCCGACCTCCCGGCCGTGCACGGGGACCTCGTCGGGAGGGACCAGGAGGTCGAGCAGGTCCTCGGACTGCTCGCCCCGGGCCGGGTCGTGACGGTCGTCGGCGCCGGCGGGGTCGGCAAGTCGCGCCTCTCGATCGCGGTCGCGCACCGGCGCGGGGACCTGCCGGACGGGGTCTACTTCGTGCCGCTCGCGCGCGCGACCACCGAGGAGGAGGTGTGGAGCTCGCTCGCCGGCCCCGCCGCCCTCCCGGGCGGCGGGGCGTCCCGGGGTCAGGTGCTGGCCGGCCTCGCAGGACGACGTCTGCTCCTCGTCCTGGACAACCTCGAGCACCTGCCCGGCGCCGCGGGCGCCGTCCGGGGGGTCCTGGAGGGGGCACCGCACGTGGAGGTCCTGGCCACCTCGAGGTCACCCCTGCACCTCCTGGGGGAGCAGCTCGTGCCGCTCCGGCCCCTTGCCCTGGCGGCCGCCGTCGAGCTCTACGTGGACCACGTCCGGCGTCAGCGTCCGGCCTACGTGCCCGACGACGAGGACCTGCGGGCGATCAGGGCGGTCTGCGAGCGGCTGGACGGCCTGCCGCTGGCGATCGAGCTGGTCGCCGCGCGCAGCCGCCTGCTCGGTCCGCGCGCGGTGCTCGCGCGGCTCGACGACGCGCTCGACCTGGCGGGCCGCTCGCTCGACCGCGCGGACCGCCAGCTCACCCTGCGCAGCACGCTCGACTGGAGCTGGCGCCTGCTCGACCCCGCCGGCGCCCGTGCCCTGGCCCGGCTCAGCGTCTTCGCGGGGCCGTTCGGCATCGACGCTGCGGCCCGGGTGCTCGACGAGTCGGCGGACGTCACCGTCGAGCTGCTCCTCGAGCTCGTCGAGGCCAGCCTCGTGCACGCCGACGAGGAGTCGTCCGGTGACCCCCGCTTCCGCATCCTCACCGTCGTAGGCCGTTACGCCCTGGAACGGCTCGCCGAGGACCCGGAGGCGCTGGCGGACGCCCGGAGCCGGCAGGCGGACGTCGCGGCGGACGTGGTCCGGCTGCACTGCCCGCGGCTGCGCGGCACCCACCACATCGCCGCCCTGGACGTCCTCGAGGACCAGCAGGAGAACACCTCGCAGGCGCTCGACTGGTGCCTGCGCCCCGGTGCACGGCAGCTGACCACCGGGCTCGAGATGTGCCGGCTGCTGAGCTGGCACTGGCACACCTCGTCCCGGCAGGACGAGGGACGCCGCTGGCTCGCCCGGGCGAGCGAGGTCGCGGGGGACAGCGACGACCCGGAAGCGGTCGCGGCCTGGCACGGTCTGGGGATCATGCTCGACCAGCAGGGCGAGCACGACCGGGCCGCCGACATCCTGCAGCGGTGCCTGGACGCCGCGGTCGCCCGCGGTGACCGGCTCGCGCAGGGGAAGGAGTCCAACAGCCTCGCGCTGGTGGAGCACCACCGCGGCCGCACCGACCGGGCACGCGAGCTCTTCACCACCGCCCACCACCTCGCCCGGGACGACGGCGACGACGAGCGCATCTCGACCTCCTTGAGCAACCTGGCCCTGCTCGAGCTGCAGCAGGGGGCCACGACCGAGGCGCTGCGCCTGCTCGGCGAGGTGCTCGCCATCGACCAGCGGCTGGAGGATGTGTGGGGCATCGCCGTCGACCACCTCAACCTCGCCCAGGCCCACCTCGCCGCCGACGACCTCGACGCCGCGCGGTCCAGCCTGGTCGACCACGGCGCGCAGATGCTGGCGCTCGGCGACTACGAGGTCGACGTCGAGCTCCTCGAGCACCTCGCGGTGCTGTGCGCCGGCCTGGACCGCTCCGGCTCCGTCCCGCTCCTGCTCGGCACCGCCGACGCCCTGCGTGAGGCCGCCGGCATACCCCGCGCTCCGGCGGACGAGTCACGCGTCCTCGACGGCGTCGCGTCCGCGCGTGCGTCCCTGCCGTCCACGACCTGGGACGAGACGTATGCCGTGGGCGCTGGGCTCACCGCGCAGGAGGCGTGGGAGCGGGTCGAGGACGAGCTCGCCGCAGACCGGCCGAGCCGGCACGGCGTCGCCGCGCGCCGCTAGTGTTCCTGGCATGGACCGCCTTGCCGTCATCCGGACCGAGTCCCAGCACCTGGCCGACGTGCTGGCGACGGTCCCTCCGTCCGCGCGGGTGCCCAGCTGCCCGGAGTGGGACGCCGGCGACCTGCTCTGGCACCTCACGGAGGTCCACAGCTTCTGGGCCGGGATCCTCGCCGGCGACGTGCGGACCGAGGACGGCGTGGAGGCCGTCGAGGCCGCAGTCCCCCCACGCCCGCCGACGACAGCCGAGGTCCTCGCGCTGCGCGAGCGTGCCACCGCCGACCTGCTCGCCCAGCTTGAGCGCCTCGACGACGCCGAGCCGCGGTGGTCCTGGTGGGACGCCGACCAGACCGTCGGGTTCACGCGGCGCATGCAGACCTACGAGGCGACGATGCACCGGGTCGACGCCGAGCTGACCGCGGACCTGGAGGTGGGCACCATCGCCGCCGACGTCGCCACGGGCGCCGTCGACCACTGCGCCGACGTCATGTGGGCGACGGTCCCGGAGTGGGCCACCGAGGAGCAGCTCGCCGTCGTCGCGCTGGTGGCGGACGACACGCAGGACCGGTGGCTCGTCGACGTGGGGCGCTGGACGGGCACCGGTCCGGAGTCCGGCACCGAGTTCGACTGGCCGTTCGCCCGACGCTCGACGGGTGGTGCACCCACGGTGACCGTCACCGGCTCGGTGCAGGACCTGGCCCTGTGGGCGTGGGGACGCGGTGGCTCGGTGCAGGTGGAGGGCTCACGCCCCGGCGTGGAGGCCGTCGACGCCCTGATCGCGCACGGCATCCAGTAGGGGCCGCGGTCGCACCGCCCAGAAGGCCACGGCCGAGGCAGCGGCCACGTTGAGCGAGTCCACTCCCCCACCCATGGGAATGCGCACGACCACGTCGGCAGCCTCGACGGTACGGGGGGACAGCCCGTCGCCCTCGGTGCCGAGGACCAGCGCCAGCCGCTCCGGCGGGTCGGCCTCGAGCTCGTCGAGCGTGACCGCGTCGTCGGACAGCGCCAGCGCCGCCACGGTGAACCCCAGCTGGCGCAGGGTGTCGACCCCGGCCGGCCAGGGGTCGATGCGGGTCCACGGCACCTGGAACACCGTGCCCATCGAGACGCGCACGCTGCGCCGGTACAGCGGGTCGGCGCAGCGTGGGGTCACCAGGACCGCGTCGACGCCCAGGGCGGCGGCGCTGCGGAAGACCGCTCCGACGTTGGTGTGGTCCACGACGTCCTCGAGGACCGCGACCCGGCGGGCGCCGTCCAGCACGCTGCCGAGACCGGGCAGCTCGGGCCGGTGCACCGACGCCAGCACACCCCGGTGCAGGTGGAAGCCGGTCAGCTCCTCGGCCACCTCCGGCGCCGCGACGAAGATCGGCGCGCCGTGGTCCTGCGCCGTGGCGATCAGGTCCGGCCACTCCCGCACCCAGCGGGGGGTCATGAGCAGCGAGCGCAGCCGGTGGCCGGCGCCCAGCGCCCGCCGGACCACCTTGTCCGACTCGGCCATGTAGAGCCCTCGCTCCGGCTCGACCACCCGGCGCAGCGCGACGTCGGTCAGCGACAGGTAGTCGCGCAGCCGCTCGTCCCCCGGGTCCTGCACCCAGGTGCACCCTGCAGGCAGGTCCCGCCCCACGTCATACCCCGAGGTCATGTGAGCAGCAGGTAGGCGATGGCCACGAGGCCGACCACCACGATGACGGTCCTCAGCAGCACCGGCGGCATGGACCGGCCGACCCGCGCCCCCAGCACGCCGCCGGCCACGGACCCGATGCCGATGAGCAGCACGATGGTCCAGTCGACCTGACTCGGGTCCACGATCAGGAAGACCATGGCGGCCACGAAGTTGACGATCATCCCCAGCACGTTCTTGATGCCGTTGATCTGCTGCAGGCCCAGGGGCAGCAGGATGCTCATCAGGCCGAGCAGGAGCACCCCCTGCGCCGCACCGAAGTAGCCGCCGTAGATCCCGGCCACGAGGATGCCCAGGATCAGCACCAGCCAGCGCCCCGGCGTGATCCGCTCGGCGTGGTGGCGGGTCGCCCAGGCGGAGAGCCGTGGACCGAGCACCACCAGGAGCAGCGCCAGCGCGATGAGCACCGGCACGATCGTCTCGAAGGCCTCCGGTGGGAGCCAGAGCAGCAGCAGGGCGCCGATCACCGAGCCGACGAGGCTCGCCGGGGCGAGCCGACGCAGCATCGGTCCGAGCGTGCGCAGCTCGTGCCGGTAGCCCCAGGCGCCGGTCACCCCGCCCGGGACCAGGCCGAGGCTGTTGGAGATGTTGGCCGACACGGGCGCGTAGCCGAAGAAGAGGAGGGTGGGGAAGGTGATGAGGGTGCCGGACCCGACGATCGTGTTGATCGTGCCGGCGGCCAGCCCGGCGAGGATGATCGCCGCGACCTCCCAGACGCTCACGCCTCGACAGCGACGGCGACGGCGCCAGCGGCGGCCGTGGCCCCGCCGGCCCGGGCCGCCCACCGATCGCCGTGACGGTCGACGACCAGCGGGATGCCGAACGTGCTCGACAGGTTCTCCGCCGTGAGCGTGACCTCGATCGGACCGGCGGCCACCACCTGGCCGTCGCGCAGCATGAGGATGTCGGTGAACCCGGGGGGGATCTCCTCGACGTGGTGGGTGACCAGGACCATCGCCGGCGCCTCGAGGTCGCTGGCCAGCAGGCTGAGGCGGCCGACGAGGTCCTCACGCCCGCGCAGGTCCAGTCCCGCAGCCGGCTCGTCGAGGAGCATGAGCTCCGGGTCGGTCATCAGGGCCCGCGCGATCTGCACCCGCTTGCGCTCGCCCTCGGACAGGGTGCCGAAGCGACGCCGGCCGAGGTGGGCCACCCCGAGCGCCTCCAGGAGACCGGCCGCGCGCTGCTCGTCCGACTCGTCGTACTCCTCGCGCCAGCGCCCCAGCACCCCGTAGGCCGCGGTGACGACGACGTCGCTGACCCGCTCCTCGTCGGGGATGCGGTCGGCCACGGCCGCGCTGGACACGCCGATGCGCGGGCGCAGCTCGAAGACGTCGACTGTGCCCAGCACCTCGCCGAGCACGCCGGCGACGCCGGTGGTGGGATGCATGCGGGCAGCGGCGAGCTGCAGCAGCGTGGTCTTCCCTGCGCCGTTGGGGCCGATCACGACCCAGCGCTCGCCCTCCTCGACCGACCAGGTGATGTCGTGCAGGAGGTCGGCACTGCCGCGGCGGACACCGACTCCCGCGAATTCGAGGACGTCACTCATGATGGGTCACTCTAACCACTGGCCACGTCCTACCATCGGCGACATGTCCGTGCACGAACTGCCCGCGAGCGTGCGGGTCTCGCTGTGGGCCACCCGGGTCCTCGCCGGCGAGCTGCCCGCGGTCGACCTCCCGCGTCGCGCGCTGCCGGACATCGACGAGACCACCGGTCTGGTGGAGGCCGTCACGCTGTGGCGGGAGCTCGGCGAGCGGGTGGTGCTCGTGGCCCTTCCCCGCCCCGGGGACCTGGCGGGTATGCCGCACGCCTCGCCCGAGCTCGTGGCCGCCGCCACCCGCGCCGAGGAGTGCGTCTTCGTGCCAGGGGTGGGCGGGGCGCTGGTGCCGCTGCTGGAGGTCTTCGGGACGACGCACGACCAGGGGTGGATCGTGCGCTGGCAGCCGCATGGCGCAGATCCCGTGCCCACCCACCGCATCGAGGCCCTGGACCTCGGGCAGACCGAGCTCGCCCTGCGCACCGAGCTGGCCGAGCTCACCGCCGAGCTCTCCTCGGCCGGGGCTCCCCCGTTCGGGGAGGCCGCCGAGCGCAGCGCCCAACGGGCGCGGGCGGTGCGTGAAGGCGCGGGCCGCTGGGGTCTGCCCCCCGGCCTCCCGCCCCGCGCCGTGCGGGTCGTCGACCTCGCCGGTACCGTGCTCGCACTCACGGACGCGGGTCTGGACTCCGCGCACGCGTCGGTGGACGCCGCCTCGACGACCCGCCGGACCCAGGTCCTGCGGCGGCTGCAGGCGCACGCCGCCCGGGCCCTTGCCGACGCCACCAACGTGGCGGCCCTGCACCTCGCCGGCTACCGCTGAGCCGCCCGAGCCGCACCCTCAGGGCAGCTGCGGCGCGCGGCCCTCGAGCACCGCCCGGTAGACCTCCATCGTCCGCTCGGCGATCGAGGTCCAGCTGAAGTGCTCCACCGCACGCTGCCGCCCGGCCTCGCCACGACGTGCGGCCTCGGCCGGGTCCGAGAGAGCCTCGACGAGCGCTGCACCCAGGTCGGCGACGAACCGGTCCACGTCCACGGGGGTGCCCGTGCCGTCGGTCACCTGGTCGATGGGGACCAGCCAGCCGGTCACCCCGTCGCCGACGACCTCGGGGATGCCCCCTGTCGCGGTCGCCACGACCGGTGCCCCGCACGCCATCGCCTCGAGGTTGACGATCCCGAGCGGCTCGTAGACCGAGGGGCACAGGAAGACCGTCGCGTGCGAGAGGACGGCGATGACCTTGTCACGGGGCAGCATCTCGCCGATCCAGACGACCGGCGCCGCGCCCTCACCGCGGTCGGCGCGCAGGGCGTCGACGAGGCCGATGACCTCCTCGTTGATCTCAGGGGTGTCCGGCGCGCCCGCCAGCAGCACGACCTGCACGTCGTCGTCGACCTGGCGCAGCGCGCGGAGCAGGTAGGGCAGGCCCTTCTGACGCGTGATGCGACCGAGGAAGACGGCCGTGCGGGCCTGCGGGTCCAGACCCTGGGACCGGACGAACTCGGTCGCGGTCTCGGAGGTGTCCCGCTGCCACAGCTGGGAGTCGATGCCGTTGTGGACGACGTGGACCTTGTCCGGGTCCACGTCCGGGTAGGAGGCCAGGATGTCGCGCCGCATGCCGGCCGACACCGCGATGATCCCCGCCGCCCCCTCGTAGGCGACCTTCTCCGCCATGGAGGACACGCCGTACCCGCCCCCCAGCTGCTCGGCCTTCCACGGTCGCAGCGGCTCCAGGGAGTGGGCGCTCACGACGTGCGGGACCTGGGCGATGAGGCCGCCGAGATGACCGGCCATGTTGGCGTACCAGGTGTGCGAGTGGACGAGGTCCGCACCACCGGCGACGATGTCCCGCGCCATGAGCAGGTCGACGCCGAGCGTGCGCAGCGCGCCGTTGGCGTCCTCCAGGCCGGCGGGAACGGCATACCCCGTGGTGTTCTCCTCCTCGACGGGGTCGTCGAACGCCCGCACCTGGACGGTCACCCCGTCGAGCTCGCGCAGGGCCCTGGTCAGCTCGGCCACGTGCACCCCCGCTCCGCCGTAGATGTGGGGCGGGTACTCCCGGGTCAGGATGTCGATGCGCACGCGTCCAACCTAGTGGGACCGCGGTGATCGGTGCATCCCCCTCGCACGACGGGCTGCGCAGGCCCTAGGTTGGTGCCATGGCAACGCAGCGAGGCTCCCGCCCCAAGGTCCTGGCCATCGTCCTCGCGGGCGGTGAGGGCAAGCGACTGATGCCCCTGACGGCGGACCGGGCCAAGCCCGCGGTCCCCTTCGGCGGGATCTACCGGCTCATCGACTTCGCCCTGTCGAACATCGTCAACTCCGGCTACCTCAAGATCGTGGTGCTGACGCAGTACAAGTCGCACTCCCTCGACGCGCACATCACCAAGACGTGGCGGATGTCGACCCTCCTGGGCAACTACGTCGCCCCCGTGCCGGCGCAGCAGCGGATCGGCAAGCACTGGTTCGCCGGCTCGGCCGACGCGATCTACCAGTCGCTCAACCTCGTGCACGACGAGCGGCCGGACATCGTCGTGGTGGTCGGTGCCGACCACGTCTACCGCATGGACTTCTCGCAGATGGTCGAGCAGCACATCGAGAGCGGGGCCGGCTGCACGGTCGCAGCCATCCGCCAGCCGATCTCGCTGGCAGACCAGTTCGGGGTCATCGAGGTGCAGGACGAGGACCCGCGCCGGATCGACCAGTTCCTGGAGAAGCCGAAGGACCCCAAGGGTCTGCCCGACGCCCCCGACCAGGTCCTCGCGTCGATGGGCAACTACGTCTTCACGGCCGACGCCCTCGAGGCCGCCGTGCGCTCCGACGCCGTGCTCGAGGGCTCGGCCCACGACATGGGCGGCGACATCGTGCCGGCGTTCGTACGCGCCGGCGACGCGTGGGTCTACGACTTCGTGAACAACCACATCCCCGGAGCCTCGGACCGCGACCGGGGCTACTGGCGCGACGTCGGCACGATCGACTCCTACTACGAGGCCCAGATGGACCTCATCTCGGTGCACCCGATCTTCAACCTCTACAACGAGGCCTGGCCGATCTACACCAACGACGGCCCCCACCCGCCGGCCAAGTTCGTGCACGGCGCCGGCGACCGGGTCGGGCACGCCGTCAACTCGGCCGTCTCCCCCGGGTGCGTCATCTCCGGTGCCACGGTCAGCGACTCGGTGCTCTCCCCGAGGGTGAAGGTCCACAGCTTCAGCCACGTGACCAAGTCGGTGCTGATGGACCGGGTCGAGGTCGGTCGCAGCTGCCAGATCCACCGGGCCATCATCGACAAGGGCGTCTTCGTCCCGGCCGGCGTGCACATCGGCGTCGACCACGAGATGGACCGGGCTCGCGGGTTCACGGTGACCGACTCGGGCCTCGTGGTCGTGGGCAAGGGCACTGTCATCCAGGGCTGACCCGGCCCGACGCGTGTCGCCCGGTGACGCCGCCGCCCGGCTCAGAAGCCGGTCGCGTGGTACCCGCCGTCGACGTGCACGATCTCGCCCGTCGTCGCCGGGAACCAGTCGGACAGCAGCGCCACGCAGGCCTGCGCCGCGGGCACCGGGTCACTGACGTCCCAGCCCAGTGGGGAGTGCTCGCCCCACTTCGCGAACTGCGCGAAGTCCGGGATCGACTTGGCCGCCGTCGTCGCGATGGGACCGGCCGAGACGAGGTTGGACCGGATCCCGTGCGGGCCCAGGTCGCGCGCGAGGTAGCGGCTCGTCGCCTCGAAGGCAGCCTTCGCCACTCCCATCCAGTCGTAGACGGGCCAGGCGTACTGCGCGTCGAAGGTCAGGCCGACCACGCTGCCGCCCGGACCCATGCGGGGCAGCGCGGCGGCGGCGAGAGCCTTGAGCGAGTACGCGCTGACGTGCACCGCGGTGGCCACGTCCTCCCACTGCGCGTTCATGAAGTCGAACGCACCCTTGGGCGCGAAGCCGATCGAGTGCAGCACCCCGTCCAGGTGGTCGACGTGCTCGCCCACCCGGTCCGCCAGCGTCTCGAGGTGCTCGGTGTTCTGCACGTCGAGCTCGATGACCGGGGCGGGCCTCGGCAACCGTCGCGCGATCGTCTCGGTGATCCGGAAGGTGCGCCCGAAGGATGTGAGCACGACCTCCGCACCCTGCTCCTGCGCCAGGCGGGCGACGTGGAACGCGATCGAGGAGTCCATGAGGACGCCGGTGATGAGGAGCTTCTTGCCGTCCATGAGCATGGGCAGTGTTCTCTTCCTTGGGGCGGTTTGGGGGTATGCGGTGGGGTCGGGTTGGCGGTGGGGTCGGGGTTCGCCGTGGGGTCGGGGTCCGCGTCGGGTCAGTGGCCCATGCCGAGGCCGCCGTCGACGGGGACGACCGCCCCGCTGATGTAGGCCGCGTCGGGACCGGCGAGGAAGCGCACGACGCCCGCCACCTCGGCCGCGGTGGCGAACCGGCCCGCGGGGATGCCGGACAGGTAGGTCTTGCGCAGGTCGTCTGAGAGCTGATCGGTCATCTCGGTCTCGATGAAGCCCGGGGCGACGACGTTGGCGGTGATGCCGCGCCCCCCCAGCTCGCGGGTGATCGAGCGGGCCAGCCCGACAAGGCCGGCCTTGGACGCGGCGTAGTTGGTCTGTCCCGGTGAGCCGTACAGCCCCACCACGGAGGAGATGAGGATGATGCGGCCGGCACGGGCCCGGATCATCCCCTTGACCGCGCGTCGGGCGCAGCGGAAGGCGCCGGTGAGGTTGGTGTCGACGACGCTCTCGAAGTCCTCGTCGCTCATCCGCATGAGCAGCGTGTCCTTGGTGATGCCGGCGTTGGCCACCAGTACCTCCACCGGACGGCCCAGGATCTCCTCTGCGTCGGTGAAGGCCTGGTCGACGCTGTCGCTGTCGGTCACCTCGCAACGGACGCCGCGCAGCCCCTCCGGCGGCTCCCCGCCGCGGTGGGTGATCACCACGTCATCGCCCGCAGCGACGAAGCTGCGGGCGATGGCCAGCCCGATCCCCCGGTTGCCCCCGGTGACGAGCACCGCCTTGGGTCGGTCCGCCTCGGGTCGGTCCGCGTCGGACCCCGGCTCGGAGTGCGCACTCAGGAGGGAGGTGTCGTTCACGAGGGCCAACCTAGTCGTATCGTGGGTTGGTGCCCACCATCTCCCGTCCCGGACCGGCGCGTCGTTCCGCGCAAGCGGTGACGACCGCGCGTCCCTCCGTCGAGGAGGACCGGCACAAGCGGATGCGCAACTACCTGGTCGCGATGGGGTTGCGCACGGTGTCCTTCCCGATCGCCATCTGGGCCTTCGTCACCGACCACCTGGTCATCGGGTGGATCTTCGTGACGGCCGCCGTGCTCATCCCGTCGGTCGCTGTCGCGGTGGCCAACGCGGTCGACCGCCGGGGCACGTCGACACAACCCCCGCCCCCGTCACCCGTGCGTGGGCTGGCCCCTGCGGACCCCACCGACGCGACCACCACGTCCGGCCCGTCCCCGCTGATCGTCGGGACGGTCGTGACCAGCCGGGACACGCCATACCCAACACCGGACAGCACGCCGCACCCGGACGAGCCGGGCCGGGCTGCCTCGTGACGTCGTCGCCACCGCAGCGCCTGGTCTGCAGCGCCAAGGCGTGCCGCGCCCGCGCGACCGACGCGGTCGTCTGGCGCAACCCCGCGCTGCACGCCGCGAGCCGGCGCAAGGTCTGGCTGGCCTGCCAGGAGCACCGTGAGCACCTGCGCGACTTCGTGCAGCTGCGCGGCTTCCTCCTCGAGGTGGTTCCGGTCGACCAGCTCACCGAGGCGGACGGCTGAGGTGCTCGGCGTCCTGCGGCGACCCCGGTGGATCGCCTACCTGCTCCTCGCTGTCCTCTTCGGGGTCGCGACGGCCAACCTGGGGCTGTGGCAGTACCACCGGCACGAGGAGAAGGTCGAACGTCGGGACCTCGTCGAGGCCAACTACGACCGGGCTGCCGTGCCGCTGTCCGAGGTGCTCGACGGCGCGACCGACGAGCTTGAACCGGATGAGGAGTGGCGGCGGGTCTCGGCCACGGGCACCTACGACGCGGAGGCGCAGCACCTGGTGCGCAACCGGCCGCACCAGTCCGTCTACGGCTACGAGGTGCTGATCCCGCTCGTCCTGGACGACGGGTCCGTTCTCGCCGTGAACCGAGGGTGGGTGCGCAACGCCGAGACGGCCGCCACCCTCCCGGACGTGCCGGGTCCCCCGGTCGGCCCGGTGACGGTGACCGGCTGGCTGCGGCCGTCCGAGCCAGACCTCGGCCGGGACCTGCCCGACGGGCAGCTGGCCTCCATCGACCTGCCGGAGCTCGCCGAGGCGACCGGTCACAACCTCGTGGACGCCTACCTGGTGATGGAGACCGAGGCCCCCCCGGCCGAGCGCCCGGCAGTCCTGGACCGTCCGGACACGTCGCTCGGGTCTCACTTCGCCTACGCCCTCCAGTGGTGGCTGACCGTCCCCGTCGGCTTGATCCTCGTCCTGGTCATGGCGCGCCAGCTCGCTCGCGAGGAGTCGGGAGCAACGCGTGGTTCGACGACGAGGGCTTCAGCGTCTCGCCCCTCCCGCCCCAAGAAGGTCCGGATCTGGGACGAGGAGGACGAGTGACCTGGAGCGCGCGGGGCCATGGGACTAGAACGGCGGGGGGTCGTCGCGTCGCATGCGGGTCGCCCACGGTTGATCGTCTCCTCCCGACGCTGACCCGGACTCGGCTTGCGCCGAGGAGCCGGTGTCAGCTTGCTCCGAGGACCCGGGGTCGGCTTGCTCTGGGCCCCGCGCGGTGCCACCGTCGTGCCGCTCCCCTGAGGCTCGGTGCCGGGGTGGTGGGGCAGTCGGCATGCCGAGGAGTTCTTCGGGGGTCGGCTGGTCGCGAGGGCCTCCGTTGCGGACCGTGCCGTCCTTTCCGCGGTGGGTGATCCACGCCCATCCTGCGAGGTCGATCACGCAGTCCTCGGCCTCGGGAAGGTCGTCCTCGGACCGGGCCGACTCCCCCGGACGGCGGTGCACGATCGCGGCGTAGAGCACCTGGTCGGCGAGGTCTCGACGGTGGGCGAGGTCGCAGCGGTCCCGCTCCTCCTCTGACTGCTCGACCAGCACCCCGCCCTCCTCGGTCCCTTCTGCGTCGCCGCTGGCGGCGGCGTCCTGGTGGGTCCGGCGGGCGCAGACGTCGTTCAGCGCGTCGAGGTACTGACGGTAGTCGTGGCAGCGGGTGCCGACGACCTGCCCGAGCAGGGTCGTCCACGTGACGTCACGACGCGGTGTCATCACCGTGCGCCACAGCTTCTTGCTCTTCAACCAGTGCTCGCGCTTGTTCTCGCCGTTCAGGTTCACCTCCGAGGTATGGCCGCCGTCCTGCCACTCGACCTCGTGGTCCAGCTCGCACGCGCCCATCGGGGTGCGGGAGCCGGGTCCCCTGCTGTAGACGTCCGCCGCCCAGATCTGCCGCCGCATCTGCACGTCTGGACGGTAGGCCTTGATCGTCCGCTCGACGCAACGCCCGTCGGCCGGGCTCACGAGGAGTCGGTGGAACACCGTCCCGGGCTGCAGCGCCAGCTCGCGCACGTGCTCCCGTGACAGGAACGCCGGGTGCCACCCCAGCAGCTCTGCCACCGGACCGCACCTGCGCGGCGACGACCCCGGGCCGGCACCGTCGGTGGCGCCCCCACCACCGCCAGTCGAAGCCTGTCCAGGGACGACTCCCCGCCTGCAGGAGGGGCACACTGCCTCGCCCAGGAGCGCGTCCCAGGGCACCACGACCTGCAGCGCGACTGCGGGGGTGGCGTTCATGACGGCCGCCAGCGACTGGATGTCCTCGGGTGTGATCAGCTCGGCGACGTCCACGTCCGGCAGGTCGACCCGTCCGTGGAGCAGCAGCGCCGCGCAGATGTCGGCCCTCAGCTGGGCCAGCGTCCGATCGTCCCCACCCTTGCGTGCCTTGCGCGCCGCGGCGTCGATCCGCTGGTAGATGGCCACCGCCGTGGTCAGCGGTCCTGAGAAGGTGATAGCGGCGGTGCCGACGTCCTCCACGCGCATCGAGGTCCCCCGGCCCGCGTAGGCCGCCTGCCGACGTCGACGCGCCGACTCCACGTCCGTCCCCTCCGCACGAGCGACCTCCCGCTCCAGCGCAGCTGCGTAGTCCTTCTGCTGCCACGACCTTTCCGACAGGTCACCCTCCGGGGTCAGCCGCTCAGGGGCGACACACCGCGGGTCGGTCCCGAACAGCGCCTGCGCCATCTGGCCCGCCAGCTGAGTGTCCAACCGGCCCGCCTTCTGCCAGAAGGCGCGCACCAGCGCCCACGACGCCTCCCCCCGACGCAGCGCCCCCAGCACGGGCTCTCGCACGGCGGCGGGCGCACAGGCCACACCCACCAGGTCACGCGCCTCCCCGACCCGCACCCCCCAGGACCAGCTGCAGCTCCCCAGCCACGCACGACTTCGCCTCGCGCCGCCACAGCGACCGGGCCGTCACCGACAGAGCCTCTGCGTCGACCACGCCCCGCTCGTCCAGGAGCCGCCGACCGGTCATCAGCATCAGCTCCTGCACCGCGACCACCAGGTCCGCGTCCAGACGGCAGCGGGTGCTCGCCATCGCCCGCACGCCGTGCAGGACCAGACATGGAACCGGCACATCCGGCAGGCTTCCGCGATGACGCGCGGCCGCCACGAGCGCCGCGCTCAGCTGCTCCCGCTCCCTCTCCTCGAACCCCAGGTCCGCGAGCACACTCTCGAGGTGCGGCACCGGCGTGTCTCGCACCGGCCCCAACCCCTGCCACCACGGCTCGTAGTCCTCCCAGTGCTGTTCTCCGTCCGGCGGCGGCTCCCACGGCTGCGCATCCGCCGTCCTCTGCTCCGTCCACACCAGGCTCATCCGGTCCACCTCCCCGCCGGTCAACTGTTCGCGACAGGTCTACCTTAGAACACATGTACGACATACCCGAACGTCTGTCCACAAGCACCGCAGAGAAACCTCAGTGCACCGCGGATGGGCGCAAGATAGGGGCATGGACCTCGGACTGGCCGGACGCGCCTACGTGCTCAGCGGAGCCTCACGCGGGCTCGGCTTCGCCACGGCGGAGCATCTCGTGCGCGACGGGGCCGACGTGGTGATCGCCTCCCGCACGCGCGACTCCGTCGACGCGGCAGCCGAGCAGCTCGACAGCACCGGGCCGGGCAGCGCCGTCGGGCTCACCGCCGACCTGGCAGACCCGCAGAGCGCGCACGCGCTCGTCGACGCCGCCCACGAGCACTACGGACGGCTCGACGGGGTGGTCATCAGCGTCGGCGGTCCGCCCGGAGGCACTGCCTCAGGCGCGACCGACGACCACTGGCGCTCAGCGTTCGAGAGCGTCTTCCTGGGATCCTTGCGCCTGGCCCGGACCGCGCTGGAGGAGGCCCGCGCACCGCTCGCGGTCACCTTCGTGCTGTCCACGTCGGTGCGCGCACCGCTCGCCGGCCTGGCCATCTCCAACGGGCTCCGGCCGGGACTGGCCATGGTCGCCAAGACGCTCGCCGACGAGCACGGCCCGCACGGTCACCGGGTCAACGTCGTGCTCCCGGGGCGCTTCGAGACGGCCAGGGTCCGCGAGCTCGAGGCGGGGGTCGACGACCCGAGCGCCCTGCGAGAGCGCATCATCGCCGGGATCCCGCTTCGCCGCTACGGGCAACCCGAGGAGTTCGGGGCCGTCGCGGCCTTCCTCACCTCGCCGATGGCGTCGTACATGACCGGCTCGGTCGTCACCGTGGACGGGGGGTCGACCCGAGCGCTGTAGAGCGCCGCGTCACTCCCTGCGCCGCGTCGCACCCTGTCTCATCAGACGCGCCCTGCCTGGCGGGCGGCCTCGAGCACACCGACCAGGGTCTCGGTGTCCCACGGACCGGTGTGCCGGCGCTCAGCGACGAAGAAGGTCGGCGTGCCTCGTGCGCCGCTGGCCTCTGCGCTGGCCACGTCGTCGCGGACCCGCTGGTGCACGTCCGGATCGTCGAGGTCGCGCATGAACTCGTCGACGTCGAGCCCGAGGTCCTGGGCGTAGCCGACGAGCTCCTCCTCTGCCAGCGCGTCCTGGTGCTGGAAGAGAAGGTCGTGCATCTCCCAGAAACTGTCCTGCCGGTCTGCCGCCAGTGCGGCCCGGGCGGCGAGCTCGGCACTCGGGTGGACGTCCGCCAGCGGGAGGTGACGAAAGACGTAGCGCAGCTCGTCCCCGAACCGTTGACGCAGCTCGCGGGCCACCCCGGTCGTCTGGGCGCAGAAAGGGCACTCGAAGTCGCCGTACTCCACCAGCGTCAGCGGCGCGTCGACGGGTCCCAGCACGTGGTCGACGGCCGGGTCGACCGCACGGTCGAGGAACCGTGGCAGGTCGGCGTCACCCTCGCCCCGGAGGACCGCCGCCGCCCGGAACACCGCCCATCCGACGACGGTGGCGATGACCGCTGCCAGCAGCACGCCCACCGTGGCCTGCTCACGCAGGCGCTCGTCCTCGAAGGCCAGACCGGCCACGAGCAGGGACACGGTGAAGCCGATGCCCGACAGCGCCGCGCCTCCGACCACGTGCCCCATCCCGACCCCGGCGGGGAGACGGCCCGCCCCGAGGCGTACGGCCGCCGCTGCCGTCACGCTGACGCCGAGGGTCTTGCCGACCACGAGCCCGACCACGACGGCCCAGGTGAGCCGGGACGTCAGGGCATCCTGCAGCACCCCGTCCCTCAGGTCCACGCCGGCGTTGGCGAGGGCGAAGACGGGCACGACGAGGAAGGCGGACCACGGGTGCAGCGTCGACCGGAGCCGGTCGTTCACGGAGATCGCGCGGTCCAGACCCGCCCGCGCCTGCCGCCCCACCGCGACCATCGGTGACTGCCGGAAGGCCCGGAACCGCTCGGCAGCCCCCTCCACGACCTCCCGACGCGGCGCGGTGGCGCCGACCAGCAGGCCGCCCAGCATGCCGGCGATCGACGCGTGCAGCCCGGCCTCCACGGTGACCAGCCAGAGCGCGGTGCCGAGGACGGCATAGGGCGCGATCCGCCACACCCCCAGCCTGGACAGGGCCCCCAGGCCCACCCCGAGGAGGACCATGAGCAGCAGCGGCCCCGTTCGGACGTTCCCGGAGTAGACGAGCCCGATGACGCTGACGGCGACGATGTCGTCGATGACCATCAGGGTCAGCAGGAGCACGCGGAGCTGGGTGGAGAACGCCGGACCCACCACCGCGAGCGCCCCCAGCAGGAAGGCGGTGTCGGTACCGATCACCATCGCCCACCCGCGAGCTGACTCGCCCCCGGGCACCACCAGGAGGTAGAGCAGGACCGGCACCACCATGCCGCCCACGCCGGCGAGGAGCGGGATGGTGGCCCGGCGCCGGTCGGTCAGCTCTCCGACGGAGAACTCGCGCCGCACCTCCAGACCGATGACGAAGAAGAACAGCGCCATCAGTCCGTCGTTGACCCAGTGCTGGAGGTCCATGACGAGGTCGACGTCGCCGACGACCACCCCGGCCCGGGTGTCCCACAGCGCCTCGTAGGCCCCGGACCACGGGGAGTTGGCCCAGACCAGGGCGACCAGGGTCGCCAGGAGGAGGAGGGTGGCGCCGCCGGCCTCGGTGGACAGGAAGCTCCGCAGGGGGTCGGACAGCTGACCGAGCAGGGCTCGGCGCGGCGCCGGTGTGTGGTCCGGGCGGCCGCCGGACGGACCGCCGCGACGCACCCACGTCCTCATCGGCTGAACTGGGTGTCGTGCAGCGTCTTGTACAGCCCTCCCGCAGCGAGCAGCTCCCCGTGGGTGCCCCGCTGCACCACGCTTCCCCGGTCCATGACGAGGATCAGGTCGGCGTTGCGCACCGTCGAGAGCCGGTGGGCGATGACGATGGACGTCCGCCCGGACAACGCCTCGTCGAGCGCCCGCTGCACCGCCTTCTCCGACTCGCTGTCCAGGTGAGCGGTCGCCTCGTCCAGCACGACGACCGACGGGGACTTCAGCAGCAGCCGGGCGATCGCCAGCCGCTGCTTCTCACCACCGGACAACCGGTGACCGCGGTCCCCCACCACGGTGTCGAGCCGGTCGGGCAGCCGTTCGACGAGAGCCTCGATCCGGGCCGCGCGCAGGACCGCCCACATCTCCTCCTCGGTCGCCGACGGCCGGGCATAGAGCAGGTTGGCGCGGATCGAGTCGTTGAACATGTGCGCCTCCTGCGTCACCACCCCGACGGTGGCGCGCAGCGAGGACATCGACGCCTCCCGCAGGTCGACGCCACCGACGCGGACGACCCCGCCGGTCGGGTCGTACAACCGGGAGACGAGCGAGGTGAGGGTCGTCTTCCCCGCCCCCGAGGGGCCCACGAGGGCCACCATCGACCCCGCGGGTATGTCGACGTCGAGAGCGTGCAGGACGAGGTGCCCGTCCATCGTCTCGGCCTCCGGACGCTGCTCGAGGGAGGCGATCGAGACCTCGTCGGCCGCGGGGTAGGCGAACGACACGTCCTGCAGGCTCACCCCCACCGGTCCGGACGGGATGTCGCGGGGCTCCTCCGCCTCCCGCACCAGCGGCCGCAGGTCCAGCACCTCGAAGATCCGCTCGAAGGACACCAGCGCCGTCATGATGTCGACCCGCACGTTGGACAGCGCCGTCAGCGGGGCGTAGAGCCGGGACAGCAGTGCGGCCATGGCCACCAGCGTCCCCACCGACAGCTCGCCGGCGACCGCCATCAGGCCACCCATGCCGTAGACGAGCGCGGTCGCGAGCGAGGCGACCAGGCCGAGCCCGGCCATGAACACGACCCGGTTGGCCGCGATGCTCACGCCCGCGTCCCGCACCCCGCGAGCGCGATCGGCATACTCCCGGTTCTCCTGGTCCGGGCGCCCGAAGAGCCGCACGAGCAGCGCACCGGCCACGTTGAACCGCTCGGTCATCCGGGTGTGCATGTCGGCGTTGAGGGACATCTGCGTGCGGGTCAGCGCCGACAGGCGGGCGCCCATGAAGCGGGCGGGGACGAGGAAGACCGGCAGGAGCATGAGGGCGAGCAGGGTGATCTCCCAGCTCATCGACAGGAGCGCGGCCAGGATCAGCACCATCTGGACGAAGTTGCTCACCAGCCCCGACAGGATCGAGGTGAAGGCCATCTGCGCCCCGATGACGTCGCTGTTGAGCCGGCTGACCAGAGCCCCCGTCTGCGACCTCGTGAAGAACGCGATCGGCTGCCGCAGCACGTGCCCGAAGACCTCGGTCCGCAGGTTGAGGATCAGGCCCTCCCCGATCCGCGAGCCGAACCAGCGGGTGAACACCGTCACCACCGACTCGACCACCGCGATCGCGGCGACGACCAGCCCGAGGCGGATGACGACCTCGCGCACCTGCGGCACGACGCCGTCGTCGATGATCCGCTGCAGCAGGAGCGGTACTGCCGTGACCAGGACACCGCTGACGATCGTCAGGACCAGGTAGACCACGATGTCGGGCACGAACGGCTGGCCGTAGCCGGCCACCCGACGGGCCGTGCCGGCACGCAGCTTGTGGTCCTTGACCGAGGCGTCCTTGGAGAAGCTGCGCACCGAGGCTCCCCGCATGCCGCCGACCATCGTCATCTGCGCTCCTCCTTGGGCCGACGCCTCACGCCAGCTCGATCAGGTCCTCGTAGTCGCGGCCCCACAGGTCCTCGACCCCGTCGGGGAGCAGCAACACCCGTTCCGGCTCGAGGGCCCGGACAGCGCCATCGTCGTGGCTGACGAGGACGACCGCACCCTCGTAGGAGCGCAGCGCGGCCAGGACTTCTTCCCGGGAGGCCGGGTCGAGGTTGTTGGTCGGCTCGTCGAGCAGGAGCACGTTGGCCGCCGAGACGACGAGGATCGCCAGCGCCAGCCGGGTCTTCTCCCCGCCGGAGAGGACCCCCGCCGGCTTGTCGACGTCGTCGCCGGAGAAGAGGAACGACCCCAGCACCTTGCGGGTCTCGGTCTCGCCGAGGTCGGGTGCGGCGGTCTTCATGTTCTGCAGGACGCTGCGCCCCGTGTCGAGCGTCTCGTGCTCCTGCGCGTAGTAGCCCAGCTTGAGCCCGTGCCCGGCGATCACGTCCCCGGTGTCCGGCTCGTCGATCCCGGCGAGCAGGCGCAGCAGCGTGGTCTTGCCCGCGCCGTTGAGCCCGAGCACGACGACCCTGGAGCCGCGGTCGATGGCCAGGTCGACGTCGGTGAAGATCTCCAACGAGCCGTAGGAGCGCGACAGGCCCTCGGCGGTCAGGGGTGTCTTCCCGCAGCTCGCGGGGCTCGGGAAGCGCAGCTTGGCGACCTTGTCGGACTGCCGTTCCCCCTCGAGACCGGCGAGCATCCTCTCGGCGCGGCGCGCCATGTTCTGCGCCGCGACCGCCTTGGTGGCCTTGGCCCGCATCTTGTCCGCCTGCGCCAGCAGGACCGCAGCCTTCTTCTCGGTGTTGGCGCGCTCGCGGTGGCGTCGCCGCTCGTCGGCCTCACGCTGGGTGAGGTAGGCCTTCCACCCCATGTTGTAGACGTCCATGACCTGGCGGTTCGCGTCCAGGTAGAACACCTTGTTGACCACGGTCTCGATGAGTGCCACGTCGTGGGAGATGACCATCAGCCCACCGCTGTAGCTCTTGAGGTGCTCGCGCAGCCAGACGACCGAGTCGGCGTCCAGGTGGTTGGTCGGCTCGTCGAGGAGCAGGGTCTGGGCGTCGGAGAAGAGGATCCGCGCGAGCTCGATCCGGCGGCGCTGGCCACCGGAGAGGGTGTGGAGAGGCTGTCCGAGCACGCGGTCGGGCAGCCCGAGCGAGCTCGCGATCGAGGCGGCCTCCGCCTCTGCGGCATACCCGCCCCTGGTGGTGAACTCCCCCTCCAGGCGGGTGTAGCGGCGCATCGCCTTCTCGCGCGCCTCGCCGTCGGCGGAGCCCATCCCCTCCTCGGCGGCGCGGAGCCCGCGGATCACCTCGTCGAGGCCGCGCGCGGAGAGGATCCGGTCGCGGCCGAGGACGTCGAGGTCCCCCGTCCGCGGGTCCTGCGGCAGGTAGCCGATCGCGCCGGTGCGGGTGATGGTGCCGGCCGCCGTCTCCCCGCCACCGGCAAGGATCTTGGTCAGGGTGGTCTTGCCGGCGCCGTTGCGCCCGACGAGCCCGACCCGGTCGCCCGGCCCCACGCGGAAGGTGACGTCCTCCATGAGGAGGCGGGGGCCCACGCGGATCTCGACGCCGGAGGCAGTGATCATGCGGGAGCTCCTCCGGGTGTATGGGGTGCGCCCGGCCCGGCGTGGTGCAGCGGGGTGGGCAGAGTGACTAGTCTACGCGCTAGGTGTGTGGTCGACCGACCGCCGCCGGGACCTGCGGAGGCGGAGACAGCATGACGTTTCGGGAGAACGCCAACATCGGCTCTGGGCGGGCGAGCCGGGGCGGGCGCGGCGGCGGGGGTGGCGGACTCGCCGTCGGCGGGGGCATCGGCACGCTGCTGCTGGCGCTGGTCGTGATGATGTTCGGCGGCAACCCGGGCGATCTCCTCGGTGGGGACGGCGGGTCGACGCAGTCGACCGCGCAGAACGTCGATCTGGCCGAGTGCCAGACCGGCGCCGACGCCAACGAGAACGTCGACTGCCGGATGAAGGCCACCATGCTCTCCCTGGAGGACTACTGGACCGGGGTCGCCCCGGACGCGGAGCTCACCCAGGCCATCCTCTTCAGCGGTGCGGTCGACACCGGCTGCGGGCAGGCCACCAGCCAGGTCGGGCCGTTCTACTGCCCCGTGGACGGCACGATCTACCTCGACACCGCCTTCTTCCAGCAGCTGGAGGGCCAGCTCGGCGCCGACGGCGGCAACTTCTCGCAGATGTACGTGCTCGCTCACGAGTACGGCCACCACATCCAGAACTACACCGGAGCGCTCCGCGCCTCGCAGCAGGACGCGCAGGGCCCCGAGTCGGGCGCCGTGCGCGTGGAGCTCCAGGCCGACTGCTTCGCCGGAGCCTGGGCGGGCAACGCCACCCGGACCGAGGACCCCGACGGCAACACGCTGCTCGAGCCGCTGAGCCGCGAGGACATCGAGTCCGCACTGTCGGCCGCCTCCGCCGTGGGTGACGACTCGATCCAGGAGCGCATGCAGGGCCAGGTGACCCCCCACACGTGGACGCACGGGTCGTCCGAGCAGCGCATGGGCTGGTTCATGCGCGGCTACGAGTCCGGCGACCCGAACCAGTGCGACGTCCTCAACGCGGGCAGCGTCGACGACTACTGAGCACCCGCGCCCTCGGCGTTGTGGACCTCGACGCGGACGGCCCGGGCACGCTGGGCCGCCGCGTCGAGCACAGCCCGCCTCGGGTCGGCCAGGTCGGGCAGCTCACGGGAGGGTAGGCCGTGCAGCCGGGTCAGCGGCCCCGTCGCGAGCGCGGCGAGCACCTCTGCCGCCAGGGTGCGGTCACCGCCTGTGACCACTCCCCCGACCGTGCCCGCCGTGGTCTCCCCCTCGCCCAGCACCCGCGCCGCGTGGCCCACCACCGCCCCGACGAGGGCGTCGGCCTGGTGGCCGCGCCGCCGGGCGTAACGCTGCTGGGACCAGCCGCCGGCGGCCGTGCGCGACTGCACGTGGCGGGTCCCCACCTTGTGCGCGACCAGCTCGCCCGACGGGGAGACCACGGCCACGGCATACCCACCCCGCCGCACCAGCAGGAGGAGCAGCGCGGGTGGGAGCGCCCAGACGTCGAAGGGCTCGGCCGCGTCGCTCCAGCCGGTGAGCCTCGCCCAGGACCCGTCGGCGGCGTCCAGCTGCCACGCGACGGGGGTCGCCGAGGGGACGCGCACGCGGGAGAGCCGCCCGTGCGAGGCCGCGAACCGCTCGACCCAGCCGGGCAGGCGCTCGGGAGCGACCTCCACCCGGCCGGCGGTGCTCATCTCAGACGTTGAAGCCGAGGGCGCGCAGCTGCTCGCGACCCTCGTCGGTGATCTTGTCCGGTCCCCACGGCGGCATCCAGACCCAGTTGATGCGGTGGCTGGCGACCAGACCCTCCAGGGACTGGTGCACCTGGTCCTCGATGACGTCGGTCAACGGGCAGGCGGCGCTGGTCAGCGTCATGTCGATGACGGTGTGGGCCTGCGGGTCCACGGTCACGCCGTAGACGAGACCGAGGTCGACGACGTTGATCCCGAGCTCGGGGTCGACGACGTCGCGCAGCGCCTCCTCCACGTCCGCGACGTTGGGCGGGGTGGTGATCTCGCTCATGGGGTTCTCCTCGAGGTGGGGGGTGTCAGGATCTGGTGGTGCGGCCCACGGTGCTGGCGGCAGAGATGTCGACGCCGGCGCGGGCCAGCGCGTCGAGGTAGGCCGACCAGGACAGCAGCGCGCACTTGACGCGGGCCGGGTAGCGGGACACGCCGGCGAAGGCGACGGCGTCGCCGATCTGCTCGGGGTCGCCCGGGTCGGTGCCCCGGCTGGTCAGCATCGCGTGCAGGTGCTGGTAGGTCTCCAGGGTCTCCGCGACGGTGTGACCGACGGACTCGTCGGCCAGGACCGAGGCCGAGGCGATCGAGATCGAGCAGCCGAGGGAGTCGTAGGACACGTCCTGCACGACCGGGCCGCGCCCGTCCTGACCGTCGACCACGTGCACGCGCAGGCTGATCTCGTCCCCGCAGGTGGGGTTGACGTGGTTGACCTCGACGTCGTAGGGCTCGCGCAGCCCCGCGTGCAGCGGACGCTTGGCGTGGTCCAGGATGAGCTCGCCGTAGAGGTCCATCAGACCGCCACCCCGAAGACCTGCGGCACCCGGTCGAGCGACTCGGCGAAGGCGTCGATCTCCGCTGCCGTGGTGTACACGCCGAAGCTGGCGCGGGTCGAGGCCGGCACCCGCAGGCGCCGGTGCAGCGGCCACGCGCAGTGGTGGCCGGTGCGCACCGCCACCCCGGAGTCGTCGAGGATCTGTCCGACGTCGTGAGGGTGCACCCCGTCCACGGTGAAGGCCACCGAGCCGACCCGGTCGGCCGGGTCCGCGGGTCCGAGGACCCGCACCCATGGTCGCTGCGCCAGCACCTCGAGGGTATGCCGCATGAGGGCCTGGTCGTGGGCCTGCACCCGGTCCAGGCCGAGGTCGCTCAGATAGTCGAGGGCGACCGCCAACCCGACGGCCTGGGCGGCCATCGGCACGCCGGCCTCGAACTTCTGCGGCGGAGGCGCCCAGGTCGAGCCCTCCATCCGCACGACCTCGATCATCGAGCCACCCGTGAGGAAGGGCGGCATCGCCTCGAGCAGGCCGCGGCGTGCCCAGAGGACGCCGATGCCGGAGGGGCCCAGCGTCTTGTGCCCGGTGAGGACCAGCGCGTCCACCCCGGAGTCGGGCGCGGTGAGGTCGCTGATGTCCAGGTGCGGCGCGGACTGGCAGGCGTCCACGACGACGAGCGCGCCCACGGCCTGCGCGGCCGCGGTCACCGGGGCAAGGTCCACGTGGGTGGCGACGACGTTGGACACGTGCGTGAGGGCGACCACCTTCGTCCGCGGCCCGACGACCTCCGCGGGGTCCTGGAGGTAGCCGTCGTCGGTGATGCCGATCCAGCGCAGCGTGGCGCCGGTGCGGCGGCACAGCTCCTGCCACGGCACCAGGTTGGCGTGGTGCTCCATCTCGGTCACCACGACCTCATCACCGGGGCCCAGCCGCAGCCGGTCGGCCCACGCGGGATCGGTGCCGTCGAGCGCGCCCGGTGCGGCGGCGTTGGAGAACGCGTAGGCGAGAAGGTTCAGGCCCTCGGTGCCGTTCTTGGTGAAGACCACCTCGCCCCTGTCGGCGCCGAGGAAGCGGGCGACAGACGCCCGCGCCCCCTCGAACGCTTCGGTGGCCTCCTCGGCCAGCTGGTGCGCGCCCCGGTGGACCGCGGCGTTGTGCTGCTCGTAGAAGTCACGCTCCGCGTCCAGCACCATCCTCGGCTTCTGCGAGGTCGCGCCGCTGTCGAGGTAGACGAGAGGTCGTCCGTCGCGCACGGTACGGGCGAGCAGCGGGAAGTCCGCCCGGATCCGGGCGAGCTCCTCGGTGCTGAACGGTCGACCCGTCGTCATGGGTGGAGCCTCAGACCGAGGCGGGCAGGAAGCGGTCGTAGCCCTCGTTCTCGAGCCGGTCGGCCAGGTCGCGGCCACCGGACTCGGCCACCCGCCCGTTGACGAACACGTGCACGTAGTCGGGCTCGATGTAGCGCAGGATGCGGGTGTAGTGGGTGATGAGCATGACGCCCAGCCCGGTGGCCCCCTTGACACGGTTGACGCCCTCGGAGACGACCTTGAGCGCGTCCACGTCGAGCCCGGAGTCCGTCTCGTCGAGGATGGCGATCTTGGGCTGGAGCAGCTCCATCTGGAGGATCTCGTGGCGCTTCTTCTCGCCGCCGGAGAACCCCTCGTTGACGTTGCGCTCGGCGAAGGAGGGGTCCATGCGCAGCAGCTCCATCGCGCCCTTCATGTCCTTGACCCAGTGGCGCAGCTTGGGCGCCTCGCCGTCGATCGCCGTCTTGGCGGTACGCAGGAAGTTGGACACGGTGACGCCGGGCACCTCGACGGGGTACTGCATGGCCAGGAACAGGCCGGCCTGGGCGCGCTCGTCGACGCCCATCGCCAGCACGTCCTCGCCGTCGAGCAGCACCTGGCCACTGGTGACTGTGTACTTCGGGTGGCCGGCGACGGCATACGCCAGGGTCGACTTGCCAGAGCCGTTGGGACCCATGATGGCGTGGGTCTCACCCGAGCTGATGGTCAGGTCGACGCCGCGCAGGATCTCCTTGGCGTCGTCGTCGGCGGCGACGCTGACGTGCAGGTCGCGGATCTCGAGGGTGGTCATGGTGCTCCTTGCGGGAAGATGCGGGGGGTATGGGGTGCGCGTGGGCTCAGCCGGCGAGCGTGACCCAGACCTGGTCGCCGTCCAGCGTCACGGTGTGCACCGCGATCGGCTGGGTGGCGGGCAGGCTCTTGGGCTGTCCGGTCGTCATGTCGAACTGCGAGCCGTGCAGCCAGCACTCGATGAGCTCGCCCTCGACGTCGCCCTCGGCCAGGGAGACGTTGGCGTGCGTGCAGGTGTCGTCGAAGGCGTGGACGTGACCGGCCGAGTCGCGCGCGATCGTGACCCGGCGGCCGTCGATCTCGGCCACCACGGCGCCGACGTCCGGCAGGTCGTCGAGGCTGCAGACGTGGACGGCCTCGTGGACCCGGGCGGTCTCGCTCATGACGACGCCACCGCGGTGGTGAGCGCCAGCTCCTCGTCGATCGCGGCCATGACGGTGTCCACGACCTCCGCGACGCCGATCTTGGCGACGATGTCGGCGAAGAAGCCGCGGACGACGAGGCGTCGTGCCTCGTCCTCGCTGACGCCGCGGGACATGAGGTAGAAGAGCTGCTCGTCGTCGAAGCGACCGGTGGAGCTCGCGTGCCCGGCCCCGGCGATCTCGCCGGTCTCGATCTCCAGGTTGGGGACCGAGTCGGCCCGGGCACCGTCGGTCAGGACCAGGTTGCGGTTGAGCTCGTAGGTCTCGATCCCCTCGGCCTCCTTGCGGATCAGCACGTCGCCGACCCACACGGTGCGGGCGCCGTCGCCCTGGAGCGCGCCCTTGTAGGTGACCAGCGAGGTGCAGCGGGGGGTGTTGTGGTCCACGAAGCTGCGGTGCTCGAGGTGCTGACCGGCGTCGGCGAAGTAGACGCCCAGGAGCGTCGCGCCGCCGCCGGGTCCGGCGTAGCGGACGTTGGAGTTCATCCGCACCACGGCACCACCCAGGGTGACCGCGATGTGCTTGTAGGTGGCGTCGCGACCCACGACGGCCTCGTGCTGCGCGAGGTGCAGGCCGTCGGAGTCCCAGCGCTGCAGGGTGACGACGGTGAGGTCGGCGCCGTCCCCGACGACGACCTCGAGGTTGCCGGTGTGGTCCGCCGCGCCGGTGTGGTCGAGGATGACCATGGCCTTGCTGTGGCGCTGCGCCTCGACGACGTAGTGGGCGTTGCTGCGCCGTCCACGGCCGTTGCCGTGCACGCGCACCCGCAGGGGCGCGTCGTACTCCGCCTCGGCCGGGATGCGCAGGTGCAGCGCCTCGGGGGTGTGGGCGCTGGCCACGGCCGCGCCGCGGTCCTCGGGGACCAGGACGGTCCCGCGGGGGGCCTCGCCCGGGGCGAGCGCACCCAGGTGGACGCCGTGCGGCACCTCCACCGTGAAGGACGCGGCGTGGTCGCCGTCGGTGTCGGTCGGGGTGTCGGACAGCACCGTGCCCAGTCGGTCGACCGGGGTGAAGCGCCACTCCTCCTCGCGGCCCGAGGGCATCGGGAGGTCGGCGACCGCGAACGAGCGCCGGCGCGCGGCCCTGGACTGGTCGGGGACCCGCTCGACCCCGACCCGCGACTGCGGGTCGACGTGGGAGACGGGGTTCTCGGCGTTCTTCTCCAAGAGCAGCGACATCAGCCGACGGCTCCTTCCATCTGCAGCTCGATGAGGCGGTTCAGCTCGAGGGCGTACTCCATGGGCAGCTCGCGGGCGATGGGCTCGACGAACCCGCGCACGATCATCGCCATGGCCTCGGTCTCGGACATGCCTCGGGACATGAGGTAGAACATCTGGTCCTCGGACACCTTGGACACGGTCGCCTCGTGGCCCATCTGCACGTCGTCCTCGCGGACGTCGACGTAGGGGTAGGTGTCGGAACGGGAGATCTGGTCGACCAGGAGCGCGTCGCAGACCACCGAGGAACGGCTGTGGTGCGCGCCCTCGTTGATCTGGACCAGCCCCCGGTAGGAGGAGCGGCCACCACCACGGGCCACCGACTTGCTGACGATGGTGGAGGAGGTGTGCGGGGCGGCGTGGACCATCTTGGACCCGGCGTCCTGGTGCTGGCCCTCGCCGGCGAAGGCGATCGAGAGGGTCTCGCCCTTCGAGTGCTCGCCGAGGAGGTAGACGGCCGGGTACTTCATCGTCACCTTGGAGCCGATGTTGCCGTCGATCCACTCCATCGTCGCCCCCTCGTCGCAGGTCGCGCGCTTGGTGACGAGGTTGTAGACGTTGTTCGACCAGTTCTGGATCGTCGTGTAGCGCACGCGGGCGTTCTTCTTCACGATGATCTCGACGACGGCGCTGTGCAGGCTGTCCGTCTTGTAGATCGGGGCGGTGCAGCCCTCGACGTAGTGGACGTAGGAGTCCTCGTCGGCGATGATCAGCGTCCGCTCGAACTGGCCCATGTTCTCGGTGTTGATCCGGAAGTAGGCCTGGAGGGGGATGTCGACCTTGACACCCTTGGGCACGTAGATGAACGAGCCGCCGGACCACACGGAGGTGTTGAGCGCGGCGAACTTGTTGTCGCCCACCGGGATGACCGAGCCGAAGTACTCGCGGAAGAGCTCCTCGTGCTCACGCAGACCGGAGTCGGTGTCGACGAAGATGACGCCCTGCTGCTCCAGGTCCTCGCGGATCTGGTGGTAGACGACCTCGGACTCGTACTGGGCGGCGACGCCGGAGACCAGGCGCTGCTTCTCCGCCTCCGGGATGCCGAGCCGGTCGTAGGTGTTCTTGATGTCCTCGGGCAGGTCCTCCCAGCTGGTGGCCTGCTTCTCGGTCGACTTCACGAAGTACTTGATCGTGTCGAAGTCGATGCCGGACAGGTCGGCGCCCCACTGGGGCATCGGCTTCTTGCCGAACAGCTTCAGGCCCTTCAGGCGCAGGTCGAGCATCCAGGACGGCTCGTCCTTGCGCCCGGAGATGTCGCGGACGACGTCCTCGTTGAGGCCGCGGCGAGCCGTGGCACCGGCCACGTCGCTGTCGGCCCAGCCGTACTCATAGCGCCCCAGGTCCTTGAGGCCTGGGTTGCGCTCCTCGATGTTGGTGCTCATCGCTGTGCCCTCTCGTCGTCGGCATGGTCGGTCGTGCGGGGGATGACGAAGGGGCGGGCGCGAGCCCGCTCCTCGTCGCTGGGGGGTCCGGAACCGAGGACCCCGGTCGGGACGAACGTGGTGCAGACGTGCTCTCCGTGGGCCAGGGTGGCGAGCCGCTGCACGTGGACGCCGAGGATGCGCGAGATCGCGTCGGTCTCGGCGTCGCAGAACTGGGTGAACTCGGTGGCCACCGAGCGCACCGGGCAGTGGCCCTGGCACAGCTGGATGCCGGCCAGACCGGTGCCGCGCGCCACGGGGCGCGTGCTCGCGGCATACCCCTCCTCGGACAGCGCGGCCGCGAGCGCCGTGGCCCGGGCGTCCACGTCCTCGCGGTCGGCGTCCGTCAGCCGGGCCTCGACGGAGGTGCGCAGGCGTTCCTCCAGGACCGCGACCTGCTGGTCGGCGAAGTGCTCCACCGCCTGGTCGCCGGCCTCGTGGGCGAGGAAGTGCAGAGCCGCCGTGGCGACGCCGTCGTAGGCGGTGCTGAACTGCTCCTGGCCGTGGGCGGTCATCACGTAGGCGCGGGCGGGGCGTCCCCGCCCCCGCTTGCCCCCGGTGCCGCCTGCACGGGTGGCGATGGTGCCGTCCGCCTCGAGCGCGTCGAGATGGCGGCGCACGGCCGCCGGGGTCAGGCCGAGCTCGGCGGCCAGCGTGCTGGCGCTCACCGGGCCCTTCTCCCCCACGGCGCGACGCACCCGGTCCCGCGTGCGGGACTCCCAGTGCACCTCGGACAAATTCACCATCCCATTGTGACGTATTTCCGGACGGGAGTCCAAGACAGGGTGACCTCACCGCGGGGAACGGCTCCCGGGACGCACTAGAGTGACCGGTCGTGAGCACGCGCGCCGACCGCCTCGTCATGAGCGGGGTCACCCGCCGGTTCGGCGCCGCCGAGGCCCTGACCGGCCTGACCTGGGGCGCGCGCGCCGGGGAGATCACCTGCGTGCTGGGTCCCAACGGAGCAGGCAAGACCACCGCCGTCGAGATCGCCGCGGGGCTGCAGCGCCCGGACGCGGGCACGGTGCGGGTGCTCGGCACCGACCCGTGGCAGGCGGACGCGGCGCACCGCGCCCGGGTCGGCGTGATGCTGCAGGACGGTGGGCTGCCGCAGTCGGTGCGACCCGTCGAGCTGCTGCGCCACCTCGCCCGCTTCTGGGCCGCCCCGGCCGACGTGGACGCCCTGGTCCGTCGGCTCGGCATCGACGCCTTCGCCCGCACGACGGTCCGGCGCCTGTCCGGTGGCCAGCGCCAGCGGGTGGCGCTGGCTGCGGCGCTCGTCGGACGGCCCGACGTGGTGTTCCTCGACGAGCCCACCGCAGGTCTCGACCCGCACGCGCGGCGCGAGGTGCACGCGATCGTCGCCGAGACCGCCCACGCGGGCACGGCCACCGTCGTCACGACGCACTCCTTCGACGAGGCGGAACGGCTGGCCGACCGGGTGGTGGTGATCGTCGGCGGGCGGGCCGTGGCCGACGGCACGCTCCAGCAGGTCGCCGGGCCGGAGGGGCTGGAGCACACCTACTTCTCGCTGACCGACGAGGACGCACGATGACGCGGACCACGACGAACGGGACCAGGACCGGACCTGCCCCTGCCGGGACCAGGGTGCTGGCCCAGGCCCGCTTCGAGGCCGCCGGCCTGCTGCGCCACGGTGAGCAGCTCGTCGTCTCGATGGTGCTGCCCCTGATGGCCCTGGTCGGCCTGGCGCTCGTCCCCTACCCGGACCTGACCCTCGGCCCGTGGGCGGGAGCCGAGCGCATCGACGTGCTCGTGCCCGGTGTCCTCGCCCTCGCGGTGCTCTCGACCGCCTTCACCGGGCAGGCGATCCTGCTCGCCTTCGAACGCCGTTGGGGGGTCCTGCGCCTGCTGGGCACCACACCCCTGGGGCGGGGCGGCCTGCTCGCCGCCAAGGCGCTGTCGGTCCTCGTCGTGCTCGCGGTGCAGCTGACCGTCGTCGGGGCGGTCGGGCTCGTGCTGGGCTGGCGTCCCGCCGTCGGAGGGCTGGCCCCGGCCCTGCTCGGCGTCGTGCTCGGGGCGGCCGTCTTCGCGCTGCTCGCGGCCTGCGTCGGTGGCATCCTCCGCGCCGAGGCCACGCTGGCGGTGGCCAACCTCGTCTGGGTGCTCCTGGTCGCCGGCGGCGGGGTGCTGCTGCCCGCCCACGCCTTCCCGGGACTGGCCGGGACGCTCGTGGGGCTGCTCCCCTCAGCTGCCCTCGGGGACCTGCTGAGGACGGCGCTGGTCGACGGTGGGCTCGACCTGGCCGCGGTCCTGGTGCTCGGGGTGTGGGGCGGGCTCGCCGGGCTCGTCGCCCGGCGGTTCCTCAGCTGGTCGGACTGAGCCGCGCGCTCACGGCATACCCGCGGTCCACCACGGTCGCGGCGACGGCCACGAGGACGGCGGCTCCCACGAGGTGCGCCGCCACGGCCACGACCGGGAGCCCGTTGAAGAACTGGTAGTAGCCGATGAGCCCCTGGACGACCAGGACCACCGCGAGCCCGAGGACCGGGCGGCGCAGCGTCCCCGGCCACCCGTCCCGGGCTCCCACCACGACGGCGAGCGCGGTGGTGGCGAGCAGCAGGTAGGCGGGCGCGGTGTGCGCGCGCGTGACCCAGTAGGCGTCGAAGGCGTGCCGAGCCACCTCGCCCGAGTCTCCGGCGTGCGGGCCGGTGCCCGTCACGAGCGTGCCGACGTAGACGACCAGGAAGGTCAGCGCCCCGACGAGCAGCAGCAGGACGCGGAGGCGGCGACCGGCGGCCCCGAGAACCTGGCCGGGGGCCTCGGCGGCCGCTGCAGCGGGCAGCGAGGCCCTGCGGGCCCGGGCCAGGAAGGACGCCGCGAGCGCGATCATGACCGCGGAGAGCACGAAGTGGACGCCGACGACCCAGGGGTTGAGGCCGGTGCGCACGGTGACGCCACCCACGACGGCCTGCACGACGATGCCCAGGCCGAGGACGAGCGTGAGCCAGAACAGGTCGCGGTGCCGCCGGCGGAGCCGCCAGACCGACAGGAAGGCCAGCACCGCCACCGCGGCGAGCAGGAAGGTCAGCAGCCGGTTGCCGAACTCGATCGCCCCGTGCAGGCCCATCGCGGGCGTCGAGGTCCAGGACGCGTCGGTGCACCGCGGCCAGGTGGGGCAGCCCAGGCCGGACCCGGTCAGCCGCACGAGCCCGCCGGTGAGCACCAGGAGGGAGTTGGCCAGGAGAGAGAGCCAGGCGGTCGTGCGCACCCAGGCTCCGGGCACGGTCGGCATGAGACGCCCACGCAGCCCGGGGCCGGTACGCCCGGCGGCCCGGGTCGTCGTCGACGTCGTCATCGCACCAGCGGCAGGTGCAGGAGCGGGTCGACCGCGACCCCGAGGAAGAGCAGGGTCAGGTAGCTGATCGAGTAGTGGAACAGACGCATCGCACCCAGCGCCGGACCGCTCACCCCCCGGCGGGCCCGCCCGTGCAGCCGGTGCGCCTCGACGACGAACAGCACCCCGGCCACGACGGCGACGACCGTGTACACCCACCCCATCGGGGCCACGGGGACCAGCGCCAGCGAGGTGGCGACCGTCACCCACGCATAGATGACGATCTGGCGGCCCACCGCCACGTCCTCGGCGACGACCGGCAGCATCGGCACCCCTGCTGCGGCGTAGTCGTCACGGAAGCGCATCGACAGCGGCCAGTAGTGCGGCGGCGTCCAGAAGAAGACGACCAGGAAGAGGATGACCGCCGACCAGGACAGCGAGTCGGTGACGGCCGACCAGCCGATGAGCACCGGCATGCACCCGGCGACCCCGCCCCAGACGATGTTCTGGCTGGTGCGGCGCTTGAGGATGAGGGTGTAGAAGACGACGTAGAGGGCGATCGCGCCGAGCCCGAGCCAGGCGGAGAACCAGTTGACGAGCAGCCCCAGCCACAGGACCGACGCCACCCCGAGGACCACCCCGAAGATCACGGCGTTGCGCGGGGAGATGACGCCCGTGACGAGCGGACGGTTGGACGTGCGGTGCATCTGGGCGTCGATGTCGCGGTCGAGGAAGCAGTTGAGCACGTTCGCCGAGGCGGCCGCGAGGGTGCCGCCCACGAGGGTGGCGGCGATCAGCCACACCGGAGGGATGCCCCGCTCGGCCAGGAACATGACGGGGAAGGTGGTCACGAGGAGCAGCTCGATGATCCGCGGCTTGGTCAGCGCGACGTAGTCCCGGAGCACCTGACGCCGGCCGCGTGCCGCCCCCTGCAGCGGCACCGCTCCCCCGTCACGGACGTCGGCGGGGCCGTCGGGCGCGTGGCGCGGGTCGAGCGTGGTCACGGTGTCCTTCGCGAGGGGGCTGTCGTCGGTTCGGCGCGGACGCCGGCGTCCCTCGATGGTACTCCGTGACGGGGGCGCGACCGGCACGGCGACGGCCGCCGGGCAGGTCCGTCCGGTCCGGGGGCAAGAGGTGGCAACGGGCGCGCCCACGGACCCGAGGCACTAGGGTCGGGGTATGCCGTCGGGCCCGCGGGCACCGGCGCCCACACCCCCCGACACGCACCCGTAGGAGATCTTCGTGAGCGACACCTCCCCCTCCCCCACCGCCTCCCGGGACGGGAGCCTGACCCGGCCGGTCGCCGACGTGGTGGGGTGGACCGACATGGACGTCCGCGCCGTCGACACGGTCCGCGTGCTCGCCGCCGACGCGGTGCAGAAGGTGGGCAACGGCCACCCCGGCACCGCGATGAGCCTGGCGCCGCTGGCCTATCTGCTCTACCAGAACGTCATGACCCACGACCCCTCCGACCCGCACTGGCTGGGCCGTGACCGGTTCGTGCTGTCCGCCGGCCACTCCAGCCTGACGCAGTACATCCAGCTCTACCTCTCCGGCTACGGCCTGGAGCTCGACGACCTCAAGGCGCTGCGCACCTGGGGCAGCGCCACCCCCGGCCATCCCGAGGTGCACCACACCACCGGTGTCGAGATCACGACCGGCCCCCTCGGCTCCGGGTTCGCCTCCGCCGTCGGGATGGCGATGGCCCAGCGCCGGCAGCGTGGCCTGCTGGACCCGCACGCGCCCGAGGGCGGGTCCCCCTTCGACCACCACGTGTGGGTGATCGCCTCCGACGGCGACATGATGGAGGGCGTCTCCTCCGAGGCCAGCTCGCTGGCGGGGCACCAGGAGCTGTCGAACCTCACGGTCGTCTACGACCAGAACTTCATCTCGATCGAGGACGACACCGACATCTCCTTCAGCGAGGACGTCGGGAAGCGCTACGAGTCCTACGGCTGGCACGTGGAGACCGTCGACTGGCGCGGCGAGCAGGGTTACACCGAGGACGTCGACGCCCTCTTCGCGGCGCTCGAGGCCTCGAAGGCGCGCACCGACCGCCCGACCCTGGTGATCCTGCGCACGATCATCGCCTGGCCCGCCCCCGACGCCCGCGACACCGGCGCCTCGCACGGCTCTGCCCTGGGTGGGGAGGAGGTCGCGGCGACGAAGCGGCTGCTCGGGTTCGACCCCGACGAGACCTTCCCGGTGACGGACGAGGTGCTCCAGCACGCCCGCGCCGTCGTCGGCCGGGGCCAGCAGGCGCACGCCGCGTGGCAGGAGCGCTTCGACGCGTGGGTCGCCTCGAACCCCGACGGCGCCAGGCTGCTCGAGCGGCTGCGGGCCCACGAGCTGCCCGCGGGCCTCGACGACGCGATCCCGACGTTCGAGGCCGACCCCAAGGGCATGGCCACCCGCAAGGCGTCCGGTGAGGTGCTGTCCGCGCTCGCCGGCATCATGCCCGAGCTGTGGGGCGGCTCCGCCGACCTCGCCGGCTCCAACAACACCACGATGAAGGGCGAGCCGTCCTTCGTCCCGGACGCCAAGGCGACCGAGATGTTCCCCGGCCACCGCTACGGCCGCACGCTGCACTTCGGTGTCCGCGAGCACGCCATGGGGATGATCCTCAACGGGATCGCGCTCGAGGGCCTGACGCGGCCCTACGGCGGCACCTTCCTCGTCTTCTCGGACTACATGCGCCCGGCGGTCCGGCTGGCCTCCATCCAGCAGCTCCCCGTCGTCTACGTCTGGACCCACGACAGCATCGGCCTGGGCGAGGACGGACCCACCCACCAGCCGGTCGAACACCTGGCCGCCCTGCGGGCGATCCCCGGGCTGGACGTGATCCGCCCCGCGGACGCCAACGAGACGGCCGTCGCCTGGCGCACCGTCCTGGCGAGCGTCGACCACCCGGCTGCCCTGGCCCTGACCCGGCAGAACGTCCCCACCTTCGACCGCTCGGTCATGGGGGCGGCCGAGGGCACCGCCCGCGGCGGCTACGTTCTCGCCGAGGCCGAGGGTGGCCAGCCGCACGTGATCCTGCTCGGCACCGGCTCCGAGGTGCAGCTGGCGGTCGAGGCCCGCGACACCCTGCAGGCCGAGGGCGTCCCGACCCGGGTCGTCTCGATGCCGTGCCGGGAGTGGTTCGGGGCCCAGGACCGCGCCTACCGCGACGAGGTGCTCCCGCCGCAGGTCCGGGCGCGCGTCTCCGTCGAGGCCGGCATCGCCCAGGGGTGGCGCGAGCTCGTCGGCGACGCCGGCCGGATCATCAGCCTGGAGCACTTCGGTGCGTCCGCCGCCTACGAGACCCTCTACGCCGAGTTCGGCCTCACGGCGCAGGCCGTCGCCGACGCGGCCCGCGAGTCCCTGGCCGCTGCCGCCTCCGGAGCGGACGCACCAGGCACCTCCACCCCGCACGAGCCGACCGACGAAGAGAGCACCCTCGGCGACGCCGGCGAGGGTGGGACCCGTTCCACCGACGAGACCCAGAAGTGAGCGAGACGACCATGAGCAACCGCACCGAGAACGACCAGACCGACGGCAAGCCCACCCCCTCCCCCGACCAGGGAGCCACCGCGGACGCGCAGCAGACCCGCACCACCCTGCACGAGCTGTCCGATGCCGGCGTCTCGGTCTGGCTGGACGACCTCAACCGGCCGATGATCGCCGACGGCGACCTCACCGCCTACATCGACCGCGGGGTCCTCGGCGTGACGACCAACCCGACCATCTTCGCGGCGGCACTGGCCGGGGGCGAGGCCTACACCGAGCAGGTCTCGGGCCTGGCGGGATCGGACGTCGACGAGGTCGTCCACGCGCTGACGACCGAGGACGTCCGCAACGCCTGCGACGTGTTCCTGCCGATCTACGCGCGCACGGGCGGGCAGGACGGCCGGGTCTCCATCGAGGTCGACCCGCGCCTGGCCAAGGACACCGCTGCGACCGTGGAGATGGCCCGACGACTGTGGACCGAGATCGACCGGCCCAACCTGCTCGTCAAGATTCCCGCGACCGTGGAGGGTTTGCCCGCGATCAGTCAGGCGCTCGCCGAGGGCATCAGCGTCAACGTCACCCTCATCTTCAGCCTCGACCGCTACCGCGGCGTGATGAACGCCTACCTCACCGGCCTGGAGCAGGCGCGCGAGCGGGGGGGAGACCTGTCCAGCCTCCGCTCGGTCGCCTCCTTCTTCGTCTCCCGTGTGGACAGCGAGATCGACAAGCGGCTCGAGACGATCGGCACCGAGGAGGCGCTCGCGCTGCGCGGCAAGGCCGGGCTGGCCAACGCACGGCTCGCCTACCAGGCGTTCGAGGAGGTCTTCTCCACCCCGCGCTGGCAGAACCTCGCCGACGACGGGGCTCACGTGCAGCGTCCGCTGTGGGCGTCCACCGGGGTCAAGAACCCCGACTACCCCGACACCCTCTACGTCACCGAGCTGGTGGCGCACGACACCGTCAACACGATGCCGGCGGCCACGCTCGAGGCCGCCGTCGACCACGGCCAGATCGGTGGCGACACCATCACGGGCGGGTATGCCGAGGCCCAGCAGGTGCTCGACTCGCTCGAGCGGGTCGGCGTCACCTACACCGAGGTGGTCGAGCTGCTGGAGACCGAGGGAGTGGAGAAGTTCGAGACGTCGTGGCTGGAGCTGCTCGCCACCGTGCAGGGCGAGCTCGACAAGGCCTCCGGGGACGGGTCGTGAGCACGCTCGTCGTCGAGGCTCTCGGCGCTGCGGCCGACGCCGTCTCCCACCACCTGCCGACGCTGGTCGAGGACCGCGTGGCCTCGCGCCTGTTCGCGCAGGACGCCACCCTGTGGGGCCCCGAGGCGCAGGCCGAGGCGTCCAAGCGGCTGTCCTGGGTCGGCCTGCCCCGCTCGTCCCGACCATTGGTCGGGGAGGTCGCCGCCCTGCGTGAGCAGCTGCGCGAGCGCGGCGTCAGCCGGATCGTGCTCTGCGGCATGGGCGGCTCGTCGCTGGCGCCGGAGGTCATCTGCGCCACCGCCGGTGTGCCCCTCGTCGTCCTCGACAGCTCAGACCCCGACATGGTGCGCGCCGCCCTGGCCGAGGACCTCGAGGTCACCGCGGTCGTGGTGTCGTCGAAGTCCGGCTCGACGCTGGAGACCGACTCCCAGAGGCGCGCCTTCGTCCAGGCCTTCACCGACGCGGGCCTGGAGCCGACGGAGCGGGTCGTCATCGTCACGGACCCCGGCAGCCCCCTGGACCAGCAGTCGCGCGCCGAGGGTTACCGGGTCGTCAACGCCGATCCGGACGTGGGCGGCCGATACTCGGCGCTCACCGCCTTCGGCCTGGTTCCCTCCGGGCTGGCGGGTGTCGACGTCGGCGCGCTGCTCGACGAGGCCGAGGAGGTCGTCGACCTGCTCACCGACGACGACCTGGGCAACCCGGGGCTGCGTCTGGGCGCGGCCCTGGGTGGCACCGAGCCGCTGCGCGACAAGCTGCTGTTCACCGACGCCGGCTCCGGCATCGTGGGCCTGGGCGACTGGGCCGAGCAGCTCATCGCCGAGTCCACGGGCAAGGAGGGCACCGGGGTGCTGCCGGTCGTCACCCCGGACGGGCGGTCCCCCGTCGCCGGCCTGCGGAGCACCGACGACTGCACGGTGGTGGCGCTGACGGCCGAGACCGAGGACGACCCCGCCTCCGACGACGAGGCACCGGTGGTGACCACCGAGCCGGTGACCGGATCGCAGGTCAACGTGGCAGGCCCGCTCGGTGCCCAGCTGCTCCTGTGGGAGGTGGCCACCTCGGTGGCCGGCCGACTGCTGGGGATCAACCCCTTCGACCAGCCGGACGTCGAGAGCGCCAAGGACGCTGCGCGTGAGCTGATGGCGCAGGGTGCTGCTGCCGGTGCCGGGGCGACGCTGGCGGACGGGGCGGTCGAGGTCCGCACCGGTGGGTCGTGGCTCCCGTCCGGGACGTCCACCCTCGCCGACGCCGTCGCCGCGCTGCTCGACCAGCTCGACCCGAACCGCGGCTATCTTTCGGTCATGGTCTACCTGGACCGCCTCGAGCACGCCGACCTGGCCACTGTGCAGGCCGACCTGGTGGACCGCACCGGGCGCCCGGTGACCTTCGGGTGGGGCCCGCGGTTCCTGCACTCCACCGGTCAGTACCACAAGGGCGGTCCCGCGCAGGGCGTCTACCTTCAGGTCACCGGTGCACCGCGGGAGGATCTGACGGTGCCCGGCAAGGACTTCACCTTCGGCGAGTTCATCGCGGCGCAGGCCGCCGGCGACGCCGCCGTCCTCGCCGACCACGGTCGACCGGTGCTCCGCCTGCACCTCACCGACCAGGTCGGGGGGCTGGCGCAGCTCCGCAGGGCCCTCACCCCCTGATGCCGACCCGTCCGGTCCCCGTCACCGCCGACCACAACCCGCTGCGCCATCCCGACGACAAGCGCCTGCCGCGCATCGCCGGTCCGTGCAGCATGGTGATGTTCGGCGTGACGGGCGACCTCGCCCGCAAGAAGCTGATGCCGGCCATCTACGACCTCGCCAACCGCGGTCTGCTGCCACCGGGCTTCTCGCTCGTCGGCTTCGCGCGCCGGGAGTGGGCGCACCAGGACTTCGCCAAGGTCGTCCACGACTCCGTCCGCGCCCACGCCCGCACGGAGTTCCGCGAGGACGTGTGGCGCACGCTGGCCGAGGGCTTCCGGTTCGTGCCGGGCGCCTTCGACGACCCTGCCGCCTTCGAGCTCCTGGCCCGCACCGTGCGCGAGCTGGACGAGCAGCGGGGCACCGGCGGCAACCACGCGTTCTACCTCTCCATCCCCCCGGCCTGGTTCGCCCCCGTCTGCAACGCGCTGCAGGCCTCCGGCCTCTCCGACCCCCGGCCCGGCACCTGGCGGCGGGTGGTCATCGAGAAGCCGTTCGGCCACGACCTCGCCAGCGCCCAGGAGCTGAACGCGATCGTCGAGGGCGTCTTCCCGCCCGACTCGGTGTTCCGGATCGACCACTACCTGGGCAAGGAGACGGTGCAGAACATGCTGGCCCTGCGCTTCGCCAACCAGATGTTCGAGCCGGTCTGGAACAGCCACTACGTCGACCACGTACAGATCACGATGGCCGAGGACATCGGGATCGGCGGTCGCGCGGGCTACTACGACGAGGTGGGCGCCGCCCGCGACGTCATCCAGAACCACCTCCTGCAGCTGCTGGCCCTGACCGCGATGGAGCCCCCGGTGGCGTTCACGGCCAAGGCGGTGCGCTCGGAGAAGGAGAAGGTGCTGGCGTCCGTGCAGCTGCCCGAGGACCTGGACGAGGGGACGTCCCGCGGACGCTACGGCGCCGGCTGGCAGGGTACCGAGAAGGTCGCCGGATATCTGGACGAGGAGGGGGTCGGCCCCTCCTCCACGACGGAGACGTATGCCGCGGTGAAGCTCTGGGTGCACACCCGCCGCTGGGCGGGCGTCCCCTTCTACCTGCGCACCGGCAAACGCCTGGGCAAGCGGGTCACCGAGATCGCGGTGGTGCTCAAGCGGGCCCCGCACCTGCCGTTCACCGACACCGCCACGGAGGAGCTGGGGCAGAACGCGATCGTCATCCGGATCCAGCCCGACGAGGGCGTGACGATGCGGTTCGGGTCGAAGGTGCCGGGCAGCCAGATGGAGGTCCGGGACGTCTCGATGGACTTCGGCTACGGTGCCTCCTTCACCGAGTCCAGCCCCGAGGCCTACGAGCGCCTGATCCTTGACGTGCTGCTGGGGGAGCCGCCGCTGTTCCCCCGGCACGAGGAGGTCGAGCTGTCCTGGCAGATCCTGGACCCGATCATCGAGCACTGGGACCGCAGCGGCTCCCCGCCGCAGGACTACCCTGCCGGGACGTGGGGACCGGTCGAGGCCGACGCCCTGATGCAGCGTGACGGCCGACACTGGAGGTTGCCGTGATCCTCGACCTGCCCAGCACCTCCTCGGGGACAGTCTCCAAGGAGCTGGTCCGGCTGCGCAACGCCGTGGGGGCGATGGCGATGGGCCGCGTCCTCACCCTCCTCGTGTCCGTCGACGAGGGACGCGCGGACGCCGCGATCAAGGCGGCCAACGACGCGACCCGGCAGCACCCCGCGCGCATCCTCGTCCTGGTCTCGAGCAACAGCCGGGGCGCCGAGCGCCTCGACGCGCAGATCCGCGTCGGCGGCGACGCCGGGGCGAGCGAGATCGTGGTGCTGCGGCTCTACGGCGAGCTGACGCGTCAGGAGGCAGCGGTGGTGACGCCGCTGCTGCTGCCCGACTCCCCGATCGTGGTGTGGTGGCCGGCGGAGGCGCCGGCGGACGTGGCGGACTCCCCCCTGGGCCGGATGGCCCACCGCCGGATCACCGACGCCGCGGCCGGGGCAAGACCCACCACCCAGCTGCGTCGTCGTGCCTCCTCCTACCAGGCGGGCGACACCGATCTCGCCTGGACGCGGATCACCCGCTGGCGCGCCCTGCTGGCGGCCGCGCTGGAGGACGCCCCCTTCGAGCCGGTGGACTGGGTCACCGTGTCGGCCGAGGCGCAGGACCCAGGGGCCGACCTGCTGGCCGGGTGGCTCGCCGCGAGCCTGAACACCCCGGTCACCCGGGTCCGCAGCGCGGCGGGCACCGGACTGGTCAGCGTGCGTCTCGAGCGCGCTTCGGGACCCGTCGACCTCGTGCGGACTGAGGACCGTGGTGACACGGCCACCCTGAGCCGGGTGGGCAGTCCGCCACGCCTCGTCGCGCTGCACACGCCGTCGCTCGCCGGTGCGCTCGGGGAGGAGCTGCGCCGCCTCGACGCCGACGAGATCTACGCGTCCTCCCTCTGCGACGGCCTGACCCGCGTGCGCCGCGGTGGGACGCGCTCGGCAGCGGCCCGGGCCGGGGACGTCCCCGCAGGTCCGGCGGAGATCGACCCCGCTGCACGCGAGGCCGTCGCCTCGGACGCGCTGCCGGAGACGCCGACGGACCGAGCCTCCTCGGAGGAGGTCCGTGAGGAGGTCGAGGTCCGGCTGAGCCTGGCCCAGCACGACCAGGTCAGGGTGCACGCGGACCGGGACTCCCTCGCCAGGGCGGTCGTCGACGCGCTCGTCGAGCGGGTGGAGGGTGCGGTCGGCGCACGGGGCGTGGCTCACGTGGTGCTGACCGGCGGTTCGGCAGGGACGGCCACGGCCACCGAGCTCGTGGCGCGCTCCCGGGCAGGTGAGCTGGACGCACGGGTGTGGCGGCAGGTGCACCTGTGGTGGGGTGACGAACGCTTCGTCCCCGCCCACGACTCGGACCGCAACGACGCCCAGGCGGACGCCGCCGGCCTCACGGACCTTCCGGTCCTGAAGAAGCACGTGCACCGGGTGCCCAGCGGCTCCGCCCCCGCACGCCTGGGCGAGGCGGCGGCACGCTACGCCGCGGAACTGGCCACCTGGGCAGAGGCACCGCACGGCGTGCCGGAGTTCGACGTCGTGATGCTCGGCATGGGGCCGGACGCGCACGTGGCCTCCCTGTTCCCGGGCCGTCCCGAGCTGGCGCTGCGCGAGCCCACGACGGCAGCCGTGCCCGACTCCCCCAAGCCACCGCCGCTCCGGGTGACGCTGACCCTGCCGTCGATCAACGCCGCGCGGGCGGTCTGGCTGGTCGTCTCCGGCAAGGACAAGGCCGAGGCGGTCGCCGCCGCCCTCGAGGCGACGGAGGACCCGTCGCTGCCGGCGTCGTGCGTCCACGGCCAGCACGAGACGCTGTGGTGGGTGGACGCCGCTGCGGCCGCCCGGATCGGCGACTGAGCACGCAGGTGGGCGGTCAGGTGCTGCCGCCGCCCACCCCGCGGTCCCGCATGCTCTGCAGGGCCTCGTCCAGCAGGGCGGCGCCGTCCTGCTCGCTCCGCCTCTCCTTGACGTAGGCCAGGTGGGTCTTGTAGGGCTCCGTCCGCGGCGCCTGCGGGGGCGCCTCGCGGTCGACGCCGGCGGGCAGTCCGCAGCGGGGGCAGTCCCAGGTGTCGGGAAGCTCGACCTCCTCGTCCTGGGCGAAGCTCGGACGGGTCTCATGATCGTTCGCGCACCAGTAGCTCACCACGACGCGCGGCGCGGTCTGGCCGCGTTCGCTCTCACCCATCGGTCCGGAACCGACCCTGCTGCCGCGGATCGCGTTGGTGCCTACCATGCGGTGCCTCCTCGCTGATGCCCCCACCGGGCGCTCGTGCCGGGTTCGACGCGCAGCGGCTCGGGGTGGCCAGACTAGCCTGAGACGTCCCCGCGCCACCAGGGAGGTGGCGCGGGGACGTCGAGGTCGGAGCAGGCGGTGCGGCCGGTCAGCCGAAGCGGATCAGCAGGCCGATGCCGACGATGGTGGCCGTCCAGATCAGGGCGAGCGCGACGGTGATGCGGTTCAGGTTGCGCTCGGCCACCGAGGAGCCGCCGAGGCTGCTGCTCATGCCCCCGCCGAACATGTCGGACATGCCTCCGCCGCGCCCCTTGTGCATGAGGATGAGCAGCACGAGGAAACCACTGGTGATCACCAGCAGCGCATTGAGAAACCAGCGCACGTACTCCACGCGGGACACACCTCGTCATCGGATCGTCGGTCGGGACTTCGCAGGTCGCCCCAGGACCTGGTCCCGGGGCGACAGACAGCGTAACTCAGCAGGGGTCCCACGGCCGAAGCGACCGCAGGTCGCCCGTCAGCCGTTCGCGCCGTGGTGCTGCTGGTAGCGGCAGATGGCGGCGAAGTCGTCCACGGACAGCGAGGCCCCACCGACGAGAGCGCCGTCGACGTCCTCCTGGGACATGATCTCGGCCACGTTGGACGGTTTCACGGAGCCGCCGTAGAGCACCCGCAGACCCGCGGCGACCTGGTCGCCGACCAGCTCGCCGACGGTGGACCGCACCTGCGCGCAGACCTCCTGCGCGTCGGCCGGCGTGGCGACCTCGCCGGTGCCGATGGCCCACACCGGCTCGTAGGCCACGACGATCCGACCGACCTGGTCGGCGTCCAGACCCTCGAGGGCCGCGCGGAGCTGGGCGACCACGTGGGCCACGTGCTCACCGGCCTGCCGCACCTCCAACGGCTCGCCGACGCACAGGATCGGGGTCAGCCCGTGCCGCAGCGCGGCGCGGACCTTGGCACCGACCAGCTCGTCCGACTCCGCGTGGTGCTCGCGGCGCTCGCTGTGCCCGACCACGGCATACCCGCACCCCAGCTTGGCCAGGAAGGCGCCCGAGATCTCGCCGGTGTAGGCGCCCTCGTCGTGCTGGGAGAGGTCCTGGCCGCCGTAGCCGAGCTCGAGCTTGTCGCCCTGCACGAGCGTCTGCACCGACCGCAGGTCGGTGAACGGGGGCAGGACGACGACCTCGACGGTCGCGTAGTCGTGCTTGGCGTCGCGCAGCGTCCAGTCCAGCTTCTGCACGAGGTGGGTGGCCTGGAGGTGGTCCAGGTTCATCTTCCAGTTGCCCGCCATCAGCGGCGTCCGGTTGCTGGTCGTCGTCGCCATCAGTCCTCCAGCACTGTCAGTCCGGGCAGTTCCTTGCCCTCGAGGTACTCCAGGCTGGCCCCACCACCGGTGGAGATGTGCCCGAAGTCGGAGTCAGCGTGCCCGAAGTCGCGCACGGCCGCGGCGCTGTCGCCGCCGCCGACGACCGTCATCGCACCGTCGCGCGTGCGCTCCACCAGGACCTGCGCGACGGCGCGCGTGCCGGACGCGAAGGGCGCCATCTCGAAAGCGCCCATCGGGCCGTTCCAGAAGATGGTCCGGGCATCGTTGAGCTTCTGCGCGAAGAGCGCCTCGGACTCGGGCCCGATGTCCAGGCCCATCCGGTCGGCGGGGATGGCGTGGGCCGACACGACCTCGTGAGCAGCGTCGGCGGAGAAGGAGTCCGCCACGACGATGTCGGTCGGCAGCACGATCTCCACGCCTTGCTCGGCGGCCGACTCCAGGTAGCCTCTGACGGTCTCGACCTGGTCCTCCTCGAGGATGCTGGTCCCGACCTCGTGGCCCTGTGCCTTGAGGAAGGTGAAGACCATGCCGCCACCGATCAGCAGCCGGTCGGCGACGGTGATGAGGGACTCGATGACCCCCAGCTTGTCGCTCACCTTGGCACCGCCGAGGATGACCGCGTACGGACGCTGCGGGTCCTCCCGGAGCTGACGCATGATCTCGACCTCGGAGCGGACCAGCCCCCCCGCCGCGTGCGGCAGGAGGCGCGCCACGTCGTAGACCGAGGCCTGAGCGCGGTGCACGACACCGAAGCCGTCGGAGACGAACGCGTCGGCGAGCGCGGCGAGCTGTCCGGCGAACTCCGCCCGACCCTCGTCGGTCTTCGCGGTCTCCCCGGCGTTGAAGCGCAGGTTCTCCAGGACGACGACGTCACCGTCCGACATCGCCTCGACGGCCGCCTGGGCCAGCGGGCCGACGGTCTCCTCGACGAAGGTCACCGGACGCCCGAGAAGCTCCCCGAGCCGCTGGGCCACCGGGCGCAGGGAGTACCTCGCCTCCGGGGTGCCCTTGGGCCGTCCCAGGTGGGCGCAGACGACGACCCTCCCACCCGCCTCCGCGAGCTCGGTGATGGTGGGGACGGAGGCGCGGACACGCCCGTCGTCGGTGATCGTCGCGCCGTCCAGCGGCACGTTGAGGTCGCTGCGGACCAGCACGGTCCGACCGGCGAGGCCCCCGAGCTGCTCGGTCAGCTCTGCGATCGAGCGCATGCCGCTCAGAGCTGCTCACCGACCATGACGCTGAGGTCCACGAGCCGGTTGGAGTAGCCCCACTCGTTGTCGTACCAGCCGACGACCTTGACCATGTCGCCGATGACCTTGGTGAGGCCGGAGTCGAAGATGCAGGAGGCGGGGTCGGTCTCGATGTCCTTGGAGACGATGGGGTCCTCGGTGTAGACGAGGATGCCCCTGAGCTCACCCTCGGCGGCCTTCTTGACCGCCGCGTTGATCTCCTCGACGGTGACCTCACGGCTGGCCTGGAAGGTCAGGTCGGTGGCCGAGCCGGTGGGGGTGGGCACGCGCAGGGCGTAGCCGTCGAACTTGCCCTTGAGCTCGGGCAGGACGAGCGCCACGGCCTGGGCCGCCCCCGTCTTGGTCGGCACGATGTTGAGCGCGGCGGCGCGGGCCCGACGCAGGTCGCTGTGGGGTCCGTCCTGGAGGTTCTGGTCCGCGGTGTAGGCGTGGATGGTCGTCATCAGGCCCTTGACGATGCCGAACTCGTCGTTGAGGACCTTGGCCATCGGCGCGAGGCAGTTGGTCGTGCAGGAGGCGTTGGAGATGATGTGGTGCGACGTGGGGTCGTAGTCCTTGTCGTTGACGCCCATCACCAGCGTGATGTCCTCGTTCTTGGCGGGCGCCGAGATGATGACCTTCTTGGCGCCGGCGTCGATGTGGGCCTGTGCCTTGCGGGCGTCGGTGAAGATGCCGGTCGACTCGATGACGATGTCCGCACCCAGGTCCCCCCACGGCAGCGCCGACGGGTCCCTCTCGGCGAACGCCTTCACGGCCTTGCCGTTGACGGTGATCTCGGTCTCGGACGAGGTGACCTCACCGTCCAGACGACCGAGGATGGAGTCGTACTTCAGCAGGTGGGCCAGCGTCGCGTTGTCCGTGAGGTCGTTGACCCCGACGATCTCGATGTCGGCTCCGGAGGCCAGCACGGCCCGCATGAAGTTGCGGCCGATGCGCCCGAAACCGTTGATGCCTACACGAACGGTCATGAGAACAACCTTCCCTCGTGGGTGGTCGCGGCGAACCCGTTGCCCGCCGCGGCGGAAGACGTCGTCGTCTGGTGCCCAACCTATCGGGCCGGGGCGGGCCGTGACCAACGAGGGTGGGGGTGCTCAGTCCTCGAACATGTCCGAGGTGAGGCCCGCCTCCGTGCCCTCGACACCGAGCTCTTCGGCCCGCTTGTCGGCCATCGCCAGCAGCCTGCGGATCCGTCCTGCCACGGCGTCCTTGGTCATCGGGGGCTCGGCCAGCTGGCCGAGCTCCTCGAGGCTGGCCTGCTTGTGCTGCAGCCGCAGCTCCCCCGCGACCCGCAGGTGGTCGGGGATCTCGTCGCCGAGGATCTCCAGCGCGCGCTCGACCCTGGCCCCGGCCGCCACCGCCGCGCGGGCGGACCGTCGGAGGTTGGCGTCGTCGAAGTTGGCCAGCCTGTTGGCGGTCGCGCGCACCTCGCGCCGCATGCGCCGCTCCTCCCACGCCAGCACGGCGTCGTGCGCCCCGAGACGGGTGAGCATCGCGCCGATGGCGTCACCGTCACGGAGCACGACCCGGTCCACCCCGCGGACCTCGCGCGCCTTCGCCTGGATCCCGAGCCGTCGGGCCGCGCCGACCAGTGCGAGCGCCGCCTCCGGACCCGGGCACGTGATCTCCAGCGAGGTGGAGCGGCCCGGTTCGGTGATGGAGCCGTGGGCCAGGAAGGCGCCTCGCCAGGCCGCCTCGGCGTCGCAGACGGCCGCCCCCACGACGCGCGGCGGCAGACCGCGGACGGGCCGACCGCGGTGGTCGATGAGTCCTGTCTGGCGCGCCAGCGCCTCCCCGTCGGAGGTGGCACGCACGACATACCGGGTGTGCTTGCGCAGACCACCGGGACTCATGACCACGAGCTCGCTGCTGCTCCCGTAGACCTCCGACATGTAGGCGCGCAGCCGGCGGGCGCTCTGGGCGGTGTCGAGCTCGGCCTCGATGACGATGCGTCCACCGACGATGTGGAGCCCGCCGGCGAAGCGGAGCACCGTCGACACCTCTGCCTTGCGGCAGCAGGTGCGGGTCACCGGCAGGCGCCCCAGCTCGTCCTTGACCTTGGCGGTCATCGCCACAGCCGTCAACCTCCTGGCCCGCGCGGGCACTGTCTGTCGAGGTCGGTCAGACCCCGTGTCCGGCAGGGTACCCCGCTCACGGCCCGCCCCGGTCATCACCGACCGCCCGTCATGATGTCCCGGTAGACGGCGGCCAGGCGCAGCGTGTCGTGGACCCCGGGCTTGCGCATCTTGCCCACGGGCGTGACGACGAGGTCGGCTCCGACCCGGTCCACCGCCACCCGCAGCGCGGCCTCCTCGGCACCGCTGCCCACCACCTTGGGGTCGGCGATGACGTGGTCGAAGGTGAGTCCCGGGGCGTGCTTGGCAACCGCCTCCACGTGCTCGGCGACCGTGTAGCCGGTGGCCTCGTCGTCGGTGAGGCTGACGTTGAGGGTGAGGATCCGCTCGGCCGGGGTGTCGCGCAGCGACTGGAGGAGCTCGGGCACCAGCAGGTGCGGCATCACCGAGGTGAACCACGATCCGGGTCCGAGGACGACGTAGTCGGCGAGCGTGATCGACTCCACCGCCTCGGGGCAGGCCGGCGCGTCCTGGGGCAGCAGCCGGATGGTCTCCACGCGGCCCGGATGCACCGCGACCTGAGACTGACCACGCACGGTGACCCGCAGCTCGTCGGGCAGGACCATCGTGGCCTCGATGTCGAGAGGGCGCAGGCACATGGGAAGCACCCGTCCGCGGGTGTTGAGCAACCGGCCCACGAGGTCCAGGCCCCGCACCTGGTCGTCGGGCAGCAGGTCCCAGAGCGCGGTGATGAGCAGGTTGCCCAGGGCGTGCCCGGCCATCTCCCCGTCGCCGCCGAAACGGTGCTGGAGGACGGCCGTCCACTGGTGCCCCCAGGTGGTGTCCTCGCACAGGGCCGCCAGGGCCATCCGCAGGTCACCGGGGGGCAGGATGTCGAACTCCTGCCGCAGCCGCCCGCTCGACCCCCCGTCGTCGGCGACGGTGACGACGGCGGTGATCGCCTCGGTGGTGTGCCGCAGCGCCTGCAGCGACGCGGACAGGCCGTGCCCGCCGCCCAGGGCGACGACGCGGGGGCCGGTCACTCGCGCCCCAGGTCGCGGTGGAAGGTGGTGAGCTGCACCCCCGACGACTCAAGGTGGGCCAGCCGGCGCGAGAGCTCCTCGGCGGTGGCCACCGAGCGGTGCTTGCCGCCGGTGCACCCGACGGCGACCGTCACGTAGCGTCGGCCCTCCGACAGGTAGCCCTCGATCGACGTCTCGAGCATCTGCACGGCGTGGTCGAGGAAGCGGCCGGCGAGGTCCTGCCCGAGCACGAACTCGCGCACCGCCGCGTCCTTGCCGGTGTAGGGGCGCAGCTCGGGGTTCCAGTAGGGGTTGGGCAGGAAGCGGAGGTCGAGCACGGTGTCCGCGTCCAGGGGGATGCCGTACTTGAACCCGAAGGAGAGCACCGCGAGGCGCAGGCTGGCCTCCTGGTCGACGCGGATCAGCGAGTCGACCTTGGCGCTCAGCTGGTGCACGTTGTAGTTGCTCGTGTCCACGACGACGTCGGCGTTGGAGCGCAGGTCGCCGAGCATGCGGCGCTCACGGCGGATGCCGTCGAGCAGCAGGCCCTCGCCCTGCAGCGGGTGGGGACGGCGCACGGCGTCGAACCGGCGCACCAGGGCCTCGTCCGAGGCGTCGACGAAGACCACGCGCGGTCGCCATCCGCGATCGGTCAGGTCGCTGAGCGCGACGGAGAGCTCGGTGGTGAAGTCGCGGCTGCGCACGTCGACGACCGCGGCGACCCTCTGGCGCTGCGGGTCGTCGGCGGTGACGTCCATCAGGGCGGGGATCATCGAGGGCGGGAGGTTGTCGACGACGTACCAGCCCCGGTCCTCGAGCACGTCACCGGCGGTCGTGCGCCCCGCGCCCGACATCCCGGTGAGGATCACGACGTCTGGCGGTGCGCCGCCGCCCGGGTCCGGCTGGGCTGGTCGGCTGTGGTCCTGTGGGCTCACGTCGGCCTCCACCTCGTCGTCGGGCGTGCGCGGCGCGGTCACTGGTCCAGGACCTCGCCTGTGCTCAGGTTAACGGCCAGTCCCGGCTCGGCGCCCCGGAGCCTGTCGACGACGGCACGAGCCACCGCCGGTCCCACCCCCGGAACCTGCTGGAGCTCCTCGGCCGAGGCGCGGCGCAGCGCCTTGACCGACCCGAAGCGCGCCAGCAGCGCCTGCTGGCGCGAGGGACCCAGACCGGGTATGCCGTCCAGCGCACTCGTGGTCATCGACCGTGAGCGCCGCTGCCGGTGGAAGGTGTTGGCGAACCGGTGCGCCTCGTCCCGGACCCGCTGGAGCAGGTAGAGACCCTCGCTCGTCCGGGGCAGGACCACGGGATGGTCGTCCCCCGGGACCCAGACCTCCTCCAACCGCTTGGCCAGGCCGATGACCGTGACGTCGGCGACCCCCACCTGGGTCAGCGCGGCCTGGGCGGCGTTGACCTGGGGCAGTCCCCCGTCGACGACGACGAGGTTGGGCGGGTAGCGGAACTTCGTGCTCTCGCCGTCAGACCCGCTCCCGTCGGTGGGCGGGGCGGCGACCAGGTGCCGGAACCGGCGGGTGAGGACCTCCTGCATCGCGGCGGTGTCGTCGCCGGTGCCCTCGCGGACGATGAACCGGCGGTACTCGGACTTGCGGGCGAGCCCGTCCTCGAAGACGACCATCGACCCCACGACGTCCGTGCCCTGCACGTGGCTGATGTCGAAGGACTCGATGCGCAGGGGCGCGTCCTCCAGCTCGAGCGCGTCCTGGAGCTCCTGGAGCGCCTGGGAGCGCAGCGTGAGGTCGCCGGAGCGGGCCACCTTGTGCCTGGTCAGCGCCTGGTCCGCGTTGCGCGCCACCGTCTGCATCAGCGTCCGTTTGTCACCCCGCTGCGGAACCCTGACCTGCACCCTCGACCCCCGCAGCGTGGTGAGCCACTCCTGCAGGTCGTCGTGGTCGTCGGGCAGGACGGGCACGAGCACCTCGCGGGGCACGTCCTCCCCACGCTCGCCGCCGTACACCTGCAGCAGCAGGTGCTCGACGATCGAGCCGAGGTCCTCCGCGCCCTTCTCGCTGACCCACCCCCGCTGGCCTCGGATGCGCCCGCCCCGGACGTGGAAGACCTGCACGGCGACCTCGAGCTCGTCGTCGGCCAGCCCGTAGACGTCCGCGTCGGTGGCGTCGGGCAGCACGACCGCGGAGCGCTCCAGGGCACGGCGCAGCGCGCCGACGTCGTCACGCAGTCGGGCTGCCGTCTCGAAGTCCAGCTCCGCGGCTGCGGTGCGCATCCGCTGGTCGATGCGGCGCATGAACCTCGCGGCGTCACCGGTCATGAAGTCGCAGAAGTCCTCGGCGATCTCCCGGTGCTCCTCGGCGCTGACGCGCCCGACGCAGGGCGCCGAGCACTTGTCGATGTAGCCGAGCAGGCAAGGACGCCCCGCCTGCTCGGCGCGCCGGAAGACGCCCTTGGAGCAGGTGCGGACGGGGAACACGCGCAGCAGCGTGTCGAGGGTCTCCCTGATCGCCCAGGCGTGCGTGTAGGGACCGAAGTAGCGCGTGCCCGGACGCTTGGACCCGCGCATCACCTGTGCACGGGGGTACTCCTCGCCCATGGTGACGGCCAGGTAGGGGTAGGACTTGTCGTCGCGGTACTTGACGTTGAAGCGGGGGTCGAACTCCTTGATCCAGGAGTACTCCAGCTGCAGCGCCTCGACCTCGTTGCGCACGACCGTCCACTCGACGCTCGCTCCGGTCGTGACCATCTGCCGCGTGCGGGGGTGGAGGGCCGAGAGGTCCTGGAAGTAGGACGAGAGGCGTGGTCGCAGGGACCGGGCCTTGCCCACGTAGATGACGCGGCCGTGCTGGTCGCGGAACCGATAGACGCCCGGCTCCGTGGGGATCTCGCCCGGGCGTGGTCGGTAGCGTGCGGGATCAGCCACTGATCACGATCTGGTCGTCCTCGAGTCGCGCCGTCCGGGCGGTCAGCCCGGTCGTGGCCGGACCACTGAGGACGGCACCGGTCGCGGCGTCGAAGGTGCTGGCGTGACAGGGGCACAGAAGGTCGACGCCCTCCCGCTCGGACACCGCGCAGCCGTTGTGCGGGCAGGTGGCGTCGAAGGCCGCCACCTCGTCCGGCGCCGGCCGGGACACCACGAACCCGCCGTCGGAGTAGTAGCGGGACTCCCCCACCGGCACGTCGGCGACCGGCACGCGCACCGACCCGTCGTCGGCCGGGGTAGGGGTGGGCCCAGACCCGTCGCCGCAGGCCGAGAGCAGGGGGGCGGCGAGCGCCCCGACCCCGACCGTGCGCAGGACATCCCGACGGCTCGTGCAGCAGCCGGACCGGTCGGTACTCGTGGACCGCTCAGACATCGTGGTGCCTCGTGCTCCTTGCGTCGTGGCGGTGGGCCGGGTGGCTCACGCGCTGGCGCTCGTGCGCCGGTTCGTGGCGAGCAGCGGGGCCAGGAACCGACCGGTGTGGCTGGTCGGGTGGACCGCGACGGCCTCGGGCGTGCCCTCCACCACGACCGTACCGCCGCCGTTCCCGCCCTCGGGACCCATGTCGACGATCCAGTCCGCCGACTTGATCACGTCCAGGTTGTGCTCGATCACCAGCACCGTGTTGCCCTTGTCGACGAGCCCTTGGAGCACGCCGAGCAGCCGGTTGATGTCCTCGAAGTGCAGACCGGTCGTGGGCTCGTCGAGGACGTAGATGGTGCGTCCGGTCGAGCGTTTCTGCAGCTCCGCGGACAGCTTGACGCGCTGCGCCTCGCCACCGGACAGCGTGGTCGCGGGCTGGCCGAGACGGACGTAGCCCAGCCCGACCTGCACGAGGGTGGTCAGGTGCCGGCTGATCACCGGCACCGCGGCGAAGAACTCCGCCGCCTCCTCGATCGGCATGTCGAGGACGTCGGCGACCGTCTTCCCCTTGAAGTGGACCTCGAGCGTCTCCCGGTTGTAGCGCCGGCCGTGGCAAACCTCGCAGGGGACGTAGACGTCCGGGAGGAAGTTCATCTCGATCTTCAGGGTGCCGTCGCCCGAGCAGGCCTCGCAGCGACCGCCCTTGACGTTGAAGGAGAAGCGCCCCGGCAGGTAGCCACGGACCTTGGCCTCGGTCGTCTGGGCGAACAGCTTGCGGATCTGGTCGAACAGCCCTGTGTAGGTCGCCGGGTTGCTCCTCGGGGTGCGACCGATGGGACTCTGGTCCACGTGGACGACCTTGTCGAGCTGGTCCAGCCCCTCCACGCGCCGGTGCCGCCCGGGCACGTGCCGCGCACCGTTGAGCTGGTTGGCCAGCACGTGGTAGAGGATGTCGTTGACCAGCGTCGACTTGCCCGACCCCGACACGCCGGTCACGGCGACCAGGTTGCCGAGCGGGAACGAGACGTCGATGTTGTGCAGGTTGTGCTCGCGCGCCCCGCGCACGGTGATCAGCCGTCCGTCCTGGGGCCGGCGCTGCGTCGGCGTCTCGATGGCGCGGCGTCCCGAGAGGAACTGGCCCGTCAACGAGGTGGGGTGCGTGAGCAGGTCGGCGACCGAGCCGCTGTGCACGACGTGCCCCCCGTGCTCGCCCGCCCCCGGCCCGATGTCGACCACCCAGTCCGCGGTGGCGATCGTGTCCTCGTCGTGCTCGACCACGATGAGGGTGTTGCCCAGGTCGCGGAGCCGCGTCAGGGTCTCGATCAGGCGGTGGTTGTCCCGCTGGTGCAGACCGATGCTGGGCTCGTCGAGGACGTAGAGGACGCCGACCAGGCCCGAGCCGATCTGGGTCGCCAACCGGATCCGCTGCGCCTCTCCCCCCGACAGCGTGCCGGCCGGCCGGTCCAGGGAGAGGTAGTCGAGGCCGACGTCGAGCAGGAAGCCCAGCCTCGCCGCGATCTCGCGGTTGACCTGCGCCGCGATCGCGGCCTCGCGCGGGGTGTAGTCGACGTCGGCGAGGAACGCCGCGCACTCGTGGATGGGCAGCGCACACACCTCGGCGATGCTGCGCCCGCCGACGTGCACCGCGAGGATCTCGGGCTTGAGCCGGGCACCCTTGCACACGGGGCAGGGCACCTGCCGCATGAACGCCTCGTAACGGTCGCGGCTGCTCTCGGACTCGGTCTCGGCGTGCTTGCGCTTGACGTAGGGCACCACCCCCTCGAATCCCGTGGAGTAGCTGCGCTCCCGACCGAACCGGTTGCGGTAGCGCACGTGCACCTTGTGCTGGTAGCCGTGCAGGATGGCGTCCCGTGCCCGCCCGGGCAGCTGGCGCCACGGGACGTCCAGGGTGAACTTCAGGTCGTCCGCGAGCCCGCCCAGCACCCGCTGGTAGTAGTCGTTGAGGCCGGCCGTCGTCGACCACGGGATGATCGCGCCCTCGAGGATGGAGGTGTCCTCGCCGCGGATGACCAGCTCCGGGTCGACCTCCTGCTCCGACCCGATGCCGGTGCACGCCGGGCACGCGCCGAACGGGCTGTTGAAGGAGAAGCTGCGGGGCTCGAGCTCGTCGACGCTCAGCGGGTGCTCGTTGGGGCAGGCCATCCGCTCCGAGAACCGTCGCTCGCGCGCCAGCGGACGTCCGTTCGCGTCGACCGGGGCCTCGCGGCCTGCGGGAACCTCCTGGCCACGGGCGGGGACGTCGACGAACTCGGCGACGACCAGACCGTCGGCCAGGCGCAGTGCGGTCTCGACGGAGTCGGTCAGACGACGCAGGTGGGAGGCCTCCGGGCCGCCGTCGGCCGCGCGCTTGGCCGCCAGCCGGTCGATCACCACCTCGATGGTGTGCTTCTTCTGCTTCTCCAGGGTCGGGGGGGAGGCCAGCTGGACGACGGTGCCGTCCACCCGGGCCCGCGCGAAGCCCGAGGACTGCAGCTCGGCGAAGAGGTCGACGAACTCCCCCTTGCGGCCGCGCACCACGGGGGCCAGCAGCTGGAAGCGCACGCCGTCGGGCAGCTCCAGGAGCCGGTCGACGATCTGCTGGGCGGTCTGTCGCTCGACCGGCTCCCCGCAGACCGGGCAGTGCGGTCGGCCCACCCGGGCGAACAGCAGGCGGAGGTAGTCGTAGACCTCCGTGATCGTGCCCACCGTCGAGCGAGGGTTGCGGTTGGTGGACTTCTGGTCGATCGACACGGCCGGCGACAGGCCCTCGATGAAGTCGACGTCCGGCTTGTCGAGCTGGCCCAGGAACATCCGGGCGTAGGCGGACAGCGACTCGACGTAGCGCCGCTGCCCCTCGGCGAAGATGGTGTCGAAGGCCAGGCTCGACTTCCCCGACCCGGACAGGCCGGTGAAGACGACCAGCGCGTCCCGCGGGATGTCGACGGACACGTTCTTGAGGTTGTGCTCGCGGGCGCCCTGCACGCGGATCCGGTCGTGGCGCGGACGCGGGGACGAGGTGGGTGGGGTGACGGAGGAGGGCACGGGACAACTGTAGGTTGCTCCTCTGACACACCCGTTCCGAGTGACTTTTCATGCAGGCCTGTGCATATGTATGCTGCAGGTCCCCACAGCGTGTCGGGTCCCTGTTCCCCTGCCACGTCGGTCGGCGCCTCCTGGTGGCCCTGTCCAGATCGGTGACTCCATGTCCGAGACCACACCTGTCCGCAGCCCAGTCCCGGGCCGTCCGCCCCAGGGGCTCTACGACGGAGCGCACGAGCACGACAACTGCGGGGTCGCCTTCGTCGCGGCCCTCGACGGTGCCCCCCGGCACGCGATCGTCGCCCAGGCGCTCACCGCTCTGCACAACCTCGACCACCGCGGAGCCGTGGGCGCCGAGGAGAACACCGGCGACGGGGCCGGCATCCTCACGCAGGTCCCGGACGCCTTCCTCCGCGCCGTGCTTCCCTTCGCTCTCCCGGAGGCCGGGACCTACGCGGTCGGCATCATGTTCCTCCCCTCCGACGGGACGGCGGGCCAGGTGGCCGCCGAGATCGAGGAGATCGTGGTCGGCTCGGGACTGGCCGTGCTCGGGTGGCGCGAGGTGCCCGTGGTGGCCGACATGATCGGTCCCACGGCCCTGTCCGCGATGCCGGTGATGCGTCAGCTCGTCGTGGCGGGCACGGGGCCTGCGGCCGGGGAGTCCGGGCTCGCCCTGGAGCGTCGAGCATGGTTGTGCCGCAAGCGGATCGAGCGGCAGACGACGGCATACCCGGTCTCGTTGTCCTCGCGCACGATCACCTACAAGGGGATGCTGACCACAGACCAGCTGCCCGCCTACTTCCCCGACCTCGTCGACGAGCGGTTCGCCAGCGCGCTGGGCGTCGTGCACTCCCGCTTCTCCACCAACACCTTCCCCTCCTGGCCCCTGGCCCACCCCTACCGGATGATCGCCCACAACGGCGAGATCAACACGGTCAAGGGCAACCGCAACTGGATGAACGCGCGCCAGTCCGAGCTGGCCAGCGACGCCTTCCCCGGACCGCTGGCCGACGCGCTGCCGATCTGCACGCCGGACGCCAGCGACTCGGCCACCTTCGACGAGGTGCTGGAGCTGCTGCACCTCGGCGGGCGCTCGCTGCCGCACGCGGTGCTGATGATGATCCCGGAGGCGTGGGAGAACAACGACGACATGGACCCGGACGTGCGGGCCTTCTACGAGTTCCACTCGATGCTCATGGAGCCCTGGGACGGTCCGGCCAACCTGGTCTTCACCGACGGCACCCGCGTGGGTGCGGTGCTCGACCGCAACGGGCTGCGCCCCTCCCGGTACTGGGTGACCGACGACGGGCTCGTGGTGCTCGGGTCGGAGTCCGGGCTGCTCGCCCTGCCGCCGGAGAAGGTCGTGCGCAAGGGCCGTGTGGCGCCGGGCCGGATGTTCCTCGTCGACCTGGAGCGCGGCGAGATCCTCGACGACCACGACGTCAAGGCTGGCCTGGCAGCCCGGCAGCCCTACCGGCAGTGGCTCGACGCCCACCTGGTGCGGCTCAGCCAGCTGCCCGACCAGGTGCACGTGCGGCACACCCACGCCAGCGTGACGCGGCGCCAGCAGATCTTCGGCTACACGGAGGAGGAGCTGCGGATCATCCTGGCGCCGATGGCGCAGACCGGCGGCGAGCCCCTGGGCGCGATGGGCACCGACACCCCCATCGCGGTGCTCTCGGACCGTCCGCGACTGCTCTTCGACTACTTCGTCGAGGCCTTCGCGCAGGTGACGAACCCTCCCCTCGACGCCATCAGGGAGGAGATCGTCACCTCGCTGGGCTGCTCGACCGGCCCCGAGCCCAACCTGCTCGAGGAGTCACCGGAGCACGCGCGTCAGGTGGTGCTCGACTTCCCGGTCATCGACAACGACGAGCTGGCCAAGCTGCGCCGGCTCAACGTCGCCGGCGAGCACCCCGACCTCGGCACCGTGGTGGTCCGGGGGCTCTACCGGGTCGACGGCGGCGCGGCTGCGCTGGGCGCCCGCCTGGAGGAGATCTGCAGCGAGGTCGACGAGGCCGTCCAGGGTGGAGCGTTCTTCATCGTGCTGTCCGACCGGCACGCCGACCGCGAGCAGGCCCCCATCCCCTCGCTGCTGCTGACCAGTGCGGTGCACCACCACCTCGTGCGCAACAACACCCGTACCCGGGTGGGTCTGCTGGTCGAGGCCGGCGACGTGCGAGAGGTGCACCACGTCGCGACCCTGGTCGCCTACGGCGCGGCCGCGGTCAACCCCTATCTGGCGATGGAGAGCGTCGAGAACCTCTGCGCCGCGGGGCAGCAGCTCGACGGGCTCGACCCAGACGTGGCGATCCGCAACCTCATCAAGGGGCTCGGCAAGGGCGTCCTGAAGGTCATGTCCAAGATGGGCATCTCCACCATCGCCTCCTACCGCGGTGCCCAGACCTTCGAGGCCGTGGGCCTGTCGCGCGAGCTGGTCGACCGGTGGTTCACCGGGACCACCAGCCAGATCGACGGTGTCGGCCTCGCGGTCGTGGCCGCGGAGGTGCAGCAGCGGCACGCGACCGCCTACCCGCTCTCGGGCATCAGCCCCTACCACCGCCGGCTCGACATCGGCGGCGAGTACCAGTGGCGCCGCGAGGGGCCCCCGCACCTGTTCAGCCCCGAGGCCGTCTTCCGGCTCCAGCACGCGACGCGGCAGCAGCGCTACGACGTGTTCAAGCAGTACACCGACCTGGTCGACGACCAGTCCGAGCGTCTGATGACCTTGCGGGGACTGTTCGCCCTGCGCCCGGACCGCGAGCCCGTGGACATCGACGAGGTGGAGCCGGTCAGCGAGATCGTCCGCCGGTTCGCCACCGGCGCGATGAGCTACGGGTCGATCTCGCAGGAGGCCCACGAGACCCTCGCGATCGCGATGAACCGGCTGGGCGGGAAGTCCAACACCGGTGAGGGTGGGGAGGACGTGGAGCGCCTGCTGGACTCCGAGCGTCGGTCCTCGATCAAGCAGGTGGCCTCTGGACGGTTCGGTGTGACCAGCGCCTACCTCGTGCACGCCGACGACATCCAGATCAAGATGGCGCAGGGCGCCAAGCCCGGAGAGGGTGGGCAGCTGCCCCCCGGGAAGGTGTACCCGTGGATCGCCCAGACGCGGCACTCCACCCCGGGCGTCGGACTCATCTCTCCCCCGCCGCACCACGACATCTACTCGATCGAGGACCTCAAGCAGCTCATCCACGACCTCAAGAACGCCAACCCGCAGGCCCGGGTGCACGTCAAGCTGGTCAGCCAGGTGGGTGTGGGCACCGTCGCGGCCGGCGTCGCGAAAGCCAAGTCCGACGTGGTGCTCATCTCCGGGCACGACGGGGGGACCGGGGCGAGCCCGCTGACCTCGCTCAAGCACGCGGGAACGCCGTGGGAGCTCGGCCTCGCCGAGACCCAGCAGACGCTGCTCGTCAACGGGCTGCGGGACCGGATCGTCGTGCAGTGCGACGGCCAGCTCAAGACCGGGCGCGACGTGATCGTGGCAGCGCTGCTCGGAGCCGAGGAGTTCGGCTTCGCGACCGCACCGCTGGTGGTCTCGGGCTGCATCATGATGCGGGTCTGCCACCTCGACACCTGTCCGGTGGGCATCGCCACGCAGAACCCGGAGCTGCGGGAGCGCTACGCGGGCAGGGCCGAGTACGTCATCACCTTCTTCGAGTACATCGCCGAGCAGGTGCGCGAGCTGCTCGCCTCGCTCGGCTACCGCAGCCTCGACGAGGTCATCGGCCGCGCCGACCTGCTCGACACGGGCCCGGCCCTGGCACACTGGAAGGCCGGCGGCCTGGACCTGGGTCCGATCCTGCACCGTCCGGACCTGCCGCAGGGCACGTCGCTGCGCTGCACGACGGTCCAGGAGCACGGGCTGGAGGCCGCGCTGGACAACCAGCTCATCGAGGCGGCGGCGCCCGCCCTCCGGGACGGAACTCCTGTGCAGGCCTCCTTCCCGGTGACGAACGTCAACCGGACCGTGGGAACCATGCTCGGTCACCGTGTGACGGTCGCCGCAGGACCCGACGGTCTGCCGGAGGGCACCATCGACCTCACCTTCACGGGCTCGGCGGGCCAGTCGTTCGCAGCCTTCCTGCCGCGCGGCATCACCCTCCGGCTCGTCGGCGACGCCAACGACTTCGTGGGCAAGGGCCTCTCGGGTGGACGGGTGGTCGTGCGACCTGCCGACGAGTCCCCCTTCGTCGCGGCCGACCAGGTCGTGGCGGGCAACGTCATCTGCTACGGCGCGACGTCGGGCCAGGTCAACCTGCGCGGCCTCGTCGGCGAGCGCTTCTGCGTCCGCAACTCCGGCGCGACCGCCGTGGTCGAGGGCGTGGGTGACCACGCCCTGGAGTACATGACCGGCGGCCGGGCGCTCGTCCTCGGCCCGACCGGCCGCAACGTCGGCGCCGGCATGTCGGGCGGAACCGCGTTCGTGCTCGACCTCGAGACCAGACGGGTCAACCCCCTGGCCCTGGCCCAGAACGACCTCACGCTCGCCCCGCTGCGGGAGACCGAGCATCTCGAGGAGGTCCGCGAGCTGATCGCCGAGCACATGGAGCTCACGGGCAGCACCGTCGCCGAGGACCTCCTGCGGTCCGGTGACTGGGCGGACCGGATCACCGTCATCACCCCGCGCCAGTACGCCAGCGTGCTGCGCATCCGCCGCGAGGCCGAGGCCCGCGGCGAGGACCCGAACGGCACCCACGCCTGGCAGCGCATCCTGGAGGACTCGCATGGCTGACCCCAAAGGCTTCCTGACCTACCGCGAGCGGGAGAACCGGCCCACCCGGCCGGTCCCGGTGCGCATCCAGGACTGGAAGGAGGTGCACGGCGAGCAGGACACCAAGGTGCTGCAGCGTCAGGCGAGTCGCTGCATGGACTGCGGCATCCCGTTCTGCCACCAGGGCTGCCCCTTGGGCAACCTCATCCCGGAGTGGAACGACCACACTCGCCGAGGCAACTTCGCCGACGCCATCGAGCGGCTGCACGCGACCAACAACTTCCCTGAGTTCACGGGTCGGCTCTGCCCGGCGCCCTGCGAGACGGCGTGCGTGCTCGGTATCAACCAGCCCCCGGTGACGATCAAGCAGATCGAGGTCTCGATCATCGACCGGGCGTTCTCCAACGGCCGGGTCAAGCCCGAGGAGCCGGAGTGGCTCAGCGGCAGGACGGTGGCCGTCGTCGGCTCCGGGCCCGCCGGGCTCGCCGCCGCCCAGCAGCTGGGCCGGGCCGGGCACACCGTGGTGGTCTACGAGCGGGACGACGCGGTGGGTGGCCTCCTCCGCTACGGCATACCCGAGTTCAAGATGGAGAAGGCCGTGCTGGACCGCCGCCTGGTGCAGCTGCGGGGCGAGGGTATCCGGTTCCTGACCGGGGTGACCATCGGCGGGAACGGACCCGACGACCTCACCCTCTCGGAGCTGCGGGAGCGCTTCGACGCGGTGGTGCTCGCCACCGGCTCGACCGTGCCGCGGCTGCTGGGGGTCCCCGGCTCGGACCTCGCGGGGGTGCACCCGGCCATGGACTACCTCGTGCCCGCCAACAAGGAGGCGCTCGGCGCCCCGCGCGGCATCGACGCGTCCGGTCTGGACGTGGTCATCATCGGCGGTGGCGACACCGGGGCAGACTGCCTGGGGACGGCCCACCGTCAGGGGGCGAGCTCGGTCACCCAGCTCGAGATCCTGCCCACGCCCCCCTCCGAGCGCCCGGACCACCAGCCCTGGCCGACCTACCCCATGCTCTTCAAGACGACCGAGGCTCACGAGGAGGGTGGCGAGCGCGCCTACGGCGTCTCCACCGTCGAGGTGCTGGACGACGGGCGGGGGGGCGTGCGCGCCCTGAAGCTGGTCGAGACAACCTTCGCGGACGGTCGCTTCCAGCCGGTCGAGGGCACGGAGCGAGAGCTGCCGGCGCAGCTCGTGCTCCTGGCGATGGGCTTTGTCGGGCCCGACGAGCAGGCTGCGCCGAGCGAGGCGCTGACCCGCACGGCCCGCAACACGTACGCGCGGGACGACGACTTCGCGACCCCTCTCGAGGGTGTCTTCGCGGCCGGCGACTGCGGCCGCGGGCAGTCCCTCATCGTGTGGGCGATCGCCGAGGGGCGCGCGTGCGCCTCGGCCGTGGACCGGTTCCTCACCGGTGCCACGACGCTGCCCTTCCCCATCCGCGCCAGCGACCGCGCGCTCGCCACGTGAGGCTGCCCCCCTACACTGCCGGAGCATGAGCGAGGACACTCCCGCGCCGGGTCACGTCATCCCCGGCGGCGCCAGCTGGACCCTGCCCCTGGGCCGTGCCACGGTCCGCAAGTGCAGCGTGTCGGAGATGGACAACAACGTCTACCTGGTGACCTGCACGCGGACCGGCGAACGGCTGCTGGTCGACGCCGCGGACGACGTCGACCGACTGCTGTCGCTCGTGGCCGAGGACGACACCCCGGCGGCGCGCCCCGGCCGTCTGGGGCAGGTGCTGACCACGCACCGGCACTGGGACCACCACCGGGCCCTGCCCGCCCTCGTCGCACGGACCGGGGCGGTCACCCTGGCCGGGTCCGCGGACGCCGACCAGCTGCCCGTCGACGTGGAGGTGCGGCTTGCGCACGGGGACGCCGTCACCGTCGGCGACCTCGCGCTGGGCGTCGTGGCCCTGCGGGGCCACACCCCGGGGTCGGTGGCGCTGGAGCTGACCGTCGACGACCACCCCCCCGTGCTGTTCACGGGGGACAGCCTGTTCCCGGGCGGGCCGGGGAAGACCTGGTCGGCGGAGGACTTCGCACGCCTCGTCGACGACCTGGAGGAGCGGGTCTTCGCGGTCTACGGCGACGAGACACTCGTCCTGCCGGGGCACGGGGACAACACCCTGGTCGGGACCGAGCGGCCGAACCTGGACGCCTGGCGGGCCCGGGGGTGGTGACCGGCCCCGCCAGTCCGGCCGGGGTGCACCCGGTCGTGCTGGTGCTGGTCGCCGTCGTCTCCGTCCAGTTCGGCGGCGCGCTCGCGGCCACCCTGCTGCCCCTGGTCGGCGTCGTCGGGTCGGTCACCCTCCGGCTCGTCCTCGCGGCCCTCATCCTGGGTGCCCTGGTGCGTCCGCGGCTGCGGGGCCGCACCGCCGGCGACTGGGGTGTCGTCGGCCTCTTCGCGCTGGCCCTGACCGCGATGAACCTCGCCTTCTACGGCAGCCTGACCCGGCTGCCCATCGGGGTCGCCGTCACCATCGAGTTCCTCGGCCCGCTCGCGCTCGCCGCGGCCCTGTCTCGTCGCGCCCGGGACATCGGCGCCGTCCTCGCGGCGCTGCTCGGCGTCGTCCTGATCTCCGAGGCGGTCACCACCCCGTGGCGCGACCTCGACCTGGTGGGGATCGGGCTCGCCGGGGCCGCGGGCGCGTGCTGGGCGGCCTACATCGTGCTGAGCCGTCGCACCGGCGCCCGCTTCGCCGGACTCGACGGCATCGCGCTGTGCCTCATCATCGGCGCCGTCGTCACGCTGCCCCTCGGTGTCGCGACCGCCGGGTCCGCGCTCTGGTCGGGCGAGGCCCTGGCGCGAGGTCTGGGTATCGCCCTGCTGTCCTCGGCGATCCCCTACAGCCTCGAGCTGGTCGCGCTGCGGCAGCTGACGGCCGGGACCTTCGGGGTGCTGCTCAGCCTCGAGCCGGCCGCCGCGGCGCTGGCCGGGCTCCTCGTGCTGGGTCAGGTGCTGGATCCGCTGCAGGTTCTCGGCATGGGCCTGGTGATCGTGGCCAGCGTGCTGGTGCTTGGACGGTCCGGCGCTAGCTCCGCGGCGACTCGTCGTCGCCGGTGGACGAGCGGTGGGTCCGCTCCTCCCCAGAGTCCTCGTGGTGGTGCTGGGTCTCCCCGAACAGGCTGACGTCGTCGAGGTGCAGGTGGTCCTCGCCGCCGACCCCGCCCGCGGCCTCGGTCCGCCGGGTCTTGAGCAGGCTGAGGACCGCGGTGACCCCGAGGATGAGTACGATCGCGGTCAGCGACAGCCAGATCGGGACCTCGGGGACGTCGAAGGGCTCGCCGCCGTTGATGAACGACAGATCGTTCTCGTGCATGGCGTGCAGGATGAGCTTCACCCCGATGAACGCCAGCAGGACCGCCAGCCCCAGGCCGAGGTAGACGAGGCGCTTGAGAAGGTCGCCGAGCAGGAAGTAGAGCTGCCGCAGGCCCATCAGCGCGAACACGTTGGCCATCAGCACCAGGTAGGGCTCCTGGGTCAGGCCGAAGATCGCCGGGATCGAGTCGAGGGCGAAGAGCAGGTCCGTGGTGCCCAGGGCGATGATGACGATGGCCATCGGGGTGAGCACCCGCTTGCCGCCCTCGACGATCCGGAGCTTGGTGCCGCCGTCCCAGGACTGGGTGACGGGGAAGCGCCGTTCGATCATCTTGAGCAGGGCGTTCTCCTGGTACTCCTCGTCCTCGGTGTCGTCGTGACCGATGTTCTCCTTGGCCAGCTTGACCGCGGTGTAGATGAGGAAGGCGCCGAAGAAGTAGAACACCCACGACCAGCGCTCGATGGCGGCGGCACCGACGAGGATGAAGATGGCCCGCATCACCAGGGCCATCACGATGCCCACCATCAGGGCGTACTGCTGGTACTTCCGCGGCACGCCGAACTTGGCCATGATGATGAGGAAGATGAAGAGGTTGTCGATCGACAACGAGTACTCCGTGAGCCAGCCGGCGAAGAATTCACCGGCCAGCTGACCACCCGAGGTGATCAGCAGGCCGAGTCCGAAGAGGACGGCGAGCCCCACGTAGATCGAGAGGGCGACGCTCACCTCGCGCCGCGACGGTTCGTGCGGCCGACGGCCCAGCACCAGCAGGTCGAACGCGAAGATGATCGCGACGACGACGAGGGTGACGATCCACACCCACGGGGGGACGGTCATACGGGTGCCTTCCGGTCAGGCCAACAGACCGGAGGTCTCTCCCGCACCGGGCACCAGGGCCGGTACCGGCTCCCCGGGCCCGACGGCCACTGCCGTGCCGGCCGTACTGACGAGGTCGCCGCGTGAGGATACTCCCCTCCGATTGGACCTCGCCATTCTGTCACAGCCTCAGGATGTCGCTTCCCTCATCTGCCGGAGCTCCTTCTTGAGCTCGACGATCTCGTCGCGCAGGCGGGCCGCCAGCTCAAAGTGCAGGTCGGTGGCCGCCTGGTGCATCTGGTCCGTCAGCTCGTGGACGAGCTGGGCCAGCTCGGTGGCCGGCAGGTGGTCCGTGGCGCGGCGGTCGAGCACGCTGGTGCCCACGGCCGCCGCGGCACCCCGGCCCCGTCCCGTCCCCCGCGACTGCCGGCGACCGCTGCCCATCAGCACCTCGGTGTCGGCGTCCTCCCGCTCCAGCATGTCGGTGATGTCGGCGATCTTCTTGCGCAGCGGCGTGGGGTCGATCCCGTGCTCGGTGTTGTAGGCGAGCTGCTTGTCCCGTCGCCGGTTCGTCTCCTCGATCGCCTGCTCCATCGACGGGGTGACGCGGTCGGCATACATGTGGACCTGGCCCGAGACGTTGCGAGCCGCTCGCCCGATGGTCTGGATGAGCGAGCGGGCCGAGCGAAGAAAACCCTCCTTGTCGGCGTCGAGGATGCTGACCAGCGACACCTCCGGCAGGTCCAGCCCCTCCCGGAGCAGGTTGATCCCGACGAGCACGTCATACTCCCCCAGCCGCAGCTCGCGCAGCAGCTCCACCCGCCGCAGCGTGTCGACCTCGGAGTGCAGATAGCGGACCCGCACGCCCTTGTCCAGGAGGTAGTCGGTGAGATCCTCGGACATCTTCTTGGTCAGCGTGGTGACGAGCACCCGCTCGTCGCGCTGGGTGCGCAGCGAGATCTCGTGCAGCAGGTCGTCGATCTGCCCCTTGGTGGGCTTGAGCACGATCTGGGGGTCGACCAGCCCCGTCGGGCGGATGATCTGCTCGACGACGCCGTCCGCCTTGGCCATCTCGTAGTCGCCGGGGGTCGCCGAGAGGTAGACGGTCTGGCCGATCCGCTCGAGGAACTCCTCCCACTTCAGCGGCCGGTTGTCCATCGCGCTCGGGAGCCGGAAACCGTGGTCGACCAGCGTGCGCTTCCTCGACATGTCGCCCTCGTACATCGCGCCGATCTGCGGAACGGTGACGTGCGACTCGTCGATGACGAGCAGGAAGTCCTCGGGGAAGTAGTCGAGGAGGCAGTTGGGAGCCGACCCGGCCGCCCGCCCGTCGATGTGCCGCGAGTAGTTCTCGATGCCGGAGCAGGACCCGACCTGACGCATCATCTCGATGTCGTAGCTCGTGCGCATGCGCAGGCGCTGGGCCTCGAGGAGCTTGCCCTCGCGCTCGAAGAGCGCCAGCTGGTCGGCCAGCTCCGTCTCGATGGAGCCGATGGCGCGTTCCATCCGCTCGGGACCGGCGACGTAGTGCGAGGCCGGGAAGACGTACATCTCCTGCTCCTCACGGACGACCTCTCCGGTGAGCGGGTGGAGGGTGTAGATGCGGTCGATCTCGTCGCCGAAGAACTCGACCCTGAGGGCCAGCTCCTCGTACTGCGGGATGATCTCGACGGTGTCGCCGCGCACCCGGAAGGTCCCGCGCGTGAACGCCTGGTCGTTGCGGGAGTACTGCATGGTGACGAACCGCCGCAGGAGGTCGTCGCGCTCGATCTCCTGACCGACCTTCAGCCGCACCATGCGGTCGACGTACTCCTGCGGGGTGCCGAGGCCGTAGATGCACGACACCGACGCCACCACGACCACGTCGCGCCGGGTCAGCAGCGAGTTCGTGGCCGAGTGGCGCAGGCGCTCGACCTCGTCGTTGACCGAGGAGTCCTTCTCGATGTAGGTGTCCGTCTGCGGGACGTAGGCCTCGGGCTGGTAGTAGTCGTAGTAGGAGACGAAGTACTCCACCGCGTTGTTGGGCAGCAGCTCGCGGAACTCGTTGGCCAGCTGTGCGGCCAGCGTCTTGTTGGGGGCCATCACCAGCGTCGGCCGCTGCACCTGCTCGATCAGCCAGGCCGTCGTCGCGGACTTGCCGGTGCCCGTCGCGCCGAGGAGGACGAGGTCCTGCTCACCGCGTCCGATGCGCTGACTGAGATCGGCGATGGCTGCCGGCTGGTCCCCGCTCGGCTGGAAGTCGGAGACGACGCGGATGGGGTTGACCGTGCGCTGCAGGTCGGTGGTCGGTCTCATGTCACCACGCTAACGCCGACCACCGACAGTCTCATCCTCCACCGCGTCGGAGCCCTCCCGCAGCTCGAGCAGCAGCTCCCGGCGCAAGGGGGGGCAGTCCCAGGGAGGAGGGGTG
>NZ_JBJFZS010000023.1:0-67613 GCF_045032595.1 Ornithinimicrobium jinqii
AGCGCGGCCCGCTCCAGGCGGGCCGCGCTGCGCGCCTCAGCACCCAGCGCCTTCGCGGTCGCCACGCACATCAGCACCATGACGACGCTGAACGGCGCGGCGACGAGGATGGCCAGCACCTGCAGGGCCGTGAGGCCGAGCTCGGCCCCGACGGCAAGGATGACGACGGCCGCGATGAGGCCCTCGACCACCGCCCACACCACCCGGGACCAGACCGGAGGATCGGGGTGGCCGCCGTGGGAGATCATGTCGACCACGAACGACGCCGAGTCGGAGCTGGTGACGAAGAAGACGACGATGACGAGGATCGCCAGCCCGGACAGGATCGCGGTGCCGGGAACGAGCTCGAGCATCTGGAAGAGAGCGACGTTGGTCGCGACGCCACCGTCGTCGTCGATGAGCGAGCCGCCGCCGAAGCGCTGCTCCCACAGCGCGGTGCCGCCCATGACCGAGAACCAGACGAAGGTCACCAGGGTCGGGACGAGCAGCACGCCGGCGACGAACTCTCGCACCGTGCGCCCGCGGGAGATGCGGGCGATGAAGATGCCGACGAAGGGCGCCCAGCTCATCCACCAGCCCCAGTAGTAGGTGGTCCACCCGCCGAGCCAGGACTCGCCGTCCGTGCCGTAGAACGGCAGGGTGCGGAAGCTCAGGCCGAAGAAGTTCTGCAGGTAGGAGCCCAACGACTGGACGAACTCGCGTAGCACGAACAGCGTGGCCGGCCCCAGGAGCAGCACGGCGAGCAGCAGCACGACGGCCAGGCCCATGTTGAGGTTGGACAGCCACTTGATGCCCTTGTCGACACCGGAGACGACCGAGATCGTGGCGATGGCGGTGATGCCGGCGATGAGGCCGACCTGCAGTCCCGCGGTGTCCTCGGCGATCCCGAGGAAGTCCAGACCACCGGCGACCTGGGCGACACCGAAACCGAGCGAGGTGGCGACCCCGAAGACGGTGCCGACGATCGCCACCACGTCGATGACGTTGCCGAGCCAGCCCTGCACCCGGTCGCCCAGGAGCGGCTCCAGGGCCCAGCGGATGCTGACCGGGCGGCCCTTGCGGTGGACGGCATACGCCATCGCCAGGCCCACGACGACGTAGATCGCCCAGGCGTGCAGTCCCCAGTGGAGGAAGGTGCGGTTCATCGCCGACTGCGCGACGGCCTCCTCGGTGCCGGAGGCCACGTCCGGCGGCGGTGCGGCGAGGTGCCACAGTGGCTCGGCGACACCCCAGAAGACCAGACCGATCCCCATGCCCGCGGCGAAGAGCATCGCGAACCAGGAACCCATGGCGAACTGGGCGGGCTCGTCGTCGCGACCCAGGACGACGTCCCCGCGCCGCCCCACGGCCATCCACACCGCGAAGAACACGAAGCCGGTGACGATGAGGACGTAGTACCACCCCAGCCCGTTGATCACGGCGGTGTTGCCGTCGGAGACGAACTGGGCGAAGCGCTCGGGGAGGGCGAGCGTGAGGACGACGAACAGCGCGATGACGGCCATCGACGGATAGAAGACCCAGGCCTTCGGGGAGCGGGCGTACCGCTGGTCCGGCGGGGTGTTGGTCACGGGTGCAGACACGGCAGATCAGCCCTCGGGGACATCGGGGGAAGGGGACGACCGTCCACGGTGTCACGACCTGCCGTAGCGGCACAAACCCAGCACGCGGAAGGGCCCGCCTCCCCGAGGGGAGACGGGCCCTGCCGTGCTCGTCGAGCCGGTGCTCAGTGACCGGTCAGCTTCTCCCGCAGTGCGGCGAGCGCCTCGTCGGAGGCCAGCGTGCCGGCCGCCTCCTCGGAGTCGGAGGAGTATGACGTGGTCGTCGTCGCGGGGGCGACCTCGACACCACCCTCGTCGGTGCCGGCCTCGGCAGCCTTCTCGACCTGCGTCTTGTGGGCCTCCCAGCGCTCGTGGGCGGCGGCGTACTCCGTCTCCCACTTCTCGCGCTGGGTCTCGAAGCCGTCGAGCCACTCGTTGGTCTCGGGGTCGAAGCCCTCGGGGTACTTGTAGTTCCCCGCCTCGTCGTACTCCGCGGCCATGCCGTAGAGGGTCGGGTCGAAGTCGCCGGTGACGGCATCGTTGGCCTGCTTGAGCGACAGCGAGATGCGGCGGCGCTCCAGGTCGATGTCGATGACCTTGACGAAGACGTCGCCACCGACGGTGACGATCTGCTCCGGCAGCTCCACGTGGCGCTCGGCCAGCTCGGAGATGTGCACGAGGCCCTCGATGCCGTCCTCGACGCGCACGAACGCACCGAACGGGACGAGCTTGGTGACCTTGCCGGGCACGACCTGGCCGATGGCGTGGGTGCGCGCGAAGGTCTGCCACGGGTCCTCGAGCGTCGCCTTCAGCGACAGCGAGACACGCTCGCGGTCCATGTCGACGTCGAGGACCTCGACGGTGACCTCGTCACCGACCTCGACGACCTCGCCCGGGTGGTCGATGTGCTTCCAGGACAGCTCGGAGACGTGCACGAGGCCGTCCACGCCGCCACCGAGGTCCACGAAGGCACCGAAGTTGACGATGCTGCTGACCACGCCGGAGCGGACCTGGCCCTTCTGCAGCTCCTTGAGGAAGGTGGTGCGGACCTCGGACTGGGTCTGCTCCAGCCAGGCGCGACGGGACAGGACCACGTTGTTGCGGTTCTTGTCCAGCTCGATGATCTTCGCCTCGATCTGCTTGCCGACGTAGGGCTGCAGGTCACGGACGCGACGCATCTCGACGAGGGAGGCGGGCAGGAAGCCGCGCAGGCCGATGTCCAGGATCAGGCCGCCCTTGACGACCTCGATGACGGTGCCGGTGACGACGCCGTCCTCCTCCTTGACCTTCTCGATCGAGCCCCAGGCGCGCTCGTACTGCGCGCGCTTCTTGGACAGGATCAGGCGACCTTCCTTGTCCTCCTTCTGGAGGACGAGCGCCTCGACCTGGTCGCCGACGGAGACGACCTCGGAGGGGTCGACGTCGTGCTTGATGGCCAGCTCGCGCGAGGGGATGACACCCTCGGTCTTGTACCCGATGTCGAGCAGGACCTCATCCCGGTCGACCTTGACGATGATCCCCTCGACGATGTCTCCGTCGTTGAAGTTCTTGATCGTCGCGTCGATCGCCGCGAGCAGGTCTTCCGCAGATCCGATGTCGTTGATCGCGATCTGGGCGATGGCCTTGTCGGCCGTGGTGGCAGTCATGTAGTAGGGGCTCCGATTGTGGACAGGATGAGTGACGGATGTGTAACTGTGGTTTCGCGAGACAGGCACGCACGAGCGCACGCGACGCGCCCTGCCAGCCTATCCGTCCGGCCCACCCGGGTCAAAGCGCTGCCGGGGACGACGCCGGGCTGCCAGACTGACCTGGTGACCACCCCCCCGTCGCCCGACCGGGTCACCCGGCGCACGGTGGCGCACGACGACGCCGTCCGCGCCGGCCGGTCCTGGTGGGACGCCGAGGCCGACGCCTACTACGCCGAGCACGGTGACTTCCTCGGCGACGCCGAGCTGACGTGGGGACCGGAGGGGTGGACCGAGGCCGAGCTCGGGCTGCTCGGACCGCTCGAGGGCGCTGACGTGCTCGAGGTCGGTGCCGGGGCCGGGCAGGGGTCGCGCTGGTGTGCCGCACAGGGGGCGCGGGTGCTGGCGACCGACGTCTCCGGCGGGATGCTGCGGGTGGGTCGTCGGATCGACACGGGTATGCCGCACCGCGCGGGTGCGGCCTACCTCCAGTGCGACGGGGCCCGGCTCCCCCTCGCCGACGCCTCCTTCGACGTGGTCTTCACCGCGCACGGCGTGCTCTCCTTCGTCCCGGACCTCGACCGGGCGCTCCGCGAGTGGCGCCGCGTGCTCCGGGACGGCGGTCGCTGCGTCTTCTCCCTCTCCCACCCCCTGCGGTGGGCCTTTCTCGACGACCCGGGGCCGGAGGGGCTGACGGTCGCCCACTCCTACTTCGACCGGCGCGCCTACGTCGAGGAGACCGCGGGGGGACGGGCGACCTACAGCGAGCACCACCGCACCCTCGGCGACCTGGTGCGCGCGGTGACGCAGGCCGGCCTGTGCCTGGTCGACCTCGTCGAGCCGGAGTGGCCTGCCGACCGCGACCACGTCTGGGGCGGGTGGAGCCGGCTCCGCGGGGAGCTGATCCCCGGAACCGTCATCCTGGTCTGCACCACGGGTCCGTCCCCGACCTGCTAGATCACGATGTGGACACGCTGGAGCACGAGCCTGTTCCGCGCGACCCCAGCCTCGCCTATGCTTCCCCCACGCTCGCAGCGACGCAGCGTACCCGTGACCGTGACCCACCAGGTTTGGAGGAGAAGTGCCGTACGCTTCCTCGACCCGGGACGTCCGTCGTGCCCAGCGCCCCGGACAGCTGCTCTGGCTCCTGCTGGCGACGTTCTTCCTCGTGCTCGTCCCCACCTCTGTGCAGGCTACCGACACCGTCTACACCATCCCCGGCAACGTCAAGTACGACGGCGAGCCGCTGGCTGACGTCCGCATCGTGGTCACCGGTGAGGGATTCGAGGAGGAGGGCCTGACGGACGAGAGGGGCCAGTTCCGGATCGAGGTCACGGACCGGGAGGCCACCTACGAGATCTTCCTCGACGAGAGCACCCTGCCGGAGGGGATCGTCGTCGACGGGGAGAACCCGCGCCCGACCGAGTTCGGCGCGCAGTCGTTCCGGCCGGTGAACTTCTTCCTGGGCGAGGGGGTGCGGGAGACCGTCAGCTTCTCGGACCAGTTCGTCGAACGGCTGGTCAACGGCGTCAACTTCGGTCTGATGCTCGCCCTCGCCGCGATCGGCCTGTCTCTCGTCTTCGGCACGACGGGGCTGAGCAACTTCGCGCACGCCGAGATGGTGACGTTCGGCGCGATCGCCGTCCTGGCGCTGGCGGTCTTCCAGGGGCTGAGCCTGTGGATCGCCATCCCGCTGGCGGTGCTCCTGAGCGCCGCGTTCGGCTGGGGACTGGACGTCGCGGTCTGGAAACCCCTGCGGAAGCGCGGAGTGGGCCTGGTCCAGGTCATGATCCTGTCGATCGGTCTGTCGCTCTTCCTCCGCTACATCTTCCAGTTCTTCATCGGCGGTGGCACCCACCAGCTCCCTGGCATCGGTGGGCCGAAGCACCAGATCCTCGGGCCGGTCCGGCTGTCCACCGTCGACATGGTGAGCATGGGGGTCTCGGTGGCCATCCTCGGTCTCGTCGCGTGGTGGTTGCTCTACACCCGCGTCGGGAAGGCCACCCGGGCGATCTCCGACAACCGCTCGCTGGCCGCGGCCACCGGCATCGACGTGGACCGGGTGACCAACTACGTGTGGATCCTCGCCGGTGCCCTCGCCGGGCTGTCCGGCATCCTCTGGGCCTACTTCCGGCCCGGCATCAAGTGGGACATGGGCACCCAGCTGCTCCTGCTGATGTTCGCCGCTGTCACCCTCGGCGGCCTCGGCACCGCTTTCGGGGCCCTCATCGGTGCGCTGGTCGTGGGGATCCTCGTGGAGATCTCGACGCTGTGGATCCCCTCCGACATGAAGTACGTCGGTGCCCTCCTGGTGCTGATCCTCGTCCTGCTGGTCCGCCCGCAGGGCATCCTCGGACGACGCGAACGAATCGGATAGGTGGGCTGACATGGACTGGGGAGCTATCCTCACCAACACGCTGGCGTTCATGATGTCGGCCGAGACGATCGCCTTTGCGCTCGCCGCCATCGGGCTCTCGATCCACTTCGGGTACGCCGGGCTTCTGAACTTCGGGATGGCCGGGTTCATGGCCATCGGTGCCTACGGCTACGCCATCTCCATCCTGAGCTTCGGCTTCCCGTGGTGGGCGGCGATGATGGTCTCGGTCGTGGGCTCTGTCGTCTTCGCCCTGATCCTGGGCATCCCGACCCTGCGTCTGCGTGCGGACTACCTGGCGATCGTCACCATCGCGGCCGCCGAGATCGTCCGCCTGCTCTTCACCACGCAGGCCTTCGACGAGTACACCAACTCCGCGGACGGACTGGGCAACTACCACGCGAGCTTCCGTGCCGCCAACCCGCTTCCTCCTGGCGACTACGGGTTCGGCCCCTGGCAGTACAACCACGAGCAGTGGTGGGTGCGCATCTTCGGCTTCCTGCTCGTGGCGCTCGCGGTGCTCATCACCTGGCTGCTGATGCGGAGCCCGTGGGGCCGGGTGATCAAGGGCATCCGGGAGGACGAGGACGCGGTCCGGGCGCTCGGCAAGAACGTCTTCCTGTACAAGATGCAGGCCCTCGTCGTCGGTGGGATCTTCGGGGCTCTCGGCGGCGTCGTGCTGTCGCTGCCGTCGGCGGTCGTCCCGTCCGTGTACATCACCAGCCTGACGTTCTTCGTCTGGACGGCGCTCCTGCTCGGTGGTGCCGCGACGATCTTCGGCCCGGTCCTCGGTGCGGTCCTGTACTGGGCGATGCTGGCCTTCCTCTCAGGACTGCTGCCCGCCCTGGCGGCGGAGGGGACCCTGCCCATCTCACCGGTGCAGGCGGGGGTTCTCCGCTACATCCTGGTCGGCCTCATGCTGATGCTCCTCGTCGCCTTCCGACCTCAGGGACTGCTCGGGAACAAGAAGGAGATGACCTTTGTCAAGTGACCAGCCCCCCACCTCCTCCGAACCGGAGCACGGGATCCTCGCGGACGACGACGTCGTTCCCAGCCTGACCCCGGAGAAGTCGACCGGGTTGCACGAGGGCGACGTCGCCCCGGGCGTGGCCAAGGTCGACCCCATCATGGTGGCCGACCACATCAGCCGCACCTTCGGCGGGTTGACCGCGGTCGACGTCGAGCACCTGGAGATCCCGCGCAACGCCATCACCGCCCTCATCGGGCCCAACGGTGCCGGAAAGACCACCCTGTTCAACCTGCTCAGCGGGTTCGACAAGCCGGACACGGGGGCGTGGTCCTTCAACGGCACGGCCCTGGCGGGCATCCCGGCGTTCAAGACCGCGCGGATGGGGCAGGTGCGCACCTTCCAGCTCACCAAGGTCCTGGCCCGGCTCACGGTCCTGGAGAGCATGAAGCTGGGCGCGACCGGCCAGCGGGGCGAGCGGATGCTGGCGGCGATCTTCCCCTTCCTCTGGCGCGACCAGGAGAAGGCCATCGAGGCCAGGGCGCTGGTGCTGCTCGAGCGGTTCAAGCTCCTCGAGAAGAAGGACGACTACACGGCGTCCATGTCCGGGGGGCAGCGCAAGCTCCTCGAGATGGCTCGCGCCCTCATGACCGACCCAGAGTTCGTCCTGCTGGACGAGCCGATGGCGGGGGTGAACCCCGCGCTCACCCAGTCGCTGCTCGACCACATCATCGGGCTGAAGCGGGACGGTATGACGGTGCTCTTCGTCGAGCACGACATGCACATGGTGCGCCACATCGCCGACTGGGTCGTGGTGATGGCAGAGGGAAAGGTCGTCGCCGAGGGTCCGCCGGAGACGGTCATGCGGGACCAGGCTGTCGTGGACGCCTACCTGGGCAGCCACCACGACGCCGACCTCGGCGTGATCACCGGTCGTCACCAGCCCGAGGAGGGGCAGCATGTCTGAGCACCCCGGGCCACAACACCCTGCACCGGAGCACCGCCCCGGAGCCACGTCCTCCACCGACACCGCCGACGATCGGCCCCTCGTGGTCGAGGTGGCCTCGGTCACGGCCGGTTACCTGCCTGGCATCAACATCCTGCACAACACCAACCTCACAGCTCGTGAGGGTGAGATCGTCGGCATCATCGGCCCCAACGGCGCCGGGAAGTCGACCCTGCTCAAGGCCATCTTCGGGCTGGTGAAGGTGCGCGAGGGTCAGGTCCTGCTCCACGGCGAGGACATCACCAACCTGCGCGCCAACGAGCTGGTGGCCAAGGGGGTGGGCTTCGTCCCCCAGACGGAGAACGTCTTCCCGACGCTGAGCATCGAGGAGAACCTGCAGATGGGGCTGTACCAGCGCCCCAGGGCCTACCCCGAGCGGCTGGCGTTCGTGCTCGAGGTCTTTCCCGTCCTCAAGGACCGCCTCAAGCAGCGCGCGGGGTCCCTGTCCGGCGGTGAGCGGCAGATGGTGGCGATGTCCCGCGCCCTGATGATGGATCCGCACGTGCTCCTGCTCGACGAGCCGTCCGCGGGCCTGTCGCCCGTGCGGCAGGACGACGCCTTCATCAGGGTCTCGGACATCAACAAGGCCGGGGTGACCGTCGTCATGGTGGAGCAGAACGCGCGGCGCTGCCTCCAGATCTGCGACCGCGCCTACGTGCTGGACCAGGGTCGGGACGCCTACACCGGCTCCGGCCGCGAGCTCCTGCACGACCCCAAGGTCATCAGCCTCTACCTCGGCACGCTCGGGCAGTAGCCCCGGTCGCAGCGGGTACGACGAGGCCCCGCCCACCATCTGTGGTGGACGGGGCCTCGTGTCGTGCCCGAGGTGCAGCGCGTCAGTTGAGGCGCGCGTACATGTTCTCGGCGTCGTACTGGTAGATGCCGATGGTGGCCTCGGTCGGGTCACCCTTCTCGTCGAAGGTGATCGGACCGGACGGGCCGTCCCAGTCGACCACGCCGCCGTCGACGACGATCTGCAGGGCCGTGGCGACGTCGGTCGCCTTCTCGCCCCCGCCGGAACCTCCGGAGACCTCCTGCATCTTGCTCGCGATGTCCGCGCCCTCGGCGGAGCCGGCGGCCAGAGCGGCCAGCGCGTTCAGGACCACGGCGTCGTAGGACTCACCGGCGTAGGAGTAGTCCTCCAGGGGGTCGTTGCCCTCAGCCTCCCAGTTCTCGTTGAGGCGGGTCTGGAAGTCGTCCTCCAGGGCCGGACCGGGCAGGGTGCCCTTCGAGCCCTCGAGGATGCCGGCGTCGAGCTGGTCGCCGTAGTTCTTCAGGTTTCCGTCGACGAAGTACAGGTTGCCGGTGTCCACGCCGGCCGCACTGAGTGCGGGGACGATCGTGACAGCCTCGTCGAAGGTGATGAGCACCATGGTGTCGGCGTTCGCCGCCGTCAGGGTACTGATCTGGGCGTCGAAGGTGGTGTCACCGGTGTTGTAGGACTCGCTGGCCACGACCTCGCCGCCGGCAGCCTCGAAGACCTCGGTGAAGGCTCTCTCCAGGCCGGTGCCGTACGCGTCGTTGATGTAGAGGATGGAGGCCGTCTGGTTGCCGTCCTCGGCGACCAGGTTGCCCAGGACGTCGCCCTGGAGCAGGTCGGAGGGGGCCGTGCGCCAGTACAGGTTGTCGTCGTCCCAGTCGGTGAAGTCCGGCGAGGTGTTGGCGGGCGAGATCTGCAGCACGCCGGCCCCCGTCACCTCGTCGATGAAGAGCTTGGAGACGCCGGACGAGGCAGCACCCACGATCACGTTCACGCCGGCGGACAGCAGCTGCGGCACGGTCGTGGCGTAGGCCTTGTTGTCGGTGTCCCCGGAGTCGCCGTAGGTGACCTCGACCGTGATGCCGAGCCCGGCGTCGTTGATCTCCTTGGCCGCCAGCGAGACACCGGCCTCCTCGGGCGGGCCGAGGAAGGCGAGGTTGCCCGTCTGGGGCAGGACGGTGCCGACCTTGAGGGTCAGGTCGCCCTCGGCGCCCCCAGCGGCAGGCTGGCTCTGGGTGCTGTCGTCCGTCTCGGTGTCGTCCCCCGCAGTGTCGTCGTCCCCGTTGCCGCAGGCCGCGAGCACGAGAGACGAGGCGGCGACCGCGGCGAGCGCGCGGGTGGTCACGGACCTGCGCGAACGAAGAGAGGTTGAGCTCATGTTGCTCCTCAGGGTCGTGGTGACGACGTCCTGCCGTCACCGTGTGCCCTGAACGTAGGTCCCCCGGATGACCGGCACAAGGGTTCGATCGACGCCGACCAGGGATTGTGCCCACATCGTTACCCTTCCGCGACCTGCCCCTACGGCAACCTCAGCGAGCTGATGCCGCTCGGTCAGTGGGCCGCCTCGTGCCAGCTCCGACCGACCCCGACGCTGACGTCGAGCGGCACGGTGAGGGTGGCGGCGGCGCCCATCTGCTCGCGGACGATCCCCTCCACCTCTGCGGCCTCGCCCGGGGCGATCTCGAGCACGAGCTCGTCGTGCACCTGCAGGAGCATCCGGGACCGGACACCGGCAGAACGCAGCGCCTCCTCCGTGCGCAGCATGGCGACCTTGACGAGGTCGGCCGCCGAGCCCTGGATGGGTGCATTCAGCGCCATCCGCTCGGCCATCTCCCGCCGCTGGCGGTTGTCGCTGGTGAGGTCGGGCAGATAGCGGCGTCGGCCGAGCAGGGTCTCGGTGAAGCCGCTGCGCCGTGCCTCGGCGACGACGTCGCGCAGGTAGTCGCGCACCCCCCCGAAGCGCTCGAAGTACTCGTCCATCAGTTCCTTGGCCTCCCCCGTCGAGATGCCCAGCTGCTTGGACAGCCCGAAGGCGGACAACCCGTAGGCCAGGCCGTAGCTCATCGCCTTGACCTTGGAGCGCATGGCCGGCGACACCTCACCCGGCTCGACGCCGAAGACGCGGGACCCCACGAACCGGTGCAGGTCCTCCCCCGTGCGGAAGGCCTCGATGAGGCCCTCGTCCCCGGACAGGTGGGCCATGATCCGCATCTCGATCTGGCTGTAGTCGGCGGACATGAGCGACTCGAAGGGCCCGTCCGCGTCGCGGCCCACCACGAAGATCTCGCGGATCCGACGCCCCTCCTCGGTCCGGATCGGGATGTTCTGCAGGTTGGGCTCGGTCGAGCTCAACCTCCCGGTGGCGGCGATGGTCTGCTGGTAGGTCGTGTGGATGCGTCCGTCGTCCGCGACCGACTTGATCAGTCCTTCCGCGGTCACCCTGAGCCGGGTCACGTCCCGGTGCCGCAGGAGCGCCCCCAGGAACGGGTGCTCGGTCTGGGCGTGGAGCGCGGCGAGGGCGTCGGCGTCGGTCGTGTAGCCGGTCTTGGTACGACGGGTCCTGGGCAGGGCCAGGGTCTCGAAGAGCACCACCTGCAGCTGCTTGGGCGAGCCGAGGTTGACCGTGTCGTCGCCGATGGCGTCCCAGGCGTCCTGCTGCGCCTGCGCCATGGCGTCGGCGAACTCCGCCTCCAGTCGCTCCAACGCGGGGAGGTCGACGGCGATGCCGGCCTGCTCCATGCCCAGCAGCACCTCGACGAGCGGGAGCTCGACGTCCCGGAGCAAGGACTGCTCCTCCTCGTCGGACAGCTCGTCGTCCAGCGCGATCGACAGGTCGTGGACCGCCCGGGCGTGGACCATCGCCGAGCGGGCCGCAGCCGGGTCCCCCGGCTCCTCACCGAGGCCCAGCTCGAGCTGGCCCTGCCCGTCCGGCTCGTCGTCGAGGCGCAGCTCGCGCCTGAGGTAGCGCAGGGCCAGGTCCGCCAGGTCGTAGGAGCGCTGGTCCGGTCGCACCAGGTAGGCGGCGAGCGCCGTGTCGCTCACCACCCCGCGCACGGGCAGACCGCGGGACCCGAGAGAGCGGAGCTGCCCCTTGGCGTCGTGCAGCACCTTCTCCCGCCCGGCATCGGCAAGGAAGTTGGCCAGCGCGCGCTCACCGTCCGCGTCCAGGTCGAGGAGGTCGACGTAGGCGGCGTGCTCGGCACCGGCCAGGCCCACCGCTGTCGCCTCCCCCGGACCAGTTGTCGTCCGCGGTCCCGCGTGGACGACGAGCGCCACCCTGGCCCCCACGCCGGCGTGCTCGTCCAGCCACGGGCCGAGCTCTCCCGGACCAAGACTGCGACCGGCGACCTCGATGCCCTCCTCCGCCTCGGTCTCGGCCGACTCCAGGGTGGAGAACAGGCGGTCGCGCAGGACGCGGAACTCGAGGCCGTCGAAGACGCGGTGGACCTCCTCGCGGTCCCAGCCGCGCACCGCGAGGTCGTCGATGCTCACCGGGAGGTCGACGTCACCCACCAGCTGGTTGAGTCGGCGGTTGCGCAGCACCTGGTCGAGGTGGTCGCGCAGCGCCTGCCCCGCCTTGCCGGTCAGCCGGTCGGCGTGGTCGACGATCCCGGCGAGGTCGCCGTACTGCCCCAGCCACTTGGCGGCGGTCTTGGGTCCGACGCCGGGCACGCCCGGCAGGTTGTCCGAGGACTCCCCCACCATCGCGGCGAGGTCGCTGTAGAGCTCGGGGCGCACGCCATACTTCTCCTCCACCTTCTCCGGGGTCATCCGCCACATCTCGGAGACCCCGCGCACCGGGTAGAGGAGCGTGGTGAGCTCGTCGACCAGCTGGAAGGCGTCGCGGTCGCCGGAGCAGATGAGCACCTCCATCCCCTGCTCGCGCCCCTGCGAGGTCAGGGTCGCGATGACGTCGTCGGCCTCGAACCCGTCGACCTCGACGTGGCTGATGCGCAGGGCGTCGAGCACCTCCTTGACGAGGTCGACCTGCCCCACGAACTCGCTCGGCGTGCTGGCCCGGCCCGCCTTGTACTCGGCGTACTGCTCGGTGCGGAACGTCTGCCGTGAGACGTCGAAGGCGACGGCCAGGTGGGTGGGTGCCTCGTCACGCAGGACGTTGATGAGCATGGAGGTGAAGCCGTAGACCGCGTTGGTGCTCTGCCCCGTCGTCGTGGAGAAGTTCTCCACGGGCAGGGCGTAGAACGCACGGTAGGCCAGCGAATGTCCGTCCAGCAGCAGCAGTCGACTCACTCTGGCAGCCTATGTCCCATGACCGACAGCCCCCACCCCGTCCCTCCGCCCGGCCTCCTCCCGGAGGTTCTCGGCCTGACCCCGGACATGCTCGCGGGTTCGCTGGCGGGACGCATGGGTATCGAGGTGCTCGAGGTGGGCGCCGAGCGCTCGGTCGCGCGGATGCCGGTGGCAGGGAACACCCAGCCCTACGGGCTTCTGCACGGAGGCGCCTCGGCGGCGCTCGCCGAGACCGTGGGCTCGCTGGCGGCCGCGACGCATGCCGGGAAGGGACGGATCGCGGTCGGGGTGGACCTCAGTGCGACCCATCACCGCGCCGTCCGGTACGGGTTCGTCACCGCCGTCGCCACACCCCTGTCCCTGGGGCGATCCATCGCCTGCTACGAGATCGTCGTGACCGACGACGAGGGACGTCGTGTGTGCACGTCGAGGCTGACCTGCGCCCTGCGGGACCGACCGCCGGGGGCCTGAGCCTCACGCCTACGCTGTGCGCCATGGATGGTGCCTTCCCCGGTCTCGGGACCGTGGTCAACGTGGTGGCGGTGCTGGTCGGAGCCGCTCTGGGCATGGTCGCCGGCCATCGGCTGCCGTCCCGGGTGCGGGACGTGGTCACCGACTGTCTCGGTCTGGTGACGCTGCTGGTCGCCGGCCTCTCGGCCCTCGACGTCACGTCGCCCGCGCTGGAGGAAGCCGTCGGGTCCGGCGTGCCCGTGCTCATCGTGCTGGGCAGCCTGCTCCTCGGGGGGATCGTCGGAACGCTCCTGCGTCTGGAGGAGCGGCTCGAGTCGTTGGCCGGCCTCGTGCAGCGGTGGGTCGCGAGGACGGGTGACGGGCGCGAGCACGGACACGCGGAGCGTGAGCGCTTCATCGAGGGCTGGCTCACCGCGTCGCTGCTGTTCTGCGTCGGACCGCTGACGATCCTGGGCTCGCTGTCCGACGGGCTGGGCCGGGGCATCGACCAGCTGGTGCTGAAGTCGGCCCTCGACTTCTTCGCCTCCGTGGCGTTCGCCTCGACGTTCGGTGTGGGCGTGCTGCTGTCGGCCGTCTCGGTGGCCGTCGTGCAGGGCGGCCTGACCTTCCTCGGCGTCACCCTCGGCGCGGTCGTCCCGGACGCCCACGTGGCAGCGCTCACGGCCGTCGGGGGGCTGCTCCTGGTCGGGATCGCCTTCCGGCTGCTGCAGATCAGGCAGATCCCGGTCGCGGACCTGCTGCCGGCTCTGCTGGTCGCGCCGGTGCTCGTCAGCCTGGTCTCGGCGCTCGGGTGAGCGCAGACACTACTTCGAGGGCATCCCGGCGATGACGGCGTCGGCGACCTCGCGCATGGAGAGCCGACGGTCCATGGCCGCCTTCTGGATCCAGCGGAACGCGTCACCCTCGGTGAGCTTGAGCTGTGCCATCAGCAGCCCCTTGGCGCGGTCGACCCGCTTGCGGGTCTCGAACCGCTCCCCCAGGTCGGCGACCTCGGACTCCAGCGCCTTGCGCTCGGACCACCGGGCGCGGGCGATGTCGATCGCCGGCAGGACGTCGGCGGCGCTGAAGGGCTTGACGACGTAGGACATCACCCCGGCGTCACGCGCCCGCTCGACCAGGTTCTTGTCGGAGAACGCGGTGAGCATCACGACGGGGGCAAGGCCCTCCTTGCCGATCTGCTCGGCCGCGGAGATGCCGTCCATCCCGGGCATCTTGATGTCCATGACGACCAGGTCGGGGTGCGTCTCGTGGACCAGGGCCACCGCCTGCTCGCCGTCGGCGGCCTGACCGACGATCTCGTGCCCCGCCTCGGTGAGCATCTCCGCCAGGTCCATGCGGATGAGCGCCTCGTCCTCGGCCAGGAGGATCCGCAGCCCGCCCTCGGCGTGGGCCCCGGACATGGGGGTCGCCGTCTCGAGCGACGGGTCGGCAGGGGTCTCTGCCGTCTCGCCTGGGTCCGTGGTCGGGGTCTTCGCGTCGGTCACGGAAGGCAGCCTATCTGTGCGGGCGGAACTCCGACCAGTGCCAGTCCGGACCGGAGCGTGCGACGTGCCGGGAGCGGGACTTGAACCCGCACGCCCTTGCGGGCAGAGCATTTTGAGTGCCCCGTGTCTGCCGTTCCACCACCCCGGCGTGGGAGGTCCACGGACCGGGACAGCATACCCTCCCGGTCCGTGCCGGCCTCACACGACGGGGTCGTCGTTGTAGGCCGGCGCTCGTCCGAAGACGGCGTCGCCCACGCGGTGCAGACGCAGGGCGTTGGTGGTGCCCGAGACCCCGGGAGGGGAGCCTGCGACGATCACCACGAGGTCGCCGCGCTTGCACCGTCGCTCGCGCAGCAGCGCCTCCTCGACCTGCATCACCATCTGGTCGGTGTGCCAGACGAACGGGACCAGGAAGGTCTCGACCCCCCACGTGAGGGCGAGCCTGGACCGGGTCGACTGCTCGGTGGTGAAGGCCAGCATCGGCACGGCCGGACGCATCCGCGCCATCCGCTGCGTGGTGTCACCCGTCTGTGTGAAGGTCACCAGGTACTTGACGGAGTCGAGGGCCTCGGTGATGGAGATCGCCGCCCGCGTCACCGCTCCCGCCGGAGTACGGGGCCGGGTCTGGATGCCGGCGATGCGGTGCAGACCGTGGTCCTCGGTGCTCGCGATGATGTTGGCCATCGTCTCCACGGCCCGGATCGGCCAGGCACCCACCGAGGTCTCTCCCGAGAGCATGATGGCATCGGCACCGTCGAGAACCGCGTTGGCGCAGTCGCTGGCCTCGGCGCGGGTCGGCCGGGGGTTCTCGATCATCGACTCCAGCACCTGGGTGGCGACGATGACCGGCTTGGACTTCTCGCGGCACATCTCGATGGCGTCCTTCTGGACCAGCGGCACCAGCTCCAGCGGCAGCTCGACCCCGAGGTCGCCGCGCGCGACCATGATGCCGTCGAAGGCCTCGACGATCTCGGCGAGGTTCTCGACGGCCTGGGGCTTCTCGATCTTGGCGATGACCGGCAGCACCCGGCCCTCGTCCTCCATGATCGTGCGCACGTCGTCGTAGTCGGCGGCCGACCGGACGAAGGACAGGGCAACGAAGTCGACGCCGGTGCGCACCGCCCAGCGCAGGTCCTCCTCGTCCTTGTCCGACATGGCCGGGACGCTGACGGCCGTGCCGGGCAGGTTGATGCCCTTGTTGTTGGACACCTCGCCGCCCACGACGACCTCGGTCACCACGTCGGTGTCGGTCACGGCGGTGGCGCGCAGGTGGACCTTGCCGTCGTCGATGAGGAGGTCGTCACCCACGTGGACGTCACCGGGCAGCCCGGCGTAGGTCGTGCTGACCTCGCTCTGCGATCCGGGGACCGCCCGCGTGGTGATCGTGAAGGTGTCGGTGGGGGCCAGGGTGACCGGTCCGCCCACGAACCGACCGGTGCGGATCTTGGGTCCCTGCAGGTCGGCGAGCACCGCCACCGCGTGCCCGGTGGCGTCACCGGCGCGGCGGATGTCCATGTAGCGCTGGTAGTGCTCGTCGTGCGAGCCGTGGGAGAGGTTGAGGCGGGCGACGTCCATCCCCGCCCGGACGAGGGCCTCGATCTGGCCGTAGCTGGACGTTGCTGGGCCGAGGGTGCAGACGATCTTGGCGCGACGCATGGGGGACAGCCTAGTCGTGCCCGCAGGGGTGCGCGGGACGCTAGGAGGTGCTCTGCGCGACCGCGGCCGGGCCCCGCGCAGGGAGGTCGCCGACCCGGCCCCGCCACAGGTAGACGGCCAGACCGAGAGCGAAGATGGCGACCGAGACCCAGACGTTGACCCGTTGCCCCAGGACGAGCTGTGCCGGGTCCGTGCGCATGATCTCGAAGAAGAACCGCCCGAGGGTGTAGCCCATGAGGTAGAGGCCGAAGACCTGCCCACGGGCCAGCCGGAGCCGCCGGTCGGCCAGCAGGATGAGGACGGCGACCACCAGGCACCACAGGGACTCGTAGAGGAAGATCGGCTGGAAGGTGCCGAGCACCACGGCCTCGCCGTCGGCGTCCCGCACGGCCTGACCCCCGGACATGTCGTGGATCTGGACGGCCCACGGCGCGTCCGACTCGCCGCCGTAGAGCTCGTTGTTGAACCAGTTGCCCCACCGTCCGAGGGCCTGGGCCACGAGCAGCCCGGGGATGGCCGCGTCGAGGAGGTCGACGAAGACGTGTCCGTGGCGACGCGCTCCCCACCATGCGCCGAGGGCGCCGAGGGCCACCGCCCCCCAGATCCCCAGTCCTCCCTCCCAGATCTTGACGGCGTCCCACAGGTTGCCGTCCTCGCCGAAGTAGGGCCACGGGCTGGACACGACGTGGTAGAGCCGGCCTCCGATGATGCCCAGGACGATGGTCGGCACGGCGACGTCGTAGATCTCCTGGCCCGTGCCGCCCCGGGCCCGCGACCGGTGCGAGGTCATCCACAGGGCCACGAAGATCCCCAGCAGGATCGCCATGGCGTAGCCGCGCAGGGGCAGCGGACCGAGCCACCAGACCGCGTCCTCGGGGCTGGGGATGGCGGTCGACGGCACGAGGCCTGCCGGCAGGCCCGGCATCAGGAGTGGGCCTCGATGACGCCGTCCAGGGCGCTCGGGTCCCCCATGAGGGCCTGCATCTCCTCGTTGCTGATGGTCTCGCCGTTGATCACCACGGTCGGGGTGCCGGTGACCCCGTCCTCGTTGGCGCGCTGCTGCATGGCCTCGACGTAGTCCGCGTGCTCGAGGTTCTCGGTGCACGACGCGAAGGTCTCCAGCGCGTCGCCCGTGATGCCCGAGTCCTCGCCCCACCCGAGCAGCTGCTCGTCCGTGAACCCGACGCCCTCCTCCTGCGGCTGACCGGCGTAGACGGCGGCGTGGAAGGGCAGGAACGCCCCTGCGTCGTCGGCGCACAGGGCGGCGTTGGTGGCGCGGGTCGAGGAGTCGTTGCGCAGCGAGCCGTCGAGGAAGGACATGATCTGGTAGGTCACGTTGATCTCGCCCGCCGCGATCCTCTCGGTGAGCCCCTCGCCGATGGACCCCTCGAGGACGCCGCACCAGGGGCACTGGAAGTCTTCGTAGACCTGGATCTGGGGGACGTCCGCGTCGCGGCCCGGCCCGACGCTGATGCCCCCACCGTTCTCCAGCGCGTTCGAGGATCCCGCCGCGTCGAGGTCGCTGCCGCGGGCCGCAGCCCAGACGAGCGCCGCGATCAGCGCCACGATGAGGACGACGACGCCGCCGATGAGGGCCATCGACGGACCGCCGGACCTGACCGGCGTGACCTGGGGTGCGGGGGGGCGTGGCATGTCAGCGACCTTTCGTCAGCAGTCCGTCGACGGACCAGGGGGTGCGCGGCCGGGCGACGAGCCAGGCCGCGAGGGCGAGCAGACCGAGGTCGCGCAGCATCTCGGTCAGGTAGCGGGTGTCGTCGGGGTCGACCGGGCCGCCCGTGCCGAAGCACCCGCAGTCGATGGCGAGCCCACGGCTCCAGGCCGAGGCGATGCCTGCGACGAAGGCGAGCATGAGCACTCCACCCACGACGGCCGAGGCCCGGGTGAGCAGTCCGACGACCAGGAGGAGGCCGGCGGCGACCTCGACGACCGGCAGCACCGTGCCGACGAAGCGTGCCACCGGGTAGGAGAACAGCTCGTAGGCCAGGACGCTCTGCACCGACCCGGTCAGGTCGCCGATCTTGAGCAGCCCCGCGACGAGCAGGACACCTCCGAGCACGAGTCGCGCCACGAGCCCTGCCCACCGGGACCAGCCTGGCGGGGCGGGCTCGCTCACCGCCGTACCCCGGCTGCCAGCTCGGCGGTCAGCGCGCGCAGGGCTTCCAGGGAGGGGTCCTGCCCCAGGGCACGGACGAGCGCGGACCCGACGATGACCCCGTCGGCGAAGCCGGCCACCTCCGCGGCCTGGGCACCGGTGCTGACGCCCAGCCCCACGCACAGCGGCAGGTCGGTGACGGCGCGGGTGCGCTCGACCAGCCCGACCGCGGCGCCGCCCACGGCGGAGCGCGCCCCCGTCACGCCCATCGTCGAGGCGACGTACACGAAGCCGCGGCAGGCCTCCACGGTCATCCGCAGTCGCTCGTCGCCCGAGCTGGGAGCGACCAGGAAGATCGGGTCCACCCCGTGCGCGTCGGCGGCCGCACGCCATGCCTGCGCCTCGTCGGGGACGAGGTCGGGCGTGATCAGCCCCGCACCGCCGGCGGCGGCGAGCTCGTCGGCGAACCGCTCCAGCCCGTGGTGCAGCACCGGGTTGTAGTAGGACATGACGACCGGCACGGCACCGGCCTCCCGGACCGCACGGACCACGTCGAAGACCTGGGCGAAGCGGAAGCCCTGCGCGAGCGCGTGCAGCGCCGCGTTCTCGATCACCGGGCCGTCCATGAGGGGGTCGGTGTAGGGCACGCCCACCTCGACGACGTCGGCCCCGGCTTCGGCCACGGCGCGGACGGCCGCCAGGGAGGTCTGGAGGTCGGGGTAGCCCGCCGGCAGGTAGGCGACCAGCGCTGCGCGGTTCTCGTCGCGGCAACGGCGGAAGACCTCGTCGAGCGCGCTCACCAACCGCTCCCCTCGGCCTCGGCCACCGGTTCGTCGGCCTTCAGCTGTGCCGCCTCCACGATCTCGTCCCCGTCGACCAGCCCGAACCAGCGGGCGGCGGTGTCGACGTCCTTGTCACCGCGGCCCGAGAGGTTGACCAGGACGAGGGGGCGCTCGGAGGAGGTCTCCGACAGCGTGCGCCCGACGCGCAGGGCACCGGCGAGCGCGTGGGCGCTCTCGATGGCCGGGATGATCCCCTCGGTGCGGCACAGCAGGGAGAAGGCGTCCATCGCCTCGCGGTCGGTGACCGGCTCGTAGACGGCTCGGCCGGTGTCGTGCAGGTAGGCGTGCTCGGGTCCGACGGCCGGGTAGTCCAGCCCGGCCGAGATCGAGTGGGTCTCGCGGGTCTGCCCGTCCTCGTCCTGCAGGACGTAGCTGGCGGCGCCGTGCAGCACCCCTGGCTCCCCGCCCGAGAAGCGGGCGGCGTGGCGTCCGGTCTCCACACCCTCGCCACCGGCCTCGAACCCGTGGAGGGAGACGGCCTCGTCACCGAGGAAGGCGGAGAAGATCCCCATCGCGTTGGACCCGCCGCCCACACAGGCACAGACGGCGTCCGGCAGCCGGCCGGTCCGCTCGAGCATCTGCGCCCTCGCCTCGGTGCCGATGACCGAGTGGAAGTCGCGGACCATCGTGGGGAAGGGGTGGGGCCCGGTGACCGTGCCGAGGAGGTAGTGGGTGTGCTCGACGTTCGTCACCCAGTCGCGCATGGCCTCGTTGATGGCGTCCTTGAGGGTCGCGCTGCCGGTCGCCACCGGCACGACCTCGGCACCGAGGAGCCGCATCCGGGCGACGTTGAGCGCCTGGCGGCGGGTGTCCACCTCGCCCATGTAGACGGTGCACTCCAGGCCCATGAGCGCGGCGGCGGTGGCGGTGGCCACCCCGTGCTGTCCGGCGCCGGTCTCCGCGATGACGCGGCGCTTGCCCATGCGGACCGTCAGCAGTGCCTGCCCGAGCACGTTGTTGATCTTGTGGGAGCCGGTGTGGTTGAGATCCTCGCGCTTGAGGAAGACCCGGGCCCGGCCGGCGTGCTCGGCGAACTTGCCCACCTCCGTCAGTGGGCTTGGCCTGCCGGTGTAGTCGCGCTGCAACCGGTCGAGCTCGGCGACGAAGTCGGGGTCGCCCATGGCGTCCCGTCGCGCCTCGTCCAGCTCCTCGAGCGCGGCGACCAGTGCCTCCGGCACGAAGCGACCCCCGAAGTCGCCGAACCTGCCCTCCACCGCTCGCCCGACCTCTCCGGCGGTGCTCACCCGCGACCACCCCCGGGCCGCTGACCGTCGTGCGTGTGCAGCGCCGGGTGGTTGCCCGCCGCCACCAGCTGCGCCACCGCGTCCCGCGGCGAGCGTCCGGTGACGAGGGCCTCGCCCACGAGCACCGCGTGGGCCCCCGCCTCGGCGAAGGACATGACGTCCAAGGGCCCGCGCACCCCGGACTCGGCGACCCTGACGACGTCCTGGGGCAGCGTGGGGGCCACCCGGGCGAAGGTGCCGCGGTCGACCACGAGGGTCTTGAGGTTGCGGTTGTTGACGCCGACGATGCGCGCACCGGCAGCGACGGCCCGCTCGGCCTCGACCTCGTCGTGCACCTCCACGAGCGCGTGCATCCCGAGCGACTCGACCCGCTCCAGCAGACCGACGAGCACGTCCTGGTCCAGGGCGGCGACGATGAGCAGGACGAGGTCGGCCCCGTGGGCACGGGCCTCCCAGACCTGGTACGGGTCCACGATGAAGTCCTTGCGCAGCACCGGCACGTCGACGCGGGCGCGGACCGCGTCGAGGTCGGCGAGCGACCCGCCGAACCGGCGTCCCTCGGTGAGCACGCTGATCGCGCTGGCTCCCCCGGCCTCGTAGTCGGCGGCCAGCCCTGCCGGGTCGGCGACGGCGGCGAGAGCTCCCTTGCTGGGACTGCTGCGCTTCACCTCCGCGATCACGTGGACGCCCTCACGGGGGCTCAGTCGGGCGTGCGCGTCACGAGGTGACGGAGCAGCGAGCGCGTGCTCCTTGAGGACGTCGAACGGTAGGGCGGCACGGCGGTCGGCCAGGTCGGCGCGGACCCCTTCGATGATCTGATCCAGGACGGTCGGCACTCCCCCAGCCTAGTCGCCGCCCGACGGTGCTCCGTCCCCCGGGGGCGTGGCCGGGGACCGTCAGCGGCCGGTGTGCGCCTCGCGCCGGGCACGCGCACGGGGCCCGTCAGACCCCAGTCCGGCCTTGGCCATGGCGTACCACACGAGCGATCCCGCCACGAAGACCGCGATGCCGATCCACATCAGGGACGCGGGGCCGAAGACAGCGGCGTAGCAGCCGACGGTCGCCGCGACCAGCATGATGGCGACCCCGGTCCAGGCTGCCGGGCTGTACCCGTGGTTCTCGTCGTGCATCGGTGCTCCTCGTCTGCGCGGGCCGCCGGGCCCGGTGGGTGGTCCGCCCTAGTGTGCCAGCCCGCAGCCCCGCCGTGGCGGCCCCGTGCGGTATGGCGCGCCCGTGTCAGTCGGGCGCCGTGGGGTCCCGGCCCTCTCCGAGCTCGCGCCAGGCCCGTTCGCTGGCCCGGCGCTCGGCCTCGTGGCGCTGCGCTGCCGCCGAGGGTGCGGCGCCGACGGGTGAGGTGCGTTCGGAGGTGGGGGTGGGCCTGGGGGTGACGGTGGCGAGCAGCGCGCCACCGGTCGCGAGGAGGGCGGCGAGGAGTCCGACCCAGAGCCACCCGGTGGTCCGGCTCGAGACGGTGGCCCCGACGGCGGGCGCGGCCGTCGGGTCGAGCGCCGTGACGACGACGCCCAGGCACACGCCGAGAAGGGAGGCTGTCGACAGCAGGAGCGGCCACCGGCGCCGGCTGCCGAGCGCCACGAGGGTCGCCGCGGCCGCGACCAGGGTCAGCGCGGTCACCCACGGGGTGAGCGCAGAGCCGGAGACCTCGCCCCGCGTCCGGAGCGACCCGGGAGCCGGCTCGCGCACCGTCAGCACCCACGGCTGGCTGCCGGCGAGCAGCAGCAGCCCGCAGCCGAGGAGGACCGCCGCCGCCGCCCGACGGTTCACGCGTCGGTGCGTTGCTGGGACGCCCACGAGGCGTGCATGCGGGAGTAGACCCCGCCCCGGGTCACGAGGTCACGGTGGTGCCCCAGCTCCACGACGCGCCCCTGGTCCACGACCACCACCACGTCGGCGGCCTCCGCGGTGGAGAGCCGGTGGGCGATGGCGACCGAGGTCCGGCCCCGGGTGAGTCCCTCGATCGCGCGCTGCACCCGCACCTCGGTCGCGGGGTCCACCGCACTGGTGGCCTCGTCGAGCACGAGGAGGTCGGGGTCCGCGAGGTAGGCCCGGGCGATGGCGACGAGCTGCCGCTCACCCGCCGACAGCGACTCGCCCCGCTGGCCCACGCGGGTCGCTAGCCCGTGCGGGAGGGCCTCGACCCAGGCGTCCAGGCCGAGCTCGGTGACGGTCAGCGCGATCTCCTCGTCGGTGGCCTCCGGGCGGGCGAACCTGATGTTGGCGGCCAGGTCGTCGTCGAAGAGGAAGCCCTCCTGCGGCACCAGCACCACGCGGCTGCGCAGGGACGCGAACGCGAGCTCGCGCAGGTCGGCGCCGTCGATGAGAACCTGCCCCCCCGTGGGGTCCATGAGCCGGGTGAGCAGCTTGGCGAGGGTGGTCTTGCCCGACCCCGTCTCGCCCACGACCGCCACCCGCGTGTGCGGCTCGATGCGCAGGTCGACGTCGCGCAGCACCAGGTCGCCGCCGGGGTAGGCGTACGACACGTTTCGGAACTCCACGGTCATCGGTCCGCGGTCCTGGTGGACCCCGGTGGGGCCGGGGTCGGCGACGTCGGCCGGGGTGTCGATGACGCCGATGACCCGCCTCCACCCGGCGACCGCGTTCTGCATCTCGTTGAGGATCTCGGTGGCCATCAGCACCGGCTGGGTGAAGAGGTTGACCAGGAAGAGGAAGGCCAGCAGCTGGCCCAGGGTGACCTCTCCCCTCGCCGCGAGCACGGTGCCGACCACGAGCACGACGGCGGTGGTGATGCCGGCGAAGGCCTGCCCGGAGACGAAGGCCATCACCGACCTGATCTGGGCGCGCACGGCCGCAGCCCGGTGGGTCTCGATCGCGGCGTCGATGCGCTCTGCCGTCCGCTCCTCCGCGCCGTAGGCCCGGATGGTCGCGGCGCCGACGATGGACTCGCTGATGGCTCCGAGCATGTCGCCCACGCGCGTCCGGACGGTGCCGTAGGCGGCCCCCAGCATCGGCTGGAACCTCCGGACGAGGAACACCAGCGGCACGAAGCACAGGTAGACGACCAGCGCGAGCACCGGGCTGTAGAAGAGCATCAGCAGGGTGGCGAGCAGGATCTGCGCGACGGAGATCAGCAGCATGAGCCCACCGAACTGCACGAACATCGAGATCGTGTCGACGTCGCTGGTCACCCGCGAGACGAGCGAGCCCCGCCGTTCGGTGCTCTGGGTGAGCATCGACAGGTCGTGGATGTGCCGGAACGCCCGCATGCGCAGCGTGGCGAGACCGGACTCGGCCGCCGTGAAGAGCCGGACGTTGACGAGGTACTGCGCGAGGCTGCTGAGCACGACCACGCCGGCGGCCATCGCGATGGCGCGCCCGACATACCCCAGGTCCGGCCCGCCGTCGGCGAGGATGCCGTTGTCGGTGATGATCTGGACGACGAAGGGCACGAGGACCCTGCCGAGCGTGGCGACGACGGCGAGCAGGACCGTCAGGCCCAGCCCTCGGCGCAGCTCCGGCGACAGCTCGAACCCGCGGCGCAGGGTCGCCCAGGTGCCGAGGCTGCTCTGGGCCTCGATCCTGCTTCCTCCTGCTGCTGGGCTGCTCATGCGCTCTCCTCCGACCGCTCCACGGCGGCCCGGTCGGCCGCCTCCCTGGCGTAGGCGTGCACGAGGTCGGCGTAGCCGTGGCACCGCTCGACCAGCTCGGCGTGCGGGCCGCTGTCGACCACGCGGCCGTGCTCGATGTAGACCACCTCGTCGGCGAGCATGATCGTGGCCATCCGGTAGGCGACGACGAGCACCGTCATCCCCGTGCTGGCCTCGCGGAGACCGGCGAGGATGGCCTGCTCGACCGAGGGGTCGACCGCGCTCGTGGCGTCGTCGAGGACCAGGAGCCGCGGTGCACGCCAGACGGCCCGGGCCAGGGCGATGCGCTGCCGCTGCCCACCCGACAGGGTGCCGCCGCGCTCGCCGATCATGGTGTCCATCCCGTCGGGCAGTGCCGCCACGAAGGTGTCGGCCTGGGCGATCCGCAGTGCTCGCCGCACCGATGCGTCGTCGGCGTCCTCGCCGAGCGTGACGTTGCCCCGCACGGTGTCGTCGAACAGGAAGGTCTGCTGGGCCACGAGCGTGGAGACGGCTGGGATCTCGCCCTTCGCCAGCTCGCGCACGTCCGTCCCGTCGAGGAGCACCTCGCCCTGCCCGGGGTCCATCAGGCGCAGGCTCAGGTTGGTCAGGGTGGTCTTGCCGGAGCCGGTCGGGCCCACGAGGGCCGTGGTGCTCCCGGCGCGGACGTCCAGGGTCACCCCGTGGATGGCCGGCGTGTCCTCCCCCGCGTGCGTGTAGCTGACGTCCTGCAGGGAGGATCTGGCCGGACCGTCGTCCCGGCGTGCCACCGCCGAGCCGTAGCGCATGGCTCCCTCGGCGTCCAGGACGTGCTGGACCCGGTCGAACCCGACCACCGAGCGCGGCAGCTCTGCGAGGACCCAGCCCAGGGCCCGGACCGGGAAGGCCAGCAGGGAGAACAGGTAGGCCATCTGGACGACGTCGGCGGCCACGAGGTCCCCGGCGGCGACCTGCCAGGTGCCGACCCCGAGCACCGCGAGCGTGCCCAGGATGGGGATGGCCTCGATGACCGGTTCGAAGGTGCCGCGGGTGCGCCCCACCTGGACCAGCGAGTCGCGCAGGTCGTGCGTGGCGACCCGGAACCGGTCGGCCTCCTGGTCCTCGCGGCCCATCGCCTTCACCAGCAGCCCCGCCTCGAACGACTCGTGGGCCACCTCTGCCACCTCGGCTCGCAGCTGCTGCGCCAGGGTGATCCGCGGGGCCATGAACTGCTGGAAGACCAGGTTGGCGGCGAACAGGCCGGGGAAGACCAGGAGCCCGACGAGGGCCAGCAACGGGTCGACGACGATCATCATCGCTCCGGCGATGACCAGCATGAAGATGACGCCGATGGCCATCGGCAGCGGGTTGAAGACCTGCCAGGTCGCCTCGATGTCCGCGTGGGCGTTGGACAGCAGCTGGCCGGAGGGGTGCGCGTGGTGCCACGACAGCGGCAGCCGGAGGTACTGCCGCGTGACGTCGCGCCGGTAGCGCGCCTGGAGGTTGAAGCCGGCGATCGTGGCCCAGACACGGCGCAGGATGACACCGATGACGTTGACGGTCAGCACGGCCAGCAGCACGCCCAGGATCGTGCCCAGCCCTGCGGGCGTGACCTCGCCGCTCGTCACCGAGGGCTCCACGACGTGGTTGGTGACCCACCCGATCGCTGCGGCCGTCCCCACGGTGGCGCCCGCCCACAGCACGGCGCCAAGCAGGGCCACCAGGAAGGGGCGCGGCTCCTGCCGGATGCCGATCCAGATGACCCGGAGCCCGCGGCGCAGCACGGCGCGGGTGGCGGTGGGTCGCGGGACGGGGGCGCCGGCCGCTCTGCTGCTGGCCACTGACATACGGGTGCCGACCTCCGGGGATGGGTTGGGGCAGGGCTTCGCCCGGGGCTGAGCCGAGGGGTGGGGTGCCGAGGACTCATCCTGCCACGGTCCGGTGGCCGTCCCGGCCGCGTGCCGACCCGTGATGGGATGGGGGCATGCCCACCGACACCGCCCTGCGCCATCTGGTCGCCGCCACCGCCACCGCCCTGGGCCCGGAGGCCCCCACCCTGTGCACCCCCTGGGACGTCCGCGAGCTGGTCGCGCACCTCGTGGTGCGGGAGTCCCGGCCCGACGCGCTGCCCGGGATCGGCCTGGACGTCCCCGCGCTGAAGCGGCATACCGCAGGGGTCCAGGCCTCCCTCGCCGCGCTCCCCTTCGAGGAGCTCGTCGCCCGGTTCGCCTCCGGCCCGCCCCGCTGGTGGCCGACCCGGCTGCCGGCCATCGGTGAGCCGGCCAACACCGCCGAGCTGGCGATCCACCACGAGGACATGGTGCGGGCCCAGCCCGGGTGGGCGCCCACGGAGCTCGACCGGCGCACGCAGCTGGTCCTGTGGCGGACCCTGACGACGGTGGGGCGGCTGCACTACCGCTCCGCCCCCGTCGGGGTGGTCGCGGTGGCCGAGGGCGAGGTGCACGGGCGGGTGGCGCTGCGCGGGCCGCGCCCCGGCGGCGGCACCGTGGTCCTGCGCGGCACCCCCCTGGAGCTGATCCTGCACGCCTTCGGCCGCACCGGGGTCGCCCGCCTGCGCGCCGAGGGGACGGACGCCGACATCGAGGCGCTCACCGGTCACACGCGTGCCGCCTGACCCCTCGGCAGCGGCCGACGACGTCTGGGCCGGGCTGAGGGGCCTGCTCCTCGCGCGCGGCCCCCGCTCCGCCGCCCGCCCCGTCGTCGTCGGCGTCGACGGACGCAGCGGCTCCGGCAAGACCGACCTCGCCGAGGCGCTGGCCGTGCGGGTCGAGGCGGCAGGGCACTCCTGCGCCCAGGTCCACCTCGACGACCTCTACCCGGGGTGGAGCGGCCTGGCAGCTGCACTGCCACCCCTGTGCGCAGACGTCATCACCCCGCTGTCGCGGGGCGAGGAGGGTGCGTTCACCTCCTGGGACTGGGTGGCCGACCGCCCCGGCCCCCGGGTGCAGGTGCCCCTGGCCGACGCGGTCGTCGTCGAGGGCGTGGGCACGCTCGTCTCGGCCTGCACCCACCTGCTCGACCTGCGGGTCTGGCTCGAGGCCCCCACGGACGTGCGCCGGGACCGTGCCCTGCGGCGCGACGGGGACGTCTTCGCCGGGCACTGGGACGAGTGGGCCGCCCAGGAGGAGACCCTCTTCCCCGCCGCGCACCAGCCCGCGGCCGACGTGGTCGTCGACACGGTGACGGGCCGCACCCGGTGGGTCACACTGGCTCCATGAGCAGAGCCCGCGACCAGGCCGCCCAGGCCGGTCACGCCGTCATCGACCCCCTGCTGGACGAGCTGACCCCCGGCGCCGCGCGCGGTCGGCTCGTGCGGCTGCGGGCCCGGGCCTGGCTCATCGTGCAGGTCGCGGCCGGGGCGACCGCGGCCTGGTGGGTGGCCCACGGCCTGCTCGACCACCCGCTGCCCTTCTTCGCCCCGATCACCGCGATGATCTGCCTGGGGCTGACCTACGGGGACCGGGTGCGACGGATCGTCGAGCTCACGATCGGCGTGGCCATCGGGATCCTCACCGGTGACCTGCTGGTCCACGCCTTCGGGACCGGCCTGTGGCAGATCTTCGCCGTAGCGGTCGTCGCCATGGCGCTCGCCGTGCTGCTGGGCGCCGGCCAGCTGCTGATGATGCAGGCCGGGATCCAGGGGGTCATGCTCACCGTGCTCGTGGCTGGCGACGGCGAGGCGCTCAGCCGTTGGCTGGACGCCGTCGTGGGGGGCGGGGTGGCGCTGCTCATCGCGATGCTGGCCCCGGTGCGGTCCACGACCCAGCGGCCGAGGGAACGGGCGATCGCGATCGTGGGCCACCTCGCGGAGGTGCTGACCGAGACGACGCAGGCGCTGCGCAACCGTGACCACGGTCGCGCCAGCACTGCGCTCCGCACCGCGCGGGAGCTGTCCCGGGAGCTGGAGAGCCTGCGCGCCACGACCGCGGAAGCCTCTGCGGCAGCCCGGCTCGCGCCGCTGCTGTCGGGCGAGCACCGCGACGACGTGCGCGAGATCCAGGGCATCCTCGGCCCGCTGGACCTGGCCATCCGCAACGTGCGCGTGCTGGCGCGGCGCGCCGAGGCGGCCGTGGAGGACGAGGAGTTCGTCCCCGACACCTACATCGACATGGTCGCCGGCCTGGCTGAGGCGGCGGCCACGGTGCAGGAGCAGCTCGAGCGTCAGGGACCGCTGTCGGCGACGAGGGAAGACCTGGTGAACCTGGCGCGGCGCTCGACGTGGAGCCACCCACGGGCCGGGCTGTCGGCCGAGGTCATGCGGGCCCAGGTCCGCTCCACCGTCGTCGACCTGCTGGTCCTGTCCGGGATGCAGCTCTCGGAGGCGCGCCGGCGGTTGCCGGCGACCCGCGAGGAGTTCGACCCGTCCTCGCCGGACGACGCTCCGCCGACCAGCCCTCAGCCCGGCTGAGGACGCTCGGGGCTGCGCTGGTGGTGCTCGATGAGGGCCGCCAGCCGGGAGGCCTCCCGGCGCGCCCGCTGCCCGTCCGCGCGCTGCAGAGCCATGATCGGCAGCTCCTCGGTGTCGGTCAGCTCGAGCACCGCCCAGGGCGCGCCGCCGGCGAAACCGACCCGCACGATCTGCGCCCACTCCAGCTCCCGCGTCTGGAAGAGGTTGACCACCACCAGCCCCCCGGCGGTGGGCACGGCCCGGATGAGGGCGTAGCGCCACAGGAAGGCCGCGATCGCCACCCCGATGAGGGCGATGGCGACGCGGTTGAGGAGCAGCGCAGCCGGGTCCGACCCGAGGGGGACGGGTCCGACCAGGGCCACCACAGCGAAGACGACGACCGACGCGACGGCCGTGCCCCGTGCGACCCAGGCACCCGTGACAGGGCGGAAGGTGTCGTACGGGGACCGCCGTGGCGCCGATGGACTCATGGCGTCAGACTACGTTCGGGCTCCGCCAGGGACGGACCGCCCCCGGTCGGCGCCTCGACCCGGGCAGCCTTCTTCCACACCACGAAGCCCCAGATGACGAAGGCTCCGTAGACCATGAAGAGGATGGCCGAGGGGTAGTAGCCGGAGTGCCACAGCAGCGGCACCCCGACGAGGTCGACGGCGATCCAGACCAGCCAGAAGTCCACCCAGCCGCGGGCCATCGCGTAGGTGGCCAGCATCGAGCCGACGAAGATCCACGCGTCGGTCCAGTAGTACCAGCGGGGTGCGGGCCAGCCGGCTCCCACCTGGGCGAAGACCCACTGGCTCAGGACGACGAGGACGACCGCGCTGATCAGGTAGGTGGTGCGCTCGTGGGCCGTGGCCCAGCGCGGGGTGATCGCGGGGGCACCCTTGGCCCGACCCTTGCGGGACCGGTTCCAGGCCCACCAGCCGTAGACGCTGGTGAGGATGAAGAAGACCTGCCGCGCGGCCTGTCCGAAGAGGCTGTGCTCCTGCGGGTTGGAGAACCAGACCCCCATGAACACGGTGAACAGCAGCAGGTTGCCGACGATGCCGACCGGCCAGGCCCAGACCTTGCGGCGCATCCCCAGGATCGCCGAGGCGAGCCCGAAGCCGTTGCCGACGACCTCCCGCCAGGCGATGGTGTGACCGGCGATGGTCAGCTGTGCAGTGAAGATGTCGTTCCAGACGTCCACGACGCGCGTCCTCTCGGATCGGATGACCCGGGGTCGTCCCGGGCCACCAGGTGGTGTGGGCGCCGGGGGTGTCGTGCGCGAAGCGGACGAGCCGACGGACGAGGGAGGAGCCCGAGGGGTATGCCGTCGCCGGCGCCTCGGGCACCGCCGTTCGCCAGAACGGCTCGCGTGCTGCCTCCCATCCGGACTTTCACCGTCGGTCCCGGAGTTTCACCAGGTCAACCGGCCGCTGGCTGCGACCGGGTCGCGGACTGTCACCGCCGGTTCGGAATTACACCGACCCCGGAGCACGTGTGCGCCACCGATCCTACCCCCGTGGCGGCGGGACCCGGTGCTGGTGCCGCCCGGCCAGCCCGCGCAGCCGGGCGATCTGTCCGGCTGCGTCGGCAGCGCCGTAGACGGCCGACCCGGCCACGAACACGTCCGCGCCCGCCTCCACGCACCGCCCGATCGTGTCCGCGGACACGCCCCCGTCCACCTGCACCCAGATCTCTCCACCGCGCCGGCGCACAGCCTCCCGCACGGCCCGCACCTTCGGCATCTGGTCGTCCATGAAGGACTGCCCCCCGAAGCCCGGCTCGACGGTCATCACCAGCACCATGTCCACCTCGTCGAGCAGCTCCTCGTAGGGCTCGAACGCCGTCCCCGGCCTGAGGGCGATAGCCGCCCTGGCCCCGGCGGACCGGATGGCACGGGCGGTGGCGACGGCATCGGCCACCGCCTCGACGTGGAAGGTCACCGACCGGGCGCCGGCCTCGGCATACCCCGGGGCCCAGCGGTCCGGGTCCTCGATCATCAGGTGGCAGTCGAGCGGTACCGGGCTCACCCGTGCCAGGGCCTCGACCACCGGCAGACCCAGGGTGAGGTTGGGCACGAAGTGGTTGTCCATGACGTCCACGTGCGCCCAGTCCGCCGAGCCGATGCGGGCCAGCTCGCGCTCAAGGTTCGCGAAGTCGGCGGACAGGATCGAGGGGCTGATCTGCAGCGTCCGGTCGGGCATGGCGCTCACCCTAACGGCGACGCAGCAGGGCCACGAACATGCTGTCGGTGCCGTGCCGGTGGGGCCACAGCTGGGCCCAGAGCTGGTCGTCCACGCCGGTGCCGGCCAGCCGCTCCCCGGAACGGTCGCGCAGGAGGGGACGCACGTCCACCAGCTCCACGTCGTCGCGGCGCTTGAGCACGTCGCGGACCACCAGGTGCGTCTCGGCGATGTGCGGCGAGCAGGTCGCGTAGGCGACGAGACCCCCGGGACGCGTGGCGTCGAGGGCCGAGGACAGCAGGTCACGCTGGAGCGGTCCCAGGCCGGTGAGGTCCGCGGGCGTCCGTCGCCAGCGTGCGTCGGGCCGACGGCGCAGGGCGCCCAGACCGGTGCACGGCGCGTCCACCAGCACCCGGTCGTAGCGTCCCGGCTCCTCCCGTCCCACGTCCCGTCCGTCCCCGACCGTGACCTCGACCTCGGCACCGGCCGCGACCGCTCCGCGCAGGGTATGGCGCACGAGCTCGGCCCGGTGCGCGCTGACCTCGATGGCCCGCAGGGCGGCACCGCGCCGCAGCGCCAGGGCGGCGAGCAGCCCGGCCTTGCCCCCCGGCCCGGCGCACAGGTCCAACCACCTCTCGTCCGGACCCTCGAGCGGCGCGTCGACCAGGGCGAGGGTCAGCAGCTGCGACCCGGCGTCCTGGACAGCCGCCCGACCGTCGCGCACGGCGACGAGCTCGCCCGGGTCTCCGGACGGCAGCGTCCAGGCGGTGGACGCGATCGCCGCGGGGTGGGCACCGGCGGCGCGGAGCTCGTCCTCGTCCAGCAGGCCCGGGCGTGCTGCGAGCGTGAGCTCGCCGGGGACGTTGTGCGCCGCCAGAAGCTCGCGCAGCTCGACCTCCGGCTCCTCGCTGCCGTTGGCGACCAGGGCAGCGCGCAGGGCACGCACGATCCACTCCGGGTGCGAGTGCTCGAGCGCCAGCCGAGCCACCTCCTCGGCCACCTCTTGCGTCACGAGCTGCACCCAGGTCTCCCGGTCCCGTTCGGTGACCCGCCTCAGCACGGCGTTGACGAACCCTCCGGGGCCCTGGCCGACGTGCTGGCGGGCCAGACCCACGGTCGCGCTGACGGCCGCGTGGTCGGGGACCCTCATCCCGAGCAGCTGGTGCACGCCCAGGCGCAGCACGTCCAGCACCGGCGGGTCGATGCGGTCCGCAGGACGGTCGGCCGCGTGGGCGACCACGGCGTCGTAGAGCCCCTGCATCCGCAGGGTGCCGTAGGTGAGCTCGGTGGCGAACGCCGCGTCCCGGCCCGACAGCCGGGCCCGGCGCAGGGCCGCCGGGAGCTCGAGGTTGGCGTACGCACCGTCCTCGTGCACGGCCCTCAGCACCAGGTATGCCGTGTCCCGGGCCGGGTCTCCCCCGCGGTCCCGCTGCGTGGGGGTCTGGGCGGACCTGCGACGGGGCCCTCGTCGCCCGGAGGGGGTGCCGCGCCCGGTCGCGTCGTCTCGCTCAGCCATCGAACCGCTCCCCCGTCGCCGGGCGCACGCCCCGGGCCCAGTCGACCGCGGCCATGACCTTCCTGCCCTGGGGCTGGACCTCGCCGAGGCGGACCGGGGAGGTCGCCGTGCCGGTGAGCACCTCGCGCCGCCGTACGAGGACCTCGCCGGGCGCCAGCGTGTCCTCGAGCGCGTCGACGGGCTCGACGGGCAGCACCTTGACCCGCTCGCCCCGCCAGGTCGTCCACGCGCCTGGTGCGGGCGTGCACCCGCGCACCAGCCGGTCGACGACGAAGGCCGGGTGCGACCACACGATCCGGGCGTCGTCCACGCCGAGCTTGGGGGCATGGGTGATGCCGTCGGCCGGCTGCGGGCGTGGCGCCAGCTCTCCGCGCTGGAGCGCGTCGAAGGTGGCGACCACCAGGTCGGCCCCGGCACGGGAGAGCCTCGCGAGGAGGTCTCCGGCGGTGTCGCGCGGACCGATCCTCTCGGTCAGGCTCCCCAGCACCGGTCCGGTGTCCAGACCCTCCTCGAGCACGAACGTCACCGCACCGGTGAGCTCGTCGCCGGCCATCACGGCATGCTGCACCGGCGCAGCACCCCGCCAGGCGGGCAGCAGCGAGAAGTGGAGGTTGACCCAGCCGTGGGCGGGCAGCTGCAGCAGCTCGGATGGGACGAGGGCACCGTAGGCAACCACCGCGACCACGTCGGGCGCCCATCGTCCCAGCTGTTCGCGCACGCCGCCCTCGCGCAGCCGGGCCGGGGCGAGCACCGGAAGACCGTGCTCCTCGGCGACCTGGCGCACCGGCGAGGGTCGGGTGTGCCGACCACGTCCCGCGGCGGCGTCGGGCCGGGTGAGCACCCCGACCACCTCGTGCGGTGAGCGCAGGAGCGCCTCCAGGGTCGGCACGGCCACCTGGGGGGTCCCGGCGAAGACAACCTTCACGACATACCTCCTGGTTGCGGGGTGCGTCCCTGTGGCGACGTGCCGCGGCGGCCCGCACCCTCGCGGGTGGGGCCGCCGCCGACGTCACGGGGGGTGTGGCTCAGAGCTTGTCCGCCTCGCGCGAGATGGTCCCGCGGAAGTCGTCGATGTCGTCGATCTTCAGCTCCACGATCTCCTCCCCCTGCTGGCGGAGCAGCTCGTGGCGCTCGCGGCGGCGGCGACCCTGCTCGATGGGGTCGGGGACCGGGGCGGCGGCGATGAGCCGCTGGGTGTAGTCCTCCCGCGGGTGCTCCATGATCTGCTCGCGGGGGCCCGCCTCGACGACCTCCCCGTTCTGCAGGACGACCACCTTGTGGGCCAGGAGGTCGATGACGGCCAGGTCGTGGCTGATGAACAGGCAGGCGAACCCGAACTGGTCCTGCAGCTCGGCGAAGATCTTCAGCACGCGGGCCTGGACGGAGACGTCGAGCGCCGAGGTCGGCTCGTCGGCGACGAGGAGCTCGGGGTCCAGGCTCAGCGCCCTCGCCACGCAGATGCGCTGGCGCTGACCCCCCGACACCTCGTGCGGGTAGCGGTTGTAGACCTCGCGGGGCAGCTGGACCGCCTCGAGGAGCTCGTACACCTTGTTCTCGCGCTCCTTGCGGTCGCCCACCTTGTGCACGACCATCGGCTCGGCGATGCAGTCACCGATCGGCAGACGCGGGTTCAGGGAGGCCGCCGGGTCCTGGAAGATCACGCCGATACGCTTGCGCAGCGCCTTGAGCTCGCTCTTGCGCAGGTTGGTCACGTCCTGGCCCATCAGACGGAACTCGCCGCTGGCCGCCGGGATCAGGCCGAGGGCGCACCGCCCGATGGTGGACTTGCCTGAGCCCGACTCGCCGACCAGGCCGACGATCTCCCCCACGCGGACGTCGAAGCTGACGTCGTCGACGGCGCGGAACGGCGGCTTGCCCAGGCGCTGGTACTCGATGACGAGGTTCTTGAGCTCGATCGCCAGGGGGGCGTTCGCGTCCACCTCCTCCTTGACGCGGATGTCCATCTGGCCGCGGCCGGCCCCCATGCGCGGGACCGACCCCAGCAGCATCTTGGTGTACTCGTGCTGGGGACGCAGGAGGACCTCCTCCACCGTGCCCCGCTCGACGATCTCGCCCTTGAACATGACGGCGACCCGGTCGGCCATGTCGGCCACCACGCCCATGTTGTGGGTGATGAGCAGGATGCCGGTGTTCAGCTTGTCCTTGAGCGAGCGCAGCAGGTCGAGGATGTCGGCCTGCACGGTGACGTCCAGGGCGGTGGTGGGCTCGTCGGCGATGATGACCTTGGGGTCGCAGCTGATCGCGATGGCGATGACCACGCGCTGCCGCTGGCCGCCGGAGAGCTCGTGCGGATACTTCTTCATCTGCCGCTCGGGCTCGGGGATGCCGACCATGCCGAGCAGCTCGACGGCGCGGTCGACGGCGTGCTGACCCCGGGCGATCCCGTGCAGCTCCATCGACTCGACCATCTGGGTGGCGATGGTGAGCACCGGGTTCAGGGCGGTCATCGGCTCCTGGAAGACCATCGCCACGTCGTTGCCCCGCAGCCGTCGCATGCTGTTCTCGGTGAGCCGGCCCACCTCCTTGCCCGCGACGTTGACGGCGCCCCCGATGGTGGCGTTGCGCGGCAGCAGCCGCATCGCGGTCATCGAGGTGACCGACTTGCCGGAGCCGGACTCCCCGACCAGCGCGACGACCTCGCCGGGCCGGACCTTGAGGTCGACGCCCTTGACGGCGTGGACGCTGCCGAACTCGGTCTTGAAGCGGACGTCGACGTCGTCGAAGGAAAGGACGACCTCCTCCCCCTCGACGGGGGTGCCGGAACCGGTGAAGACCTCGCTGGAGTAGCTGTCGGTGGGCGTGGACATCAGTCGGCGGTCCTGTTCTGACGGGGGTCGAAGGCGTCTCGGAGCCCGTCGCCGAGGAAGTTCACGGACAGGGCGATGGTGAGGATGATCATGCCGGGCCACCAGAAGAGCCAGGGCCGGTTCTGGAAGCTGTTCTGGTAGGTCGAGATCAGCAGGCCGAGCGAGGTGTCCGGGGCCCGCACGCCCCAGCCGAGGAAGGACAGCGCCGACTCCGTGAGGATCGTCGCGGCGATCGCCAGCGTGGCGCTGACGATGATCGTGCCGATGGTGTTGGGCAGGATGTGCTTGAAGATGATGCGCCCGGAGTTGGTGCCGATCGCCTCGGCCGCGGTGACGAACTCGCGCTCGCGCAGCGACAGCACCTCGCCGCGCACCAGCCGCGCCAGCCCGGTCCAGCCGATCACCGACAGGAGGAACGCCAGCGGCCAGATCCCGCCGTCGGCCATCTTGCCGAACACGGCCGCCAGGACCAGGCCGGGAATGACGATGAACAGGTCGGTCAGGCGCATCAGGATCGACTCGACCCAGCCGCGGTAGTAGCCCGCGATGGCGCCGATCGCGGTCCCGATCACGGTGGAGATCAGGCCGACGGTGAAGGCGACGATGAGCGAGCGCTGGGTGCCGCGCATGGTCAGGGCGAAGTAGTCCTTGCCCGCGTTGTCCTGGCCGAAGGGGTACTCCCCCACCTGGGGGGGCCACAGCTGCAGGGTGGGACGGCCCATGTTCTCGACGAGGGCGCCCTCCCAGTAGTTCTTGTTCCACCAGCCGGGCACGAAGCCGTAGCCGATCGAGGTGAAGGCGAAGATCGTGACCGCGATCAGCACCGCGAGCGAGACCATCGCTCCGCGGTGCCGGAAGAAGCGACGGCGCACCAGCTGGCCCTGGGAGTAGGACTTGGCCTCCAGGTCGAGCTGCTTCTCGACCGAGTAGACGGTCTCCGGGTCGGTCCCGCCGGCCGGCGGGGGGGACTGGATGCTCATCGGGTGGTCCTTTGGGTCTGCGCCGCAGCGGCGGCCGGCATCGACGGTCGGTGGCTCATCGCCGCGCTCACCGCCGGATCCGCGGGTCGAGGAAGGCGTAGGCGATGTCGGCGATCATGTTCATCAGGACCGCCGCGCCCCCGGCCACCAGGTAGTAGGCCATCACCGGGCCGGGGTCCACGGTGTTGAGTCCGGCGCGGAACATCGCGCCCAGGCCCTTCCATCCGAAGATCGTCTCGGTGATGACGGCACCGCCCAGGAGGCTGGCGAAGTCGAAGGCCACGATGGTGGTGATCGGGATCAACGCGTTGCGCAGGGCGTGCTTGGTGTAGACCACCCGGTCCGACAGTCCCTTGGAGCGGGCCGTGCGGATGTAGTCCTGGTTGATGGTCTCCAGCATCGACGCGCGCGTGTAGCGGCTGTAACCGGCGATCGAGACGACGGTCAGGACGATGGTGGGCAGCACCAGCTGGACGGCCCAGTTGTAGATGTCCTCCCAGAAGTTGCCGTCGAACCGCTCGTTAGGGACACGCGTGTCCCCGATCGTGCTGATCGGTCGGGCCGCGATCTCCAGGAAGCCGCCCCAGTTGCGCAGCAGCTCGTCGGTGAACACCAGACCCGCGAACGCCAGCGCCGTGCCCGCGCACACGAACATCGCCACCTTCTTCTCGAAGCCGCCGAGGAACCACCCGACGGCGAGCCCGACGAGCACGGAGAGCAGGCCCAGTCCGAGGACGATCCACCAACTGGACGGGTCGTCCATGATCGGCGCCGTCACGACATAGCCGACGAGGCCCAGGGCGATCGTGGTCAGGCCGGCGTAGAGGATCTTGCGCTCGGCGAGCCCGACGGTGACGACCAGGAAGAAGGCGAGGGCGAGCAGGGAGCCGAGGAGGATGAGCGGCAGGCCCAGGGCCGGCTGACGCCACCAGCCGATGCTGTCGAAGTACCACACGGTCCCGAACACGACGACCGTGGTGACGACGAAGGTCAGGACCTGCCGCTTCAGGTCGCCCCCGAGGACGGAGGCCACGAGCAGAGCGAAGACCAGGGCCACGACGGCGATGGCTGTGGTCGTCAACGCTGGATCGGCCATCCAGTTGTTGAACCGGATCGCGCCGAACTCCTTGAGCAGGACCGCCGCCCAGAAGACCGGCAGCGAGAAGAACAGGAAGGCCAGGAAGGTGATGGCGTAGTCGAAGCCCGAGTACTGCCGGATGGCGGTCAGCACACCCAGGGCCACGCCGATGAAGATGGCCAGCACCACCGAGATGGACACGAGGCGCAGGCTGGCCCCGGCGGAGGAGAGGAGCATCGTGTTGATGTTGGCCCCGTCGCGCGTGGTACCGAGGTCGCAGGACAGCACCAGGCACTTGCTTGCCCCACCCAGCCAGGTGAGGTAGCGCTGCCACCAGGGCAGGTCCAGGTTCATGTTGTCGATGCGGGCCTGCATCAGCTGGTCACGATTTTCCCTGCGGCTCTCGCGCAGGTCCGCGAGCGGGTCGCCGGAGTTGATCGTGGCGAAGTACATCAGCGCTGATCCCATGAGCAGGACCACCGCGGAGATCGCCACCCGGCGGAGGATGAACTGGAGCACGGGGAGAAGACCTTCCTGCGGGAACCGCCCGTGGGGGGCGGCTCGGTGACCGGGACTCTAGCCGACCTCGCGGGGTGGTGCGTGGTCCTGGGTCGGGGTGTCGCCCTCGCTGGCACCAGCGGGGGGTGTGGCGTGGGGGGAGACGGGCGCGCAGCGGGGCGGGAGGGCAGCATTGCCCTCCCGCCCCGTGCGGTGAGCCGGTCGTGAGACCTGGGTCAGCACGACATCAGGCGATGATCGCCCGGCGGGTCAGTTGGCGCGGACCCACTGCTCGGCGTTCCACGACACACCGGTCTGGACCGAGGTGTGGCGGACGTTCTCGAGAGTGGTGTCGTAGCCGACGACGCCCGGGTGCGCGAACACCGGGATGCCGTACAGGTTGTCCCACAGCAGCTTCTCGATGATCTTGACCTGCTCGAGGTGGACGGCCGGGTCGTTCGAGGTCGCCAGGGTGTCCCAGGCGGCGTCGACCTCTTCGTTGGCGAAGCCACCGAAGTTCTGGCCACCGTTGGTCTGGTAGATCGGCTGACCGGAGGCCACCTGGCCCGAGCCGGCCCAGGCGAACAGTGCGATCTCCCAGTCACCGGTCTCCAGCGAGCCGCCGGCCTCGAAGAACTTCGGGTCGCCGCCGTCCACGATGTTGAAGCCGGCCTCGTCGCAGGACGCCTTGATCGTGGTGACCTGGTCGGTACGGCGCTGGTTGGGCGCGGAGTAGCCGATGCGGACCTCGACCGGGGTCTCGACGCCGGCCTCCTCGAGCTTGGCCGTGGCCCCCTCGATGTCCACCTCGTCGAAGCGACCGTCGTAGGCGGCGGTGAGCACCTCCTGGTAGTCGTCCTGGAAGGGGAACTTCTCGCGCAGGTTCAGGACCTCAGCCTCGGGGTTGATCGGCTGGATCAGGTTCTGCACGATCTGCTGGCGCGGGACGCACATCGCGAAGGCCTCGCGGGCGGCCAGGCCACCCTCGTCGTCGGAGAAGACGCTGCCCTCGGCGAAGTTGAAGTCCAGGTGCTCCCAGGTCATCTCGTCGCCGGTGAGGACGCCCACGGTGTCGCCCATGCCGTTGAGCTGGTCGACGGTGTCCACGGTGGCCTGCGGCTCGATGACGTTGATGTCACCGTTCTGCAGGGCCTGGACGTGGGTCTCCGGGGCGGCGAACTTGAACACCAGGTTGCCGGTGGCCGGCATCGGCCCGAAGAAGGCCTCGTTGGGGACCAGGCCCAGGGACTGACCGGACTCCCAGACGGAGCCGTCCAGGGTGTACGGACCCGAGGAGGGGACCAGGGCCGGGTCGGTGACCTGGTAGTCCGGGAAGAGCCAGCCGGTGTTCCAGAACTCCGCGACCGAGTTGACGGTCTCGGCGTCGCCGTCGAGGATCGCCTGGGCGAGGGCGTCGGGCTCGAGGCCGGACTGCTCCGCGGCGATGTGCGAGGGCAGCGCGCCGGAGACGACGAGCTCCCAGTCCGGGTAGGGCTCCGGGTAGGTGACCGTGAAGGTCTTGGAGCCGACCTCGGTCTCGGGGGCGTCGGGGACGTACTTGCCGAACGTGTCGGACACCGGGTCGAACGACCCCTCGTTCTTGCCCTCCTCGTCGGCCTCGCCGAACACCGCGGCCGGGTTGGACGAGGCCCACTCCAGCAGGAAGTCGTTGGAGGTGATCGGGGTGCCGTCGGACCAGTTGGCCTCGTCGGAGATCGTGTAGTCGACGGTGAGCGGGTCCTCCGAGGTGACCTCGTAGGAGCCGAACCACTCGTTCGGGTAGATGGCGCCGTCGGTGCCCCAGTACCAGAATCCGCCGATGAGCTGGTTGTTCACCGTGGCGTTGTAGGTCGAGTTGGTGGCGGAGGTGTTGCCGTTGTAGGCGTTGTACTCCTCCGCACCGGTGGAGAAGGACACGATGTCGTCGTTGGGGGTGACGTCACCCAGGTCGGCCTTGCCGCTGCTCGCCGGCTCCTCGGACTCGCCGGCGCCGTCGCTGGTCTCGGACATGTCGTCCGTCGCGTCGCCCGAGTCCTCCTCGGTCGTCTCGCCAGCACCCGTCGCGGTGTCGTCCGTGTCGGTGGTGTCGGACGTGCAGCCGGCCAGGGCGAGGGCTCCGGCCGCAACGACAGCCATGGTCGCGCGCCTGATCTTCAATGTTCCTCCTAGTAAGAGGCTGGCACCAGGGTCGTGGTCTGCATGACGACGACCCGGCCGGTGCCGAGCCGGGGGGGTTGCCTGATGAACATAGGCACGACTCCCCCCCGAAAGCCACACTCGTATCCGCACGGTGACTGGATCGTTACTGTTTTGAGACTTCCGCAGGTTCACGCCGCGTCAACCCGCGAGGAGGTCAGAGAAGGCCGTCTGCGGGGTCCAGCACGGTGCGGACGGCGTCCTCCGCCTTGCGCGCGCCGCGCCCGGCGCGCACCTCGCGGACCGCGGTGGCCAGCCCTCCCTCGACCGACTCCCGGACCAGGGACCGCGCCTGGCCCGACCCGAGGTCGAGCGCGTCGGCCAGCTGGAGGTGGCCCTTCTGGGCCAGCGCCAGGACCACCTCCTGGACGCCGCGCGCCGGCCCCTGCACCGCCACGTGCCGGCGCACGGGCGGTAGGTCCAGCCCCGCCCTCTCGTCGAGCTCTCGCTGGGCCAGCCACACCGGGTCCCAGCGCACGAGCGCCTCGACGGCGGGGACACCCCCGTGAGGGGGGACCCCGCACAGCACGACCTTCGGGGCCGGCGCGCCCGAGTCCGTGGTCCGGTCCACCGACCGCTGCGGGCGGGCCTGCGTGGCCGCCAGCGTCCAGCGGCGCAGCGCCTCGATGCCGGCGTCCAGGGACGCCCGGTCGAGCAGCCGCCACCCGTCGAGCAGTGCCACGGCACGGTAGCCCTCCCGTGCCCAGGGCTCGGCCCCCGGCGTCGCCACGACAAGGGCCGGTTCGGGACCCACCTCCGCCACGACCTGCGCCCCTCCCGAGCTGATCACCCTCGCCCGGGGGAAGGCGCGGCCGAGCTCCTCGGCGGTCCGCAGCTCACCGACCGCCACCGAGCGCAGCCGTGCGGACCCGCAGGAACGGCAGTGCTGGCCCGGAGCGGCGGGCGTGCCGCACCACCGGCAGGCGGGCGTGGCACCCTCGACGGGGAGCCCGACGGGTCCCTCGCAGCGCGGGCACCGGACAGGCACCCGGCAGTCCTGGCAGGCCAGGGACACGACATACCCGTGGCGGGGCACCTGGACCAGCACCGGCCCGTGCTCGAGCCCGTCGCGCAGCGCGCGCCAGGCCACGGACGGGATCCGTGCGGTGCGGGCCCCAGGGTCCCGGTCCTCCTGGTGCCCCTCCCCCGCGACGACGACCGCGGGGGTCAGCGCCCGCAACGCCGCACGCTCGGGCAGGACGTCCGCCACGGTGCCGTCGCGCACCCAGGCCTGCAGCTCCACGCTGCGGGCCGGGCCGCCGATCAGCAGACCAGCTTCCTCCACCCCGGCCCTGACCCTCAGCACCTCACGGACGTGCGGGTAGGGGGTACGCGGCTCGTGGTGCAGGTCGTCGCCGTCGTCCCAGCAGACGAGCAGCCCGAGGTCGGCGACCGGCGCCCAGGCGGCGGACCGGGTGCCGACCACGACCCGCGCGTGTCCGCGCAGCACGCGCAGGAAGGCGCGGTAGCGCGCCTCCGGGCCCAGATCGGCGGTCAGCTGGACGCAGTCCCCCTCCTCGAGCACCTCTTCCAGCGCCGGGAGGAGCCGGGCGACGTCCCGGTGGTCGGGCACCACGACGACGGCGCCGCGACCGCTCCGGCGGGTGGCGGCGACCGCAGCGGCGAGCGCAGCGGGCCAGTCCTGCCCCGGCGGCGCACCCGGCAGCGCCAGCCAGGCGGCGGCGGGGGCGAGGCCGGCCCCGAGCCGGCGCAGGAGGGCACCCCCGGCGGGGTAGGCCGCCCACGCCGGTTCGGCCGGGCCGTCGCCAGGGGTGGGCGGGACGGGCGGGTCCGGTCCAGCAGCGTCCAGGACGGTCCGGGCCGCCTCCGGCACGGTGCGCTCCGCTCTCGCGTGCCGGTGCGGGACGGCGAGACGGACCACGTCGGCGAGGGTGCCGCCGTAGTGGTCGGCGACCGCTCGCGCCGCCAGCGCCACGTGCGGCGTCAGCACGGACTCGGGGCTGACGACCCGGCGCAGCTGCGTGAGACGCCCGGTGTGCTCGGCGCCGGCCCGCCGCTCGAGGACGTAGCCGTCGTGGTCACGACCGGAGAAGCGCACCTTGACGCGCGCGCCGGGGCGCGCCGTGCCGGACAGCTCCGCGGGCACGAGGTACTCGAAGGGGCGGTCCAGGTGCGGCAACGGCGTGTCGACGAGCACCGTGGCCACCGGGTCGACCTCGGCCAGCGGCGTGTCGGAGACCGGCGTCGTGCGCGGCCGCCGGCGCGCCGGGCTCGGGACCGGCACGAGGGAGAGCTGCTCGCTCATCTGCTCACCGCCCGTGCCGGCGTCAGACCGCGGAGCGGAGCTCGTCCAGGCGGTCCAGCCGCTCCCAGGTGAACGCGTTGTCCACGCCCGGGGCCGACGTGCGACCGAAGTGCCCGTAGGCGGCGGTCGGCTGGTAGATCGGCCGGAGCAGGTTCAGCTCCTGCACGATCGCGGCGGGTCGGAGGTCGAAGACCTTGGTGATCGCGTCCTGGATGCGCTCGACCGGGACGGTCTCGGTGCCGAAGGTCTCGACGTAGAGACCCACCGGGTGGGCCGTCCCGATGGCGTAGGCCACCTGGATCTCGCACCGGCTCGCCAGCGCGGCCGCCACGACGTGCTTGGCCACCCAGCGCAGCGCGTAGGCGGCCGAGCGGTCCACCTTGCTCGGGTCCTTGCCCGAGAAGGCGCCCCCGCCGTGGCGGGCCATGCCCCCGTAGGTGTCGACGATGATCTTGCGCCCGGTCAGCCCGGCGTCGCCCATGGGGCCGCCGATCGTGAAGATCCCGGTGGGGTTGACCAGCATCCGGTAGTCGTCGGTCTGCAGCTCGACGCCGTCGGCCTGGGCCGAGCGCAGCACCGGCTCGATCACCCGGTCGCGGATGTCCGGGGTGAGCTGGTCGGCGAGCGAGACCTCGGGCGCGTGCTGCGTGGACAGCACGACGGTCTCCAGCCGCACCGCGCGGTCGCCGTCGTAGGCGATGGTGACCTGGGTCTTGCCGTCCGGGCGCAGGTAGTCCAGCTCGCCGGACTTGCGGACGGCGCTCAGCTGCTGGGCGAGCCGGTGCGCGAGGTAGATCGGCAGCGGCATGAGCTCGGGCGTGTCGTCGCAGGCGTAGCCGAACATCAGGCCCTGGTCCCCGGCGCCCTGCACGTCGAACGGGTCGGCCTCGGCCACCGAGCGGCTGGCCAGCGCGGTGTCCACCCCGACCGCGATGTCCTCGGACTGCTCGCCGATCGAGACCTCCACGCCGCAGGTGCGTCCGTCGAAGCCCTTGTGCGAGTTGTCGTAGCCGATGGCCAGGATCGTCTCGCGCACGATGCGCGGGATGTCGGCGTAGCCGCGGGTGCGGACCTCGCCGGCGACGTGGACCAGACCGGTGGTGACGAGGGTCTCGACGGCCACGCGGGACCCCGGGTCCTGGCGCAGGAGCTCGTCGAGGATGCCGTCGCTGATCTGGTCGCAGATCTTGTCGGGGTGTCCCTCGGTCACGGACTCGGACGTGAACAGGCGGGCCATGGGTCTCCTCGGGGCTGCAGCGGCTGCTGACGGTGCGGGCAGTCTACGGCTGGTCGCCGACGGGCCCCGGGGCCTCCACAGCAAGGGCCGGCCCGACCACGTCCCACAGTGCCTCGGCGATGCGGTCCTTGCCCGTGGGGCCGACCGTCACGACCTCCCCGGAACCCGGGCGCAGCAGGTGCACCGTGCTGGTGTCCTTGCCGAAGGTGGTGTCGACGCCCACCTCGTTGGCCACGAGGAGGTCGCAGCCCTTGCGCTCGAGCTTGGCGCGAGCATGAGCGAGGACGTCCCCGTCCTCGTCGCCGGTCTCGGCAGCGAAACCCACGAGGTAGGGCGTGCGCGCACCGCCGCGTCGCTCCACGAGTCCGGCGAGGATGTCGGGGTTGCGCACCAGCTCGACGACCGGTGCGCCGTCGTCGACGGCGTCGTGCGTCTTCTTGATCTTCGTGCCGGCGTAGCGGGCGGGACGGAAGTCGGCCACGGCCGCCGTCATCACCACGACGTCGACCGCGTCCTCCGCGAGCACCCGGTGCACGGCCGCCTCCAGCTCTCGTGCCGTCTCGACCGCCGTCACGTCGCAGCCCGGTGGCGGGGGGATCTCGACGTTGCAGGACAGCAGGCTCACGCGGGCACCGCGCTGCGCGGCGGCCACGGCCACGGCATACCCCTGCTTGCCCGAGGACCGGTTGCCGAGGAAGCGGACGGGGTCGAGGGGCTCCCGCGTCCCCCCCGCCGTGACGACCACGTGCCGTCCGGTCAGGAGGCCCGGCCGCCCCTGGGGCTGACCGGTCCTGGTCGCCACCGCGGCGAGGGCGGCCCGCACGATGTCCTCCGGCTCGGGCAGGCGTCCCGGGCCGGTGTCCGCCCCGGTGAGGCGACCCGACGCCGGCTCGACGACGACGGTCCCCCGCTCCCGGAGCGTCGCGACGTTGGCGACCGTGGCCGGGTGGGTCCACATCTCCGTGTGCATGGCGGGAGCCATCACGACGGGGCAGCGGGCGGTCAGAAGGGTGTTGGTGAGCAGGTCGTCGGCGATCCCGTGCGACGCCCGGGCGAGGAGGTCGGCCGTGGCCGGCACCACGAGGACGAGGTCGGCCTGCTGGCCGAGCCGCACGTGCGGGACGCCGGGCACGTCGTCCCAGACCTGGTCGGAGACCGGGCGACCGCTGAGCGCCTCCCACGTCGGCGCGCCCACGAAGCGCAGGGCGGCCGCGGTCGGCACGACGCTGACCTGGTGCCCCGCCTCGGTGAGGAGCCTCAGCACCGAGCAGGCCTTGTAGGCGGCGATCCCCCCCGAGACCCCGAGCACCACGCGCACGCGGACGCCCCGAGGGTCAGGCGGACTCGGGCTGGCCGAGGTGCAGCTTGCCCTGGTCGACCTCGTGCAGGGCGATGGAGAGCGGCTTGTCGGTGGCGTCGGCCTCGACGAGAGGACCGACGTACTCCAGGAGACCCTCGGAGAGCTGCGCGTAGTAGGCGTTGATCTGGCGGGCCCGCTTGGCGGCGTAGATGACGAGCGCGTACTTGCTGTCCGCCCGCTCCAGGAGGCTGTCGATCGGCGGGTTGGTGATGCCGTCCGGGTGAGCGATGGTGCCGGTCACGTTGTCACGCTTCCTTCTGGTGGGAGGGGTCGACCATCAAGTGTACGAGTTCCTCGGCGGCCCGGGCGACATCGTCGTTGACGATGGACCGGTCGAACTCGTCGACGCAGGCCAGCTCGGTGCGCGCCGTGGCCAGCCGGACCTCCCGCTCCTCCGGGGACTCGGTGCCGCGTCCGACCAGGCGGTCGACCAGCACCTCCCACGACGGGGGCTCGAGGAACACGAAGAGCGCCTCCGGCATGGCCTCCCGCACCTGGCGGGCGCCCTGCAGGTCGATCTCGAGCAGGGCCGGCCGGCCCTGCTCGAGGGCCAGCTCGACGGGACGTCGCGGGGTCCCGTAGCGGGCACGCCCGTGCACGACCGCCCACTCCAGCAGGTCCTCCTGCGCCAGCAGCCGGTCGAACTCGACGTCGTCGACGAAGTGGTAGTGCTGGCCCTCGACCTCCCCCGGGCGGGGTCGCCGGGTGGTCGCGGAGACCGACAACCAGACCTCGGGGTGGTGCTCGCGGACGTAGTCGGCCACCGTCCCCTTGCCGACGGCCGTCGGCCCGGCGAGGACCACGAGCCGCGGACCGGCCGTGACCCCGGCCCTCGTCCCTGGGCCCGGGGCTGGGTGCGTGCTCAGCGCTCGCCGAAGCGCTCGAGCAGCTGGGCGATCTGGTTGGCTCCCAGCCCGCGCACGCGCCGGCTCTCCGAGATCCCGATCTCCTCCATCATCTGACGAGCCCGGACCCGGCCCACCCCCGGCATCGACTCGAGGAGAGCCGAGACCTTCATCTTGCCGATGACGTCGTTCTCCTTGCCGTCGGTGATGACGTCCTTGAGCGAGCCCTGGGCGTTCTTGAGCCGGTTCTTGACCGCGGCGCGCTCGCGGCGGGCCGCCGCCGCCTTGACGAGAGCCTCGGCACGCTGCTCGGGCGTCAGCTGGGGAAGTGCCACTGTCGAACTCCTCGATCGGTCTGTGGGCTGCGGAGGACCCGCTGCACAGTGAACTTATCCACTCGGCCGGGGGCTTGCCAACCCAGGGCCGTCGTGCCCGGGACCTCAGGCCTCCAGGGCTCGGCGCAGGTCAGCGGTCCACCGGGCCGTGACGTCGCGCAGCTGCGTGGGGTCGGGGCCGGCAGCGAGCACCCCGCGGCTGATCGGCACGAGCACCCGCTCGGTCAGCCCGGCGAAGGTCCTGGCGACGTCGTCGGGACCGGCGCCCTGGGCACCGACCCCCGGAGCGAGGACGGGCGCGCCCGACCCGACGAGGTCGAGTCCGAGCTCGGCCGGGACGGTGCCGAGGGTGGCCCCCACGACCAGCCCGACGTCCCCGACCGGTGTCCGACCCACGTTGTCGAGAGCGACCTGCGCGACGACCCTGGAGGCGACCGACGGCTGCCCGACCCGCTGGACCTCACGGCCCTCGACGTTGGAGGTCAGCGCGAGCACGAAGACGCCACGACCGGTGGAGCGGGCGAGGTCGATCGCCGGCCGCAGGGCGCCGTAGCCGAGGTAGGGGCTCAGCGTGACGGCATCGGCCGCCAGTGGCGCCCCGTCCGCGAGGTAGGCCTCCGCGTAGGCCTCCATGGTGGAGCCGATGTCGCCGCGCTTGACGTCCAGGACGGTCAGCACACCGCGGTCGCGGCAGGTGTCCAGGACCTTTTCGAGGACCGCGATGCCGGCTGCCCCGTGCCGTTCGTAGAAGGCGGACTGCGGCTTCACGGCTGCGCACCGTCCGGTGACGGCGTCCAGGACCGTCCGACTGAAGGACCCGAGCCCCTCGGGGCTGTCCGGCAGCCCCCAGTCGCGGAGCAGCTGGGCGTGGGGGTCCAGCCCCACGCACAGGGGGCCGTGCTCCTGCATCGCCAGGGACAGGCGGGCGCCGAAGTGGGTGGTCATGACTACCTCCAGGGGTCGTCGGGCGGGGACGTCGGGGGACGGGGGGACGGCGGGCGCTCGCGCGTGCCGAGGACGGCTCGGCGCACCGGGTCGAGCAGCGTGGGGTCGGCCCACAGCGCCGTCCCGAGCTGGACGGCCGTGGCACCGTCGTGCACCGCCTGCCGCGCAGTGGTCGGGTCGTGGATGCCGCCCGCCGCGACGAGGGGCGCCCCCGGCCAGCGCTGCTCAGCAGCAGCCTGACGGAGCAGACGCAGCGCGGACCGCGTCACCGCTGCGGTCGAGGGCCCTGACCACCAGCGGCTGGCACCGAGCGGTACCTGGCCCGCGACCACGACCGCGTGGGCACCCCCGGCCACGGCCGACCTTGCGCAGGGCACGAGCGCAGGGTCCAGCGCACCCAGGCGGGCGAGCAGGAGAACCCCTCGGGGCGCAGCCTCGCGGACGCGGGCCATGGCCTTGATCACCGCCTGCTCCTCCGTGCCGCGCAGGTCCACCTCGACGCCGACCACGGCGTCACCCTCGACCGACCGGCAGACCTGCCCGACGACCGCGGCGAGGTCACCCGGCGAGCGTCCGCGCACCGCGAGGCAGGCGCTCAGCCCCCGCGCGGACGCCCAGGACAGGAGCTCGACCGCCGAGTCCACCGACACCCCGTGCGCGTCCTCGTGCTCCAGCCCCCCCACCCCGGCCCCGTGCACCACCGTGCCGCCTGTCCGCGTGCGCCGGCTGCCCGCCGTGACCGGTCCGACCGGCAGCGGCACACCGACCAGGTCGACGAAGCGCGCGAGCGCACGCGGGTCGGTGATGGCTCCCGGTCCCAGCCAGACGGGGGGCACGACGCTCCGCGGACTCATGACGGCTCGTCCCCGAGCAGCCACTCGCCGGGGAGGACCGGCCCCTCCAGGCACGGCCGGAGCACGCGTGCGACGCCGGCGTCGACCACCTCGAGGTCGCACGCGCCGCACAGGCCCGTGCCGCAGACCAGGGTGTCCCCGGCCAGGTCCAGCGCGCAGGCCCGCACCGTCCGGCCCGCCGACCGGGCCTCCTCGGCCACGTCGCGCAGGACGGGGACCGGAGCGGCCGCGTACACGACGGCGGGGTCCACGGCCGGGTCGGCGAGCATCCGTGCGAGCGTGGCCGTCAGGTCCTCCGGCAGCGCCAGGACGACGGTGCGGGCGTGGCGGCGCAGGTGGACGAGGTCGAGGTGCAGCTCCGGGTCGGAGGCGCCGAGCAGGACGTGCACGACGCAGCCGCGCTCGCGCAGCACCTCGAGCAGCCAGCGCAGCGGGACCGCCCCCGTCTCGTGCCCCACGAGCAGCACGGGGACGGGCTCGGAGGGTGCTGCGAAGCCGCGACCGAGCGGCCCGAGGACCCTGACCACCTGGCCCGGCGCCGCCCGGCCGACGGGGAGCAGGAGGTCGAACACGGTGCCGTGCACAGGATCCGCGTGCACGCCGGCCAGCCACAGCACCTCCGGGAGGATCCGGCCGGCCGTCGGGTCGGCCGGGACGACGACGAACTGCCCGGGGCGGGACCGGCGCCATCCCGGACCGTCGGGCACGCTCAGGCTGACCAGGTCGTGGGCACCCGCCGCCCGCACGCCGGCGACGACGGCCTCGGCGACCGGCACCGCTGTCGCGGTCACGCGCGGGCCCTCAGGCGGTGGGACGGTCGGCCACCGTCCGTCCGTGCAGGTCGAGCCGCGCCGCGTGCTCCTGGAGCGACGACACCTGCAACGACCCGGCGCGCATCGCCTCGATGCCCAGCACCGCGGCGGAGAGCTGCTGCACGGTGGTGATGATGGGCTTGTCGAGGCTCGTGGTGGCTGCGCGGATGGCGTAGCCGTCCGCTCGCGCGTCGCGTCCCGACGGCGTGTTGATCACCATGTCGACCTCGCCAGAGGTGATCCGGTCCACGATCGTGGGCTCGGTGCCGTCCGGCCCCCGGCCCTGGCTGTGCTTGCGGACGACCTCGGCCGTGATCCCGTTGCGCCGCAGGACGTCCGCGGTGCCCTCTGTGGCCAGCACGGTGAAGCCCAGGTCAACCAGCCGCTTGACCGGGAAGATCATCGATCGCTTGTCACGGTTGGCCACCGAGACGAAGACGAGCCCCTCGAGCGGCAGGCTCGAGCCGGCGCGCAGCTGGCTCTTGGCGAACGCCGCCCCGAAGGAGGCGTCGATGCCCATCACCTCGCCGGTGGAGCGCATCTCGGGACCGAGGATGGAGTCGATGGCCTCCCCGGTCTGGGTCCGGAAGCGGCGGAACGGCAGGATCGCCTCCTTGACCGAGAAGGGCGCGTCGACCGGCATGGCACCGCCGTCGAGGTGCCGTGGCAGCACACCCTCGTCGCGCAGCTGGGCGATCGACGTCCCCATCATCACGCGGGCCGCGGCCTGCGCAAGCGCGACGCCGGTCGCCTTGGCCACGAACGGCACGGTCCGGCTGGCGCGCGGGTTGGCCTCGAGCACGTAGAGGACATCCTGCGCCAGGGCGAACTGTACGTTGATCAGGCCGCGCACGCCGATGGCCTCGGCCAGCCGGAGGGTGGCTGCCCGGACCTCCTCGAGCTCGCTGCGGCCCAGCGTGAAGGGTGGCAGCACGCAGGCCGAGTCGCCGGAGTGGATCCCCGCCTCCTCGATGTGCTCCATGATGCCGCCGACGTAGAGGTCGTGGCCGTCGTAGATCGCGTCGACGTCGATCTCGAGCGCGGTGTCGAGGAACCGGTCGACGAGCACGGGGTGGGCCTGGTCGGAGGCGGCTCTCGTGGCCCGCCCGACGTAGGCGGCGAGGGTCTCGTCGTCGTAGACGATCTCCATCCCGCGGCCGCCCAGGACGTAGGAGGGCCGGACCAGCACCGGGTAGCCGATCTCGTGCGCGACGACGAGCGCCTCCTCGGCGTTGTAGGCCAGGCCGTGGCGAGGTGCGGTGAGGCCCGTCTCGGCCAGGATGCGCCCGAAGGCGCCACGGTCCTCGGCGAGGTGGATGGCCTCCGGCGAGGTCCCCACGACGGGGACGCCCTCGGCCTTCAGCGCGGCGGCCAGCCCCAGCGGCGTCTGCCCTCCGAGCTGGACGATCACGCCGGCGAGCGGACCGGCCGCACGCTCGGCGTGGACGACCTCGAGCACGTCCTCCAGCGTGAGCGGCTCGAAGTAGAGGCGGCTGGACGTGTCGTAGTCCGTGGAGACGGTCTCGGGGTTGCAGTTCACCATCACCGTGTCGAAGCCGTGCTCGCGCAGGGTGATCGAGGCATGCACGCAGGAGTAGTCGAACTCGATCCCCTGCCCGATCCGGTTGGGGCCCGAGCCCAGGATGAGCACGGCGGGCCGCTCGCGCGGTCTCACCTCGGTCTCCTCGTCGTAGGAGGAGTAGTGGTAGGGCGTGAGGGCGACGAACTCCCCCGCACAGGTGTCGACCGTCTTGTAGACGGGCCGGACCCCGAGCGCGTGACGCACCCCGCGCACGACGCTCTCGTTCATCCCGGTGATCTCGGCGAGCTGGGCGTCGGAGAAGCCGTGCCGCTTGGCCCGCCGCAGCAGCTCCGGGGTCAGCTGTCCCCCGGCAGCGGGCCTGGCAGTGGCCCTGACCTCCTCGGCCAGCGCGTTGAGAAGCGCGATCTGGTCCAGGAACCAGGGGTCGATCCCGGTCGCGTCGTGCACCTCCTCGACCGAGCAGCCTCCGCGCAGCGCCTGCTGCACCAGCACCAGACGACCGTCGGTGGGGGTCCGTGCCTGCTCCATCAGGGCGCGAGCCATCTCCGGGGACGGTGCCTCGTCGGCGCGCCAGTGGAACGAGCTGCCCCGGCGCTCCACGGAGCGCAGTGCCTTCTGCAGGGCTTCGGTGAAGTTGCGGCCCAGCGCCATCGCCTCGCCGACCGACTTCATGGTCGTGGTCAGCGTCGGGTCCGCGGCCGGGAACTTCTCGAAGGCGAAGCGCGGGACCTTGACGACCACGTAGTCGAGCGTGGGCTCGAACGCGGCGGAGTAGAACGGTCCTCCGGTCGCGGGGTCGGTGCCCCCGCCGGACGTGATGTCGTTGGGGACCTCGTCCAGGGTGTAGCCGAGGGCCATCTTCGCTGCGATCTTCGCGATCGGGTAGCCGGTGGCCTTGGAGGCCAGGGCGGAGGACCGGGACACGCGGGGGTTCATCTCGATGACGATGATCCGTCCGTCGTCGGGGTTGACGGCGAACTGGATGTTGCAGCCGCCGGTGTCGACCCCGACCTCGCGGATGATCGCGATGCCGATGTCCCGCAGCCGCTGGTACTCCCGGTCGGTCAGGGTCATGGCCGGGGCCACCGTGATCGAGTCGCCGGTGTGCACGCCCATAGGGTCGAGGTTCTCGATCGAGCAGACCACGACGACGTTGTCGGCTCGGTCGCGCATGACCTCGAGCTCGTACTCCTTCCACCCCAGGATCGACTCCTCCAGGAGGACCTCGGTGGTGGGGCTGTCCTGGAGCCCCGCACCGGCGATGCGGCGCAGCTCCTCGGGGTCGTGGGCGAAGCCGGAGCCGAGCCCGCCCATCGTGAACGAGGGACGGACGACGACCGGGTAGCCGAGCTCGTCGGCCGCGGCCAGGACCTCGTCCATCGTGTGGCAGATCATCGAGCTCGCGACCTCGGCCCCGCAGCGCTTGACGACGCCCTTGAAGAGCTGGCGGTCCTCGCCCAGCTGGATGGCCTCGACGTTGGCGCCGATGAGCGGGCAGCCGTACCGCTCCAGCACCCCGGCCTCGTGCAGCGCGATCGCCGTGTTGAGCGCGGTCTGCCCACCGAGGGTGGCCAGGACGGCGTCCGGGCGTTCCTTGGCGATGATCATCTCGACGATCTCCGGCGTGATCGGCTCGACGTAGGTCGCGTCCGCGACCCCCGGGTCGGTCATGATGGTGGCCGGGTTGGAGTTGACGAGGATGACGCGTACCCCCTCCTCGCGCAGCACCCTGCAGGCCTGCGTCCCGGAGTAGTCGAACTCCGCTGCCTGACCGATGACGATCGGGCCGGACCCGATCACGAGGACCGAGCTGATGTCGTCACGCCTGGGCACGTGTGCCCCTTCCTGTGGTGAGCAGCTCGACGAACCGGTCGAAGAGGTACTCCGCGTCGTGCGGACCGGCGGCCGCCTCCGGGTGGTACTGCACGGAGAACGCGGGCACGGCCTCGCAGCGCAGACCCTCGACGACGTCGTCGTTGAGGGCGACGTGCGAGCACCGGACCGGCCCGTAGGGGGTGTCCGCCGGCTGGTCGGTGGGCAGCCCCTCGGGCCAGGCGATCGCGAAGCCGTGGTTGTGGCTGGTCACCTCCACCTTGCCGGTCTCGCGGTCGAGGACCGGCTGGTTGATCCCCCGGTGGCCGAAGGTGAGCTTGTAGGTGTCCAGACCGAGGGCCCGACCGAGCAGCTGGTTGCCGAAGCAGATGCCGAAGAACGGGATCCCGTCCTCCAGCACGCGCCGCAGCAGCTCGACCTCGTGGTCGGCCGTGGCGGGGTCGCCCGGTCCGTTGGAGAAGAAGACGCCGTCGGGCTGCAGGCGCAGGACGTCGTCGTAGCTGCTGGTGGAGGGCAGGACGTGGACCTGGATCCCGCGGGCAGCCATCAGCGTCGGCGTCGTCCCCTTGATGCCGAGGTCGAGCGCGGCGACGGTGAAGCGCGTCGGTGTGCCCTCGGGGGGTGCGACCACATACGCCTCCGGGGTGGTCACCTCGGCGGCCAGCGCGGAGCCGGCCATCTGCGGGGCGTCCCTGACGACCTGGAGGAGCTGCTGCTCCCCCGCCAGCGCGGCCTCCCCGGAGAAGATGCCCACACGCATCGCGCCGTGGTCCCGCAGGTGCCGGGTGAGGGCGCGGGTGTCCACGCCGCTGATCCCGACGACGCCACCGTCGCGGAGCGCGGCGGCCAGGTCGCCCTGCGAGCGCCAGTTGGAGGGGCGGATGGCCGGGTCGCGGACGACGTAGCCGGCCGCCCAGATGCGCCGGCTCTCGCCGTCGGCGCTGTTGACGCCGGTGTTGCCGATGTGCGGCGCGGTCATGACGACGACCTGCCGGTGGTAGGACGGGTCGGTGAGGGTCTCCTGGTAGCCGGTCATCCCGGTGGAGAAGACCGCCTCGCCGACGGTCTGGCCGACGGCGCCGAAGGACTCGCCCCGGAAGGTGCGCCCGTCCTCCAGGACGAGCACCGCCGGACCCTGCGCGGTGGGGGTGCTGGTGGTGCTGCTCACTGCTCCTCCTCCCCCCAGACCAGGCCCTCGCGCGCCGTGACCCGGCCGCGGAGCATGGTCAGGTGGACGGCCCCGGTGAGCTCGCGCCCGTGCCAGGGGTTGTTGCGGGACAACGACTTCGACAGTGCGGCGTCGACGGTCACGGTGCGGCCGGCGTCGACCAGCGTCAGGTTGGCGGGGGAGCCCACGGCGAGGCCCAGTCCCTGGGTGGTGAGCCGCGCGATCCGCGCCGGGGCCTGCGACATCACCCGGGCGACGTCGGCCCAGCTCATCCGACCGGTCTGCACCATGAGGGTGCTGACCACACCGAGAGCGGTCTCCAGCCCGAGCATGCCGAAGGCGGCGTCGACGAACGCGTGCTCCTTGTCCTGGCGGACGTGGGGGGCGTGGTCGGTGGCGACGCAGTCGATCGTGCCGTCCGCGAGCGCCTCCTGCAGGACCTGGGCGTCCTCGGTGGGCCGCAGCGGCGGGTTGACCTTGAACAGGGGGTCGTAGCCCCGCAGCAGGTCCTGCGTGAGCATCAGGTGGTGCGGCGTCACCTCTGCGGTGACGTCGATCCCCTGCGCCTTGGCCCAGCGGACCACCTCGACGCTGCCGGCCGTGGACACGTGCGCGACGTGGACCCGGGACCCGGTGTGCCGGGCCAGCATGACGTCCCGGGCGACCACCACCTCCTCGGCGACAGCCGGCCAGCCGGGCAGGCCCAGGCGTCCGGAGAGCTCGCCCTCGTGGCAGCAGGCCGTGCCGTCGGCCAGGCGCGGGTCCTGGCTGTGCTGGGAGATCACGCCGTCGAAGGCCTTGACGTACTCGAGGGCCCGGCGCATGAGCCGGGCGTCCTGCACGCAGTGCCCGTCGTCGGAGAACACGCGGACCCGGGCCCGCGAGCGGGCCATCAGCCCGAGCTCGGCGAGCTCGGTCCCGGCCAGCCCCTTGGTCACGGCCCCGACCGGGTGGACGTCGACGTACCCGGCCCGTCGGCCCAGGTCGTGCACCCGCTCGGCGACCTCCGTCGTGTCGGTCACGGGGTCGGTGTTGGCCATCGCGAGCACGGCGGTGAAACCACCGACCGCCGCGGCCTGGGACCCCGTGGAGATGGTCTCGGCGTCCTCGCGGCCGGGCTCGCGCAGGTGGGTGTGCAGGTCGACGAAGCCGGGCAGGAGCACGAGCCCGTCGGCGGCCAGGGTGCGGGTGCCCGAGGGAGCCTGCTGCCGCGCCTCGTCGCCGAGCGCCGCGATGCGTCCGTCGACGACGAGGACGTCGCGGGCGGCCCCGGCACCGAGCACGTCGGCGCCCTGGACGAGCACGGCGGGGTCGGGGGCGACGTCCCGGGTGGTGGTGCGGCTCACTGGTCGCTGCCTTCCCCTGCGAGGAGGTGGTAGAGGATCGACATCCGCACGGCCACGCCGGCGGAGACCTGGTCGAGGACCAGGGACCGGGCCGCGTCGGCGGCCTCGGCGGAGATCTCCAGGCCGCGGTTCATCGGTCCCGGGTGGGCGATGACCGCGTGGTCCTGGAGGAGGGCCAGCCGGCGCGGGGTGAGGCCGTAGGTGACGGCATACTCCTTGGCGGTCGGGAAGTAGCCGCCGCTCATCCGTTCCCGCTGGACGCGCAGCATCATCACGGCGTCCACCGTGGGCAGGACGGCGTCGAGGTCGTAGGAGGTGGCGAAGCCGTCGGTGGTGGACCAGAGGTCGATACCGCTGGGCATGAGCGTGGGTGGCGCCACGAGCGTGACCCGGGCGCCGAGCTTGGCCAGCGAGAGCAGGTTGGAGCGCAGCACGCGGGAGTGGGTCAGGTCGCCCACGATCGCGACGTGACGGCCCTCCAGGTCCCCCAGCGCGCGGCGCAGCGTGTACGCGTCGAGCAGCGCCTGCGAGGGGTGCTCGTGCGTGCCGTCGCCGGCGTTGACGATCGAGCAGCCGACCCACTCGGCGATCTGCTGCGGAGCCCCGCTGGCGGGGTGGCGGATGATCATCATGTCGACGCCCATCGCATCGATCGTGAGGACGGTGTCGCGCAGACTCTCCCCCTTGGAGGCCGAGGTCCCCTTGCCGGTGAGGTTGATCGTGTCGGCGCTCATCCACTTGCCGGCGATCTCGAAGCTGCTCCGCGTGCGGGTGGAGTCCTCGAAGAAGAAGTTGATGATCGTGCGCCCGCGCAGGGTCGGCAGCTTCTTGACGTCCCGGTGCTGGACCTCGTGCATGGTCTCGGCCGTGTCCATGATCGCGAGGATCTCCTCCCGCGAGAGGTCGGCGATCGAGAGCAGGTGCTTCATGCCCCACCGCCGGCCTCGACCGGGCCGGGGGCGATCCGCACGCCGTCGGAGCCGGGGCCGTCCTGCTCGTCGAGCCGCACCATGACCCGCTCAGAGTGCGAGGTCGGCAGGTTCTTGCCCACGTAGTCGGCGCGGACGGGCAGCTCGCGGTGACCGCGGTCCACCAGGACCGCCAGCCGGACCGCCCGGGGCCGGCCCAGGTCGGCGAGGGCGTCCAGGGCCGAACGGACGGTCCGCCCGGAGTAGAGGACGTCGTCGACCAGGACCACGATGCGGTCGTCGATGCCGCCCTCCGGGATGTGGGTAGGCTCCACCGCACGGGTCGGCTGGCTGCGCAGGTCGTCGCGGTACATCGTCACGTCGAGGGATCCGACGGGGATCTGCACCCCCTCGACCGCAGCGAGCGCGTCGGCCAGCCGACGCGCCAGGTGGGCACCGCGGGTGGGGATCCCCAGGAGGACGAGACGGTCGGGGCCCTTGTTGCCCTCGAGGATCTCGTGGGCGATGCGTCGCACCGCCCGGTCGATGTCGTCGCCGGTCAGGACCTCTCGTCCCGTCCCGGCCGTGTCGGGGGCAGCACTCACAGCCCGTCTCCTTCCCCGCCTCGCAGGACGGTGGTTAAAGGATGTAGCTCGGTGCCCGTCACTCTACTGCACCGGCCGGGGTGGCCTGCCCGTCCTCCCGGACCCGCGGGCGACGGACCAGCTTGCGCCAGGTCGCGACCGGGGGGGCGCACGGAGCTCGTTGGGTCCGTCGCGGCGCAGCCGCTCTGCCGCCTCCTGCGTCGTCAGTCCCGTCTGCGGGAACCGTGGTCAGGTCCGCGAGGATCTGGTCCAGGGGGACGGCGGACATGACCTGGGGTTGCACGAGGGCACCACCTCGTCGTCGTGCTCCTCGGCTCAGCGGACCATGTCCTTGACCTCCGCCACCCGGGCGAGGAGCCCGTTGACGAAGCGCGGCGAGTCGTCGGTCGACATGTCCTGGACGAGCAGGACCGCTTCGGAGATGGCGACGTTGTCGGGGACGTCGTCGTTCCAGACGATCTCCCAGGTGGCCAGGCGCATGGCCGCCCGGTCCACGGACGGCATCCGTTCCAGCGACCAGCCCTGCGAGTACGTCGTGAGGACCTCGTTGATCGCCGCCCAGTGGTCCAGGACCCCCCGCACCAGCTCCACGGCATACTCGGGCAGGGGGTGCTGGGTCGTCGGGGTGGCGACCCGCTCCTCGAGCAGGGAGCCGACGTTCAGCCCCCGTTGCTCGGCCTCGAAGAGCACCTCCAGGGCGCGCTTGCGCGCCTTGGTGCGGGCGGCCACCTCAGCTCACGCGGCCGAGGTAGGAGCCGTCGCGGGTGTCGACCTTGACCTTGGTGCCGGCCTCGAGGAACAGCGGCACCTGGATCTCGGCGCCGGTCTCCAGGGTGGCCGGCTTGGTGCCGCCCGTGGAGCGGTCTCCCTGGAGGCCGGGCTCGGTGTGCGTGACCTCCAGGACCACGGACGCGGGCAGCTCCACGTAGAGCACCTGACCGTCGTGCTGCGCGATCATCGCCCGGCCGTTCTCCAGGAGGTAGTTCGCGGCGTCGCCCATCGCCTGCGGCGAGACGTGGACCTGCTCGTAGGTCTTCTCGTCCATGAAGATGAAGTCGGTGCCGTCGTTGTAGAGGTACTGGAAGTCGGACCGGTCCACGGTCGCGGTCTCCACCTTGGTGCCGGCGTTGAAGGTCCTGTCGACGATCTTGCCGGAGGTGACGTTCTTGAGCTTGGTGCGCACGAAGGCCGGGCCCTTGCCGGGCTTGACGTGCTGGAACTCCAGCACCTGCCACAGGCCGTTGTCCATGTCCAGGACCAGGCCGTTCTTGAGGTCGTTCGTGGTTGCCACAGCGGTGTCTTCCTTCGCAGATCGGTCACGTCGGTGGGGAGCGGGCCGGCGCGGACACGGACCCAAACCTGGTCAAGTCTAGCGGCGACCGCCCCGGTCAGCTGACGGCGTCGTAGGCGGCCCGGAGCACGTGCTCGTCGGGGGCGGTCAGCCGGGCCGGTCGTGCCAACCCTTCCAGCACCACGAAGCGCAGCGTGGAGCCCCGGGCCTTCTTGTCGCGGCCCATGGCGGTGCGCAGCTGGTCCCAGCGTCCGGGCAGGTAGGAGGTGGGCAGGCCCACGGAGGCCAGGACCGAACGATGACGTGCCAGGAGGGCGGCGTCCAGGATGCCGGTGCGGTGCGCCAGCTCGGCGACGTAGACCAGGCCGACGGCCACCGCGTCACCGTGCCGCCAGCGGTAGTCCTCCACCTGCTCGACGGCGTGCGCGAAGGTGTGGCCGTAGTTGAGGATCTCCCGCAGGGAGGACTCCCGCAGGTCCGCGGCGACGACGTCCGCCTTGACCTGGACCGCGCGGACGACGAGCTCCACGGCCAGCGCGGGGTCGACCGACGGGTCGGTCGCCGCGGCCGGGTCGGCCTCCACCAGGTCGAGGATGGTCGGGTCGGCGATGAACCCGCACTTGAGGACCTCCGCCAGCCCGGAGACGTAGTCGGCGCGGGCCATCGTCGCCAACCAGGCGGGGTCGCACAGCACCGCGGCGGGCGGGTGGAAGGCGCCGACCAGGTTCTTGCCCTCGGCGGTGTTGATCCCGGTCTTGCCGCCCACGGCGGCGTCGACGACCCCGAGCAGCGAGGTCGGGACCTGCACGACCTCGACGCCGCGCAGCCAGGTGGCGGCGACGAAGCCGGCCAGGTCCGTGGCTGCGCCCCCGCCGACGCCGACGACCAGGTCGTCGCGGGTGAAACCCTCCTGGCCCAGCCGCGCCCAGAGGGAGACGAGCACCTCGGCCGTCTTGCCGGCCTCGGCGTCCGGGACCTCGGCCAGGACGGGTCGGGCACGGTGCGCCCTCAGCAGGTCCACGACGTCCGCGACGACCTCCGCGCGGCCAGGTTGGTGCACGACCAGCACGCGGCGTCCTTCCCTCGCGTGCGGCCCGAGCTGCTCCAGCGCCCCCGGGCCGACGTGGACGTCGTAGGGGCGGTCACCCCCGACCGTGACCGTGCGCGTCGTCATCGACCCAGCCCCAGCCCGGCGACGACCTCGTCCGCGACCTCGTCGGGGGTCCGGGACCCGGTCTGCACGTGCAGGGTCGACAGGGACTCGTAGACGGGCCGTCGGGCGTTCATGAGCCGGGTCCACGAGGCACGGGGGTTGACCAGCAGGAGGGGGCGCGAGGCGTCGAACCCGACCCGGGACGCGGCGTCCGCGATCGTGACGTCCAGGAAGACGACCCGGTGGTCGCCCGACCGCAGGAGGCCGGCGACCTCGTCCTGCATGACGGCGCCACCTCCGAGGGCGACGACGCCCGGTTCGTCCGCGAGGGCTCGGGCGACCTCGGCCCGCTCCAGCGCCCGGAAGGTCGGCTCACCGTCCTCGACGAAGATGTCGCTGATCGTGCGGCCGGTCGCGGCCTCGATCGCGGAGTCCGTGTCGTGGAGGTCGACCCCGAGTCGTGCGGCGACGGCCGCGCCGACGGTCGTCTTGCCCGCCCCCGGTGGGCCGATCAGCACGACCAGCGGGCTCACCGCTGCACCGCCGCGCCCTGGGGGACCCCGCCGGGGGTGCGCAGGTGCTCGGGGACCGCCGCGAGGTATGCCGCGTGGTTGCGGGCCACCTCCGTCACCGAGTCGCCCCCGAACTTCTCCAGCACCGCGTCGGCCAGGACGAGAGCCACCATCGCCTCGGCCACCACGCCGGCGGCCGGCACCGCGCACACGTCGGAGCGCTGGTGGATCGCGGTGGCGGCCTCCCCCGTGGTCGTGTCGACCGTGCGCAGGGCCCGGGGCACGGTCGAGATCGGCTTCATCGCCGCCCGCACGCGGAGCACCTCACCGGTGCTCATGCCACCCTCGGTCCCGCCGCTGCGCAGGCTCACGCGTCGGACGAGCCCGTCGGCGTCCCGCTCGATCTCGTCGTGGGCCTGGCTGCCGCGACGGGCGGCCGTGCGGAAGCCCTCGCCGACCTCGACCCCCTTGATCGCCTGCACGCCCATGAGCGCCGCTGCGAGACGGGCGTCGAGGCGACGGTCCCAGTGCACGTGGGAGCCGAGGCCCGGCGGCAGCCCGTAGGCCAGCACCTCGACCACGCCTCCGAGGGTGTCACCGTCCTTGCGTGCGCCGTCCACCTCGGCGACCATGGCCGCGGAGCGGGCCGGGTCGAGGGTGCGCACGGGGTCGGCGTCCACGTCCTCCACGTCGTCCGGCGTGGGAAGCTGGTCGAGGGTGGGTGCGTCGTCGTCCGGCCCCGGCACACCGGCCCGGCCGATGCTCACCGTGTGCGAGACGAGCCGGACCCCGACGGACTGCTCCAGGAAGGCGGCGGCCACGGCGCCGAGCGCGACCCGCGCAGCGGTCTCCCGCGCGGACGCCCTTTCCAGGACGGGGCGGGCCTCGTCGAAGCCGTACTTGGTCATGCCGACGAGGTCGGCGTGCCCGGGACGCGGGCGGGTGAGCGGACGGTTGCGCGCCTGCTCCTGCGGTGCCCCCACGTCGTCCGCGCGGAGCAGGGCCTCGTCCTCGACCGGCTCGGGACTCATCACCGCCGACCACTTGGCCCACTCGGTGTTCTCGATCTGCAGCGCCACCGGCGAACCGATGGTCAGCCCGTGGCGCATGCCCCCCAGGAAGGCCAGCCGGTCGGCCTCGAAGGACATGCGTGCCCCCCGGCCGTAGCCCAGCCTCCGACGCGCCAGGGCCCCCTCGACGGCCGCCCGCTCGACCCGCACACCCGCTGGCAGCCCCTCCAGGATGGCGGTCAGTGCAGGTCCGTGCGACTCTCCGGCAGTCAACCAACGCAGCATGCGCCAGATTCTCCCATGCCGCGGGTGGACACCGGACGCAGCGTCAGGGGGCGCCCCCGACGGTCAGAAGAGGCCGCCGACGACGCCGGGGGCGAAGAGCAGACCCAGCAGCGCGCCTACCATCATCGGCGGGCCGTAGGCGAAGTCGCCCTTCCAGTCCACCCGCCGAGCCACCAGCAGCAGCACGGCGAGGAGCCCTCCGACCAGGAACCCGGCATACAGCCCGGTGACGGTCTCGGCCCAGCCGAACCAGCCCAGCACGGCGCCGAGCACCACCGCGAGCTTGACGTCGCCGAGGCCGAGAGCCAACGAGCCCCGCGCCAGGGAGAGCAGGGCGATCGCGAGGTAGAACCCCCCGGAGGCGAGGCCGGCCAGGACCGACCGGAACCAGGGCTCGACCCCTCCCCCCACCAGCGCGGCGAGCGTGAGACCACCGAACAGGAACCCCATCGTGGGCCACATGATGCGGTCCGGGAGGCGGTGGACGTCGAGGTCCATCGCGGCCAGGCAGACGCCCGAGAGGGTGACCAGCAGGAGCGTGGCGCTGAGGACCAGGGCCACCGGCCAGCCGGGCACAGCCTCGTCCGGGACGAACCAGATGCGGTGCACGACCAGACCCGAGACGACACCCAGCGTGACGGCGGCCCACCACCTGCTGCCCGGCGAGGGGACCTCCTCCTCGTCCGGCTTGCGGTAGGTCGTCGCCTCCAGCCAGCGGGCGACCGGGATCCCGAGCACACCTGCGACCACGGACACGACGAGCGGGACCCACACCTGCGTCATGCCACGGCCGCCAGGTGCTCCACCAGGGCTGCCCTCATCGCCTCCACCGGGCCATCATGCCCGGTCGTGAGCTCGACCTGCCGCACCGCCTGGTGGAGGAGCATGGCGGTCCCCCGCACGACCGGAACTCGCCCCTCGCCCGCGTCGACGACCGCGCGGGCGAACGGGCTCGGCCACGGTGCGTAGACGACGTCCAGCACCACCGGAGGGTCGGCCGCACCGAGCACGACGGGTGGGGTCGCCGACACCGGCAGGGTGCTGATCACGACGTCCGCGACGGCCCGGTCGAGCACCACGGGAGCCTCCGACAACCGCCTGACGGTGGCGGTCGGGCCGAGCCGCTCGAGCAGGGCGGCCGTCTGCGGGCGCAGGTCGTCACGCACGCGGACGTCCACCGCGGTGACGCCGAGCGCTGTCAGGGCGACGAGGGCGGACCGGGCGGTGGCCCCGCCGCCGAGCACCACGGCCGTGGCTGGGCTGCGCAGCCCCGCCTCGGCCAGGGCGGCGGTGAGCCCGTGCACGTCGGTGTTGTCCGCCCACCACCCTTCCTCCCGACGGACGAGCGTGTTGGCGGCGCCGGTCAGCAGCGCGGCCTCGCCCAGGCCCACGGCCAGCGCGAGAGCCTCCTCCTTGCCCGGCATGGTGACCGACAGGCCGGTCCACTCAGGCCCGAGGGACGCCACATACCCGGCCAGCTCTCCGGCCGGGACGTCGACCGCCCCGTAGGACCATTGCCTCAGCCCGAGCGCCTCGTACGCCGCCCGGTGGAGCAGCGGCGACAGCGAGTGGTCGATCGGGTGCCCGACGACCCCGGCCCGGCGCAGCGTGGCTGGTGCGGTCCCGCCGCTCAGCACTGGTCCGGGTTCTCCTCGCACCACTGGAGGAAGATCTGCTGGTTCTGCAGGTGCTCCTCGTAGGTCTCGGCGAAGTTGGTCTCGCCGGTGGACGGGTCGACCGTGACGAAGTAGAGCCACCCCCCGTCCGCCGGGTCGAGGGCGGCACGGATGGCGTCCTCACCGGGACTGTTGATCGGACCCGGGGGCAGACCCGGGTGCAGGTAGGTGTTGTAGGGGCTGTCGTTGGCCCGCTGCTCCTCGGTGGTGCCGGCCAGGCCGCGCTCCTGGTAGATGAAGTGGACCGTCGAGTCCATCTGCATCATGCCGTTGGTCTCCGAGGCACCCTCCAGCCTGTTCTCCATCACCCGCGCGATCTTGGGCAGGTCCTCGGCGAACAGGCCCTCGCCCTGGACGATGCTGGCCTTGATGATGACGTCTCGGAGCTGGTCCTCGGGGACACCGATCTCGGCGTACTTCTGGACGCCCAGCGCCACCATGGTCCGCAGCTGCTCCTCCGGCGTCGCCTCCGGACCGAACTCGTAGGTGCTCGGGTAGAGGAAACCTTCGAGCTCGCCCTCGGCCGCTGCGGGGAGGTCGAGGGTCCGCGGGTCGACGGCCTCGTAGTCCTCGACGGCGTTCCCGGTGCCCTCCGCCAGGACCTCGAAGGTCTCGGCCACCCACAGGCCCTCCCGCACCGTGACGCCGTCGATCTCACGGAAGTTGCCGTCCAGGAGCCGGGCCACGGCTGCCTGGGAGCTCATCTGCTGAGCCATCCGGTAGGTGCCGGGCTGGATCGAGGAGGACCGGGGCTCGGCCTGCAGGGCGGCCATGAACGCCGAGGAGGATCCCACGACGTCCGCGGCGACCAGGATCTGCGCGATCTGCCCGCCTCCGGCCCCAGGCGGGATCTCGATGACGACCTCCCCGGTTCCGCCACCGGTGTAGTCCTGCCCGGTCTCGGTCCCGGCGGACAGGTCGGGCACCAGGTCCCGGACCGAGGGGACCGCGAAGACGGCCGCCGTGAGCACCACGGCCGCCGCCGCGATCAGCGCCACGAGGCGCAGGACCGGGTTGCGCCGACGCCTGCGCCGGGGCCGGAACATCTCACCGCCCTCGTGCGACGGGGACAGCACGTCGTCGGCGAGAGACTCGTCGTGGTCGGTGACCCCGCGCAGGCCCAGGACGTCGTCCTCGAAACGGTGCCGCGCAGACGAGTCACGCACGTCGTGCTCGTCCCAGTCCTGGGGGGGCTGAGTCATGAGGATCCTTTACTCGGGTGCCGGACGGCGGGTCCGGGGCTTGCGCGACTTCAGGGGTGCACCGGCGGGACGACCGGCGCGACGTGCGTCCAGCGCCGCCTGGAGGATGAGGACCGCGGCCGCCTGGTCGACGACAGCACGCTGGTCTCGGCCCCGGACCCCGCTGAGGCGCAGGTTCCGGTGGGCATCCACCGTCGTGAGGCGTTCGTCCCACAGACGCACCGGCACCTCCACGCGCCGCTGCAGCGCACCAGCGTAGTCGCGCGCACGCGCCGCGGCCAACCCCTCCTCGCCGGAGAGCGACCGGGGCAGCCCCACGACGATCACCACGGCACCCCGCTCCAGTGCCTCGTGGACGATGTCGTCCAGGTCGGTCAGGCTCTCGTGGTCCCGCGCCAGGGTGGCGACCGGATGGGCGAGGACGCCGTCGGGGTCGCTCGCCGCCAGGCCCACGCGGGCCTCGCCGACGTCGACCCCGAGCAGCACCCCGGCCCCGTCGGTCACGCCCGTAGCTCTTCCTCGATCCGCTGCAGGGCGGCACCGGTCTGGGAGGCGTCCTGGCCACCGCCCTGGGCCAGGTCGTCCTTGCCGCCGCCACCACCGCCGAGCGTCTGAGCGGCCACCTTGACCAGGGCCCCGGCCCTGACCCCACGCCCGCGTGCCACCTCGTTGGTGGCGACGACGACACTGGGACGCCCGTCCGCGGACCCGGTGAGCGCCACCACGACAGGGCGCTCGTTGCCCAGCCGCCCGCGCAGGTCGGTCGCCAGGGCGCGCAGCCCGTCGGCGGCGCCGTCGCCGAGATCGTGGGCGAGGAGGGTGATGCCCCCGACGTCGCGAGCCTCCTCGGTCAGCCCGGCCGCCGCAGCCAGCGCCTGCCGGCTCTTGGCCTGGGCGATCTCCCGCTCGGCGTCCTTGAGCCGCGCGACGAGCAGCGCGACACGGTCGTGGAGCTCGTCCGGCCGCACCTTGAGGGTGTCGGTGAGCTGGTTGACGATGACGTTCTCGCGGGCCAGGTGCTGGTAGGCGTCCGCACCGACGAGCGCCTCCACCCGGCGGATGCCAGAACCGATCGAGGCCTCGCCCAGGATCTTGACCAGCGAGAGCTGGGCCGAGTGGAGCGCGTGCGTGCCGCCGCACAGCTCGAGCGACCACGGCCCGCCGACGGAGACGACCCTGACGGTGTCGGGGTAGCGCTCCCCGAAGAGCGCCATCGCCCCCAGCTCGCGGGCCTCCGTGAGGGGCATCTCGGCGGCGCTCACCTGCAGGTCGTCCATGAGGCGCTGGTTGATGCGCGCCTCGACGGCAGCCAGCTCGTCCGGGCTCAGTCCGCGCGTGGACCGGAAGTCGAAGCGCAGCCGGCCGGGGGCGTTCTCCGAACCGGCCTGGGTCGCGGTGTCCCCCAACGTCTCCCGCAGGACCTTGTGCACGATGTGGGTCGCGGTGTGGGCCCGGGAGACGGAGGCCCGACGCAGCTGGTCGATCTCGGCCGTGGCGCTCTCGCCCACGGCGATCTCGCCGTCGACGAGGCGACCCCGGTGCACGATCAGACCTGGCATCGGCTTCTGGACGTCGGTGACCTCGACCACCGCGCCGCCGGCGAGGCGGATCGTGCCGCGGTCCGCCAGCTGGCCGCCGGCCTCGGCGTAGAACGGGGTACGTCCAAGCACGAGCTCGACCTCGGTGCCGTGCTCGGCGTCGTGCGGCCGCAGCCCGAGCCGGTCGACGGCGCGACCGTCGGAGAGCAGTCCGACGACCCGTCCATCGCCGGACATCTCGGAGTAGCCGGTGAACTCGACGTCCCGGCCGAGCGTGTCGGCGATCGTGCGGTAGATGGAGGTGTCCGCGTGGCCCGTCTTCTTGGTACGGGCATCAGCCTTGGCGCGCTGCCGCTGCTCGGTCATGAGCGAGCGGAAGCCTGCCTCGTCGACGGCCAGCCCCTGCTCGGAGGCCATCTCCAGGGTCAGGTCGATCGGGAAGCCGTAGGTGTCGTGCAGCTGGAAGGCCTCGGCCCCGCCCAGCCGGGTGGCGCCGCTCTGCTTGGCGCGGGCGACCGCCGTGTCGAGGATGGTGGTGCCGCTGGCGAGGGTGCGCCGGAACGCATCCTCCTCGCCGAAGGCGGTCTCGCTGATGCGCGACCAGTCGCGCTCGAGCTCGGGGTAGGAGCTCTTCATCACGTCCTTGCTCACTGGCAGCAGCTGGGGCAGCGAGGCGTCGTGGACCCCCAGCAGGCGCATGGAGCGGACGGCCCGCCGCAGCAGGCGGCGCAGGACGTAGCCCCGCCCCTCGTTGCCGGGGGTCACCCCGTCCCCCATCAGCATCAAGCCCGACCGGACGTGGTCGCCGACCACCCGGAAGCGGACGTCGGTGTCGTGGTCCTCCCCGTACGCGCGACCGGACATCTGCTCGGCCCTCTCGATGACCGGGTAGACCTCGTCGATCTCGTAGATGTTGTCCACGCCCTGGAGCAGGTAGGCCACGCGCTCCAGCCCCATGCCCGTGTCGATGTTCTTGGAGGGCAGCTCACCCGCGATGTCGAAGTCCGTCTTGGAGCGCACCCCGGAGAGCTCGTCCTGCATGAAGACGAGGTTCCAGATCTCCAGGAAACGGTCCTCGTCGACGACCGGCCCACCGTCCGGGCCGTGCTCGGGTCCACGGTCGACGTAGATCTCGCTGCAGGGCCCGCCCGGCCCGGGCACGCCCATCGACCAGTAGTTGTCGACGTTGCCCCTGCGCTGGATGCGCTCCTGCGGCAGCCCTGCGACCCGGCGCCACAGGTCGGCTGCCTCGTCGTCGCCCTCGAGCACGGTGACCCAGATGGAGTCGGGGTCGAACCCCAGGAAGCCGTCGTCCTGGGAGCCGGTCACCAGGTCCCACGCGTGCTGGATCGCCCCCTCCTTGAAGTAGTCGCCGAAGGCGAAGTTGCCGTTCATCTGGAAGAACGTGCCGTGCCGCGTGGTCCGCCCGACCTCCTCGATGTCGAGGGTCCGCACGCACTTCTGGACGCTGGTGGCCCGCGGCCAGGGGGGCGTCTGCTGGCCGAGAAAGTAGGGTTTGAAGGGGACCATGCCGGCGTTGACGAACAGCAGGTTCGGGTCGTCGTGGACCAACGGGGCGCTCGGAACCACCGCGTGGTCCCTGCTCTCGAAGAAGGACAGCCAGCGACGGCGGATCTCGGCGGTTTCCATGGTCTCCTCACCAGGGTGCAGACGGACTGACCCACTCTAGCCGCCGCTCCTGTGGACCCCTGACGGATTTCCGCAGGCGAACGGGGCCGACCCACCGCGTGCCGGAGCCCGGGGACGCTCGGTCCCCGGGCTCCGGTCGTCGATCACCCGTGCCGGTCAGGGCGTGATGACCACCGCCCCCAGCAGCGTGCGGACGGCCTGCTCGATCTCAGCAGAGACGGCGACTGTTCCGCCCATGATCACGACCCGCGCCGGGTTCAGCCGCTCGATCTCCGCAGCCGCGCCCACCGGTAGTGCGGTGGACGTCCCGGGGACGAGCACCAGGGGCCGTGCTGTCGGAGCGACCGCCAACGCGTCCGGGAAGTTGAGCCCGGTGGCGAGATAGACCGTGCCCCCGGTGTTGTCCGGGAACGCGTCCTGGTTGATGGCGACCGACGTGGCGTACCGGTCCGGTCCAAAGATGCGCTGGACCGTCCCGTAGTTGCCCAGGGCGGTGGCTGTCACCTCGCTCACGGCGACCGGGCCGCCGAGCACCTTGATGGTGGTCACACCCAACCTCGTGAGCTCGTTGGCCGTGGCGGCCGGAACCCCACCGTTGCCCACCAGCAGCAGCGGGGCTCCGGTCGCGGCCGCGGCAGCACCGCCGGACAGCGAGTCCGGGAAGGTTAGTCCGGAGGCCACGTATGCCGTGGTCGCGCCGTCGGGGAAGGCTCGGAGGCTCAGAGCTGCCGCCGTCGCGTACCGGTCGCCCCCCGCCACGCGGGTGACCGCACCGGTGGTGTAGTTCTCCAGGGTGCTCGCGACCTGCGGAGAGACGACACTGTTGCCACCGAGCACGACGATCTCCGCGGGCTGCAGTCTCGTCAGCTCCAGAGCAGTCGCGGCAGGGATGGTGTTGTCTCCGACCAGGAGCAGCGGCCCACCCTCGACCGCGGCCGCAGGACCACCGGCCAGGGCGTCGGGGAAGTTCAGGCCGCTGGCCACGAAGACCACCGGCACCGGACCTGGGAACTCGGAGCGGCTCAGCGCCGCCGCCGTCGCGTAGCGGTCGGCCCCGGCGATGCGCTCCACCACCTTGGTGACCGCGGTCCCGACGGCCTCGCTCTCGACCGTGATCGTCGGGAAGCCACCTCCTGGGGGGAGGTTGTTGAACGCCGGGTCCGAGTAGTCCCAGGTGTCTCCGACCGTGTTGATCGCGTACACCTGGTACTCGTACAGGGTGTTCGTGCTGCCGATCGGGTCGACGTACTCGGCCGGACCGGTGGCCGCGCCGGTCTCGGTGGTCGCCGTGGACAGACTGGTCAGGTTGACCCGGTCCTCGGTCTGGACCATGGCGATCTGCGACCACGGACCCGTGGAGCCCGCGACGCGCCGTTCGACGACGAAGGCGGTCTCGTTCTTCGAGTTGTCCGTCCACGTGACCGTGTAGAGCCGGTCACCCGGGTTGCCGGAGCGGACCGCGGAGACGAAGCTCGGCGCAACCGGGTTCACCGCCACGGCCTGGGATCGCATCATGTCCATCTCCTCGTGGCTGAGGATGTGGCAGTGGAGCACGTACTCCCAGCCGAAGTTGACGT
>NZ_JBJFZS010000024.1:0-175917 GCF_045032595.1 Ornithinimicrobium jinqii
CAGGCAACCGCTCATCGCCCGGAACGAACCTCAACGACAGAGCTGACATCAGGCGCCTCCTCAGCGAGACGGACACCTGCAAAGTACAGGCGCCGATGATCCGAAGATCACCCACATATCAAGCGGAGTCGTGATGTCACGAACCTCCCCAGTCCGCGACCTCGCGTCGCTGCTCATTCCTGAGGAGGGCGGGCTAGCTAGTTCGGAGAGCTTCGCGGCGATCTCGGCGTCGCGGCCTTGCGCGGCGTGCTGGTAGCGCAGCGCCGCGGCAACGGTCGAGTGACCGAGACGCGCCTGCAGCTCGGCGAGCGTGGCGCCCGTCATGGCAGCCAGGGTGGCGCCGGTGTGCCGCAGGTCGTGGATCCTCAAGTCTTCACGGCCGGCAGCAGCGCGGGCCTTACGCCAAGCAGTGTGAAGCACCGTCGGCTGCAGATGGCGCTGGCGGTCGCGCATGGAAGGGAAGAGCAGTGCGTCCGCTCCGGGCCGCACGTGCTTCTCCAGGTGCTGCTGCAGGGCCGGGACGATGTGCGGCGGCACGCTCACCTCGCGGGTACCGGCGGCCGACTTCGGGGTGCCGACGATCGGTTGGCCGCGCACCCATGACACGGCGCGGGTGACCTTGACGACGCCGCGGTTCAGGTCGAGGTCGCGTCGGCGGAGCTCGAGCACCTCCCCCACCCGCAGCGCGCACCAGGCACACAGCAGGACGAGCGCGCCAAGGTGGTTCGGCATCTCCCGCACGAGCACGTCGAGCTCCGTGATGGTCGCCGGGTGGATCTCCTTCTTGGTCGGAGGGTTCGAGGCAGACCGAATCCGGCACGGGTTGCTCGCGAGGAGCTCGTCAGTGACCGCGGTGCTGAGGATGGCCCGCAGCAGCGCGTAGGCGCGGGCGTTCACGGTCGGGTGCTCCGGTGACAGTCCTGCCCACCACCGACGTACGAGGGCCGGCGTGAGGTCGGAGACCAGGAGCTCACCAAATGTTGGCTCGAGGTAGCGCCGCAGCAGGTGCTCGTAGCCCTCGCGGGTCCGCGGCTTGAGGGACCGGTCGGTGAGCCACTGGCCGGCGTACTCGTCGAACCTGGGTGGTGCCAGACGCTCGGCCAGCTCTGCCCGCCGCTTTGGGGCGACCCAGTCGTCCCCGCTCGCCATCGCACGCTCGTGGGCCAACCACGCCTCAGCGTCTGCCTTCGCGACGAAGGTGTACGGAGCGGTGTGCCGACCGAGATCCGGCCCCACGTATGTCGCCTGCCACCGCTTGGAGGGTAGCCGCCTCAGCGTCCCGAAGCCCCGTCTCGTCGTCATCACGTCCCCATTTCGTGCATCATACGTGCACTAAGAGTGCGACTCTCTGCCCACTTCTGTCAATGTGCGCCCACCGCTACCGACTCCGTCGAACTCACGTTTCCGCAGGTCAGGGGGTTAAAACGCCTGGTCAAGGGGAGAGCTGGCGAAGGGACTCGAACCCTCAACCACCTGTTTACAAGACAGGTGCGCTACCAATTGCGCCACGCCAGCAGCGACCCGGCGAGTGCCGGGTCGCCACGATGATAAGCCGTGCGGGAGCGATCAGCCGATGACGTTGGCGTTGAGCCACTTCTGCAGGCCGACGATCGTGCGGTAGTTCATGTAGGTCGACCCGTCGCGAGTCAAGCCGATCTTGTCCTGCAGCGCGGCCTGCGACTTCGGGCCCCAGGCGCCGTCTGCCTCGGTGCCGACCGTCCGCTGGAGCGCCTTGAGGGTGCCGCTGTCCCACCGACCCGTCTCTGCGACGCCGGCCCAGCGCTGGACGGCCTTGACGGTCAGGGGCCCGCGGCTGCCGTCGACGACGAGCGGTGCCATGTCGCTGCTCCCGCCGCCGCCACCGCCCGCGGTGACCGCCGCGACGATGCTGCCGCTGACCCAGCCGCGGCCGTCGGCCAGCTTCACCCACCCCCCGCTCAGGCTGCCGGAGAAGGTGGCGCCGTGCGCGAACCCACCCACCACCGCGTACGACGTGCCCGGCCCGGAGCGGAGGTTCGCGCCCCCGGTCGCGGTCACCTTCCAGGTCGAGGCCGCGGCGGGCGGCGGCTGGGGCGCCGGCTCGGGGGCGCCGGGGTCCGACGTGGTGAGGGTGGCTGCGCTGACCCAGCCCCGCCCGTCGGCCAGCTTCACCCACCCGCTGCTCAGCGAGCCGGTGATCTTGGCGCCGCGCGCGGCCCCGCCGACCACGGCATACGAGGTGCTCGGCCCGGAGCGGATGTTGGCCCCTGCGGAGGCGCTCACCCACCACGTCCCCTGGGTGCCCGGGTCGGGCGTGGGCGCCGCCTCACCGGGGTAGGGCTGCGACCCGTTCGCCATCGTCAGTCCGGCGCGGACCGAGCACACCGGCCAGGCGCCCGGACCCTGGACCTGCAGGACACGCTGGGCCACCGTGATCTGCTGCAGCTTGGTCGCCTGGTGGGCGTAGCCGGCGAACTCCCCGCCGCCGAAGCTCTGCCAGGTCGGGTGCCAGAACTGCAGCCCGCCGTAGAAGCCGTTGCCGGTGTTGATGCTCCAGTTGCCGGTCGACTCGCACTGCGCGACGCGGTCCCACACGTTGTGGTCGTCGGCGACGGCGGTCTGAGCGGTGAGGCCGACACCGGCGATGGAGGCCGCGCCCGCCAGGCCGGCGCTGCCGGCTCGACGCAGCAAGAGGGCTCCACGGACGGTGCGGTGCTTGGCTCGGGTGGGCATCGGGTGGGGACCTTCCGGCGGGGACAGGGCGGGTGGACCGGGACAGGTCCGGTGCTGTGACACCAGGGACAAGAGGGACAGCCCGACCCACGCTAGGCCACGGAGCGCCTCAGCGGAAGACCTGTGTGACGAGACTCACGTGACGCATTGCCACGGAAGTGGCGGGTGGGGCTGATATGGACGCTTTGGAAGAGCGCCCCCCGAGGAGCTGGGTCACAGCTCGAACGGCAGGTAGACCCGTGGGTCGAAGTCCGGCCCCAGCGGCCACCACGACACCGACCCGCCGTCCAGATAGCTCCACCCCGCAAGCGCCAGCCCGCCCACGACCAGGAAGGTCACCACCACCAGCGTCGCGGTCCCCAACGGCACCAGCGTGCGCACGACGGTGCGCGACCCACGGCGCATCGACCGCGACCCCAGCCCCCACCAGCCGACCCACCCACCGACCAAGGACCCGGCGGCGACGGCCACGGGGTGGTCGGCACCGACGCCGGTCATCACCTCGGTCGACGTCACGAGCCCGGCGAGGACGAGGGCCACCACCACCGCCAGCCCGAGCGGCAGGATCAGCGAGAACATCGTCGTCAACGCCCCACCGAGCAGGTGCCACGGCGAGGTCACGACGAGCACCGGCACGTCGCTGCGTCGCTTCCCGGCTTCGTGCCGTCGCAGGACCAGCCCTGTCAAGGACCGGTCCACGGTCCGCGTGGTGACGCCCCACACGAGGTAGAGCCCCCAGGCCAGCAGGGGCGCGGCGGCCGCCAGCCCGACGAAGGCCACCAGCATCGCGGCCAGGGTGCCGCTGCGCGGGCTCCGGCCGATGCGGGGGTCGGGCCCGCCCTGCGCCCCGGGCGGGGGCGACGCGGGGTCGGCCCCGCCGCCGAGGGGAGCGGGGGCGACCGGGTCTGGGTATGCCGTGGGAGGTGCCCCGTTCACGGGTGCGGGCTCACGCCGTACCGGGGCCGGGGGTGCCACGCGGGACCGGTCGGGGCGCTGCGGCGCGACGCGGGTGTGCGGACCGGCACCGTGCAGCTGGGTGGCGTCGGCGCCCACCCCACCGGTCTGCGCCGCCCACGTCGGCAGCGCACCGGTGACGTCCTCGTGCCGGGCGTAGCGCTCCAGCCCGTCGAGCACCTGCGCCTGCGTCGGGCGGCGCGCCGGGTCGGGCTCGAGCGCCGCGGCGAGCAGCGGCCGCAGGGCGGGGTCGACGCCGTCGAGCTGCACCCGGCCGCGCGCGACCCGGTCCAGGACGACGGTCAGCGGGCCGCGACCGAAGGGCGGCTGGCCGCTCGCGGCATACGCCAGGGTGGCCGCCCACCCCCACCAGTCGGTGGCCTCGCCGACGCGACCCCCCTCGACCACCTCGGGCGAGAGGTAGCCCGGCGTGCCCATCACCATCCCGGTCATCGTCAGCCGCGCGTCGTCGGCGACCTGCGCGATGCCGAAGTCGATGACGACCGGGTCGTCCCCGACGAGCAGCACGTTGCCGGGCTTGAGGTCGCGGTGCACGATGCCGACCGCGTGGATGGCCCGGAGCGCCTCGGCCAGTCCGCGGGCGAGCCGGACCAGGCGCTCGCCGCGCAGCGGCCCCCGCTCCTCCACGACCCTGTCGAGCGGGGGTCCGGGGACGAACTCGGTGACGATGTAGGGGGTGGGTCCATCGACGTCTGCGTCGATGACGGCCGCGACCCGCGGGTGGTGCACCTGCGCCAGCGTGTGCACCTCCCTCCGGAGGCGGGCGCGGACGGTCTCGTCGTGCGCGAGGTGCTCGCGCAGCACCTTGACCGCGACGTCGCGACCGTCGCCCGCAGAGGCCCTCCAGACCACCCCCATACCGCCCTCGCCGAGGCGCTCGCGCAGCGCGTAGTCGCCCAGCTGCCGGTGCGCGGCGACCGGCACCGGACGCGTCGCGTCGGCACCGGGGGTGCGGGGCAGCTCGCTCGTCACGGGTTCCACGGTATGCGGTTCTCCTCGCCCACGGCGGACGCGCCTGGCAGCGCGGGGTCCGTGCAGGGCCTCTAGGGTGGGGTCCGGCAGGACCAACGAGCGAGGAGGGCAGATGGTTTCCGCAGCGGCGGCGCGCACCTTCGACCTCGTCATCGCCGCCAACCGGCTCCCGGTGGACCGGCACGTCGACCCGGACGGCACCACGACGTGGCGCACCAGCCCGGGCGGCCTGGTGACCGCGATGGAGTCGGTGATGCACGAGCGCGAGGCGGCCTGGGTGGGGTGGGCCGGCTTCCCCGGCGAGGCGCCCGAGGCCTTCGACGACGGGGCGCTGCGGCTGCACCCGGTGCCGCTGTCGGCCGAGGAGGTCACCGACTACTACGAGGGCTTCTCCAACGACACGCTCTGGCCGCTCTACCACGACGTCATCGTCCCGCCGACCTTCCACCGGTCCTGGTGGCACTGCTACCGCGCCGTCAACGAGCGGTTCGCCGACGCCGTCGCGGAGGTCGCGGCCCCCGGGGCGACCGTCTGGGTGCACGACTACCAGCTGCAGCTGGTGCCTGCCCTCCTGCGCGACCAGCGTCCCGACCTGCGCATCGGGTGGTTCGACCACATCCCGTTCCCGCCCGTCGAGCTCTTCGCCCAGCTGCCCTGGCGCGCGCCTCTCCTGCGCGGCCTCATCGGTGCTGACTTCGTGGGTTTCCAGCGACCCGACGACGCACGCAACTTCATCCGCTCCTGCCGCTCCGTGCTCGGCGCGACGGCCAAGGGCGACGTCGTGACCTGGCAGGGCTCCGACGACGGGCACCCCGGCTCGGCCCCTCGCTCGGTGCGCGCAGCCTCGGTGCCCATCTCGATCGACGCCGCCGGGTTCCGCGAGCTGGCCGACCGGCCGGAGGTGCGCGAGCGCGCCGCGGAGATCCGCGCGTCGCTGGGCAACCCCGAGGTGGTCCTCCTCGGGGTCGACCGGCTCGACTACACCAAGGGCATCCGGCACCGTCTGCGGGCCATCGAGGAGCTGCTCGCCGACGGGGAGATCGCCCCTCCCCAGGTCACCTTCGTGCAGGTCGCCACGCCGAGCCGGGAGCGCGTCGAGGCCTACCGGACGCTGCGGGAGCAGATCGAGTCCACGGTGGGGCGGATCAACGGCGACTACTCCCACCTCGGCGACACCGCCGTCCACTACCTGCACCAGTCCTACCCGCGCGAGGAGATGGCCGCGCTCTTCCAGGTCGCCGACATCATGCTCGTCACGCCGTTGCGCGACGGGATGAACCTCGTCGCCAAGGAGTACGTCACGGCCCGGCACGACGGGGGCGGGGCCCTCGTGCTGTCGGAGTTCACCGGTGCGGCCGAGGAGATGCGGGCCGCCTACCTCTGCAACCCCCACGACATTGCCGGCATCAAGGAGACGATCCTCCGCGCGATCCGGGACGACCCGGCCGAGAAGCAGCGTCGGATGCGGTCCCTGCGCCGGCGCGTGCGCACCCACGACGTCCAGGCCTGGGCCGACGACTTCCTCGCCGCCCTCGCCGCCGCCCCCGCCCGACCCCGCCGTCGCGACGGGCCCTGACCGGACCCGTGCCGGGCCCTCTCCCACCCGCGTACCTCGCCCGCCCCGAACCACCCGACACGACCCCACCACCCAGGAGAGTCATGCCCCTTCCGGCCCAGCTGTCCGACGCCGTCCACCGCTTCGCGGCACTGCCCTCGATCCTCGTCGCCACCGACTTCGACGGTGCCCTCGCCCCGCTCGTGCTCGACCCGATGGAGTCCCGCCCGGTCCAGGGAGGTATGGAGTCGCTCGTCGCCCTGGCCGCCCTGCCGGGCACCGTCGTGGCCCTCGTCTCGGGCCGGGCGCTCGAGCCGCTGCGTCAGCTGACGGGCGCCGAGGACCCGCTGCTCCTCATCGGCAGCCACGGGGCCGAGGAGTCCTGGCTGCCGGACGGGCTCGCCCTCGACGACACGCAGCGCGCCCTCCTGCACGATCTCGACGCCGAGCTCGTCGACCTGGCCGCCGACCACCCGGGGACCCGGGTCGAGGTGAAGCCGGCCGGCCGGGTCGTGCACGCGCGCGGCCTGGCGCCGGAGGCGAGCACCGCCGCCCTCGACGCCGCCACCGCCCTCGGCGCACGGCATACCGGGGTGGTCCTGACCCCGGGCAAGGAGGTCGTCGAGCTGGCGGTCGCGCACGTGGGCAAGGGCGTCGCGCTCGTGCGCCTGGCCGAGGAGCTCGGCGTGGACGCCGTCTTCTACGCTGGCGACGACACGACGGACGAGCAGGCCTTCGTCGCGCTGGCGGAGGACCATGGCCACGCGGCGCACCGGCTCACCGTGCGGGTCGGCGAGGGCGGGACCGCCGCCCAGCACCGCGTGGCCGACGAGCACGAGCTGGTCGAGGTGTTCCAGGCGATGCTGGCGGCGCGCGGCGGCCGCTGACCCGACCTCCCCGCTCGCGCGCGTCAGCCTCCCGACACGCTCGGGTCAGACGCACGCACGCGCGCCGTCGAGCGTCGCAGGATCAGCTCGGGCTCGAAGGTGTACTCGCGGTGGGCGACCTTCTCCCCCGCGATCTCCTCGAGCACGGCGGTGACGGCCGCCTCGGCCATGCCGCCGACGTCCATCCGCACCGTGGTCAGCGGCGGGTCGACGAACGCCATGAAGGTCGTGTCGTCGCCGCCGACGACGGACAGGTCCTCGGGCACGCGCAGGCCCAGCTGCCCGGCGGCCCGCAGCACCCCGAGCGCCATCACGTCGGAGGCCGCGATGATCCCCGTCGCACCGGCCCCGACCAGCTGCCGGGCCGCGGCGGCGCCGCCCTCGATCGTGAACAGCGTGGTGCAGACGAGCTCGTCGAGGTCGACGCCCTCGACCTCGCGCATGGCCTCCCGGAAGCCCGCGATGCGCCGCTGCACCGGAACGTAGCGCCCGGGCCCGGTGGCGAAGCCGATGCGCGTGTGGCCGAGGTCGCGCAGGTGGCGCACGGCGAGGTGCATCGTGGCGATGTCGTCGTGGGAGATGAAGGTCGCGTCGATGCCCTCGCGGAAGCCGTTGACCAGCACGATCGGCAGGCCACGGTCCCGCAGCTTGGTGTAGCGCTCGATGCTGGCCTTGCTGTCCGCGTGGTAGCCGCTGACGAAGACGATCGCCGAGACGCCGCGGTCGAGCAGCATCTGCACGTACTCGTCCTCGTGCACACCGCCCGGCGTCTGCGTGCACAGCACGGGCGTGAACCCGGCGGCGGCCAGCTGGGTCTCGATCCCCTGCGCGAACAGCGGGAAGACCGGGTTGGACAGTTCGGGCACCACGAGGCCGATGAGCCCGGCGCTGTTGCGCCGCAGGCGACTCGGGCGCTCGTACCCCAGGACGTCGAGCGCGGTGAGCACCGCCTGCCGGGTGGTCGCCGCGACGCCGGGCTTGTCGTTGAGGACGCGGCTGACGGTCGCTTCGCTGACGCCCGTGTAGGTCGCGAGGTCGGCGAGCCGGGCCCTGCTGCTGCCCTGCTCCGCGGGGCGCCGGGAGGGGGCGGACGGCGTCGTGGTCACCAGCCACCCCGGTGGTCCGCGGGGACGGGGTCCCAGTCCGGGGCTGCGGTCGTCCAGGACCAGACGTCCAGTCCCGGCCCGTCGGCGTGGGCTCGGGCCCCGGTCTCGTCGACGCACAGGCCGGTCCCGTGCAGGGACCGTCCGGCCGCGCTGCCGGGTATGGCGTGCGCCGGCACCTCGACCCCGCCGTGGGCGGCGCGGGCGACGTGCACGAGCACGGTCTGGTCCGGGTGCTCGCGAAGGAAGACCATCGCGTCGTCGTCCGCGTGCAGCCACCGCATACCCCCCTCGGACAGGGCCGGGGAGCCGCGCCGGAGACGGACGAGCGAGCGGTAGGTCTCGAGCAGGTCCTCGTCCCAGGCCCCACCGGGTCGGCCGCGGTCGGCCCACGGCATCTGGCGGCGACCGTCCTCGCCGAAGTCGCCCTGCATCCCGACCTCGTCGCCGTAGGTGATCATCGGGATCCCCGGCATCGTCAGGAGCATCGCTGCCGCGACGACGACCTGGCCGAGGTCGCCGCCGACGAGCGTGCGCACGCGGGTGGTGTCGTGCGAGCCGACCAGCGTCATGCTGTGCGCGAGGGAGCGCCAGGGCACCAGCGCCGAGAACTCCCGCATGGTCTCGGCGACCAGGTCGGCGCCCAGTCGGGGCACCCTCAGCGGGCTGCCGAGGAACTTCGGCGCGAAGCCGGGCGCGCGCAGCCAGGTCCACGCCGGCCGGGTGAAGCCGGAGTAGTTCATGACGCCGTGCCACCCGTCACCGAGGGCGTCGGCGCTGTGGTCGTGGGTGTGCTCGGCCACGAGCAGGCCCTCTCCACCGGTGGCCCGGTCGACGGCCGCACGGGTGTCGCGTGCGACGTCGTGGGCGAGGTCGACGTCGCGGTACCGGCCGGTCATGTTGGCCACGTCCACACGCCAGCCGTCGAACCCGTGACCCGGTCCGAGCCAGCGCTCGATGACCGAGCCAGGCCCCCCGGTGAGCGCCTCGCGGAGCCCGGGGTCGCGGTGGTCGAGCTTGGGCAGGGTCTTCACCCCCAGCCAGCTGACCCACTCCCCCGGCCGGTCGGGGTCGCGCACGTAGCGGTCGCCAGCGGGTCCGTCGGGGTCCGCCTGCGCGGCGCGGAACCAGTCGTGCTGGTCCCCGGTGTGGTTGGTGGTGATGTCCCCCATCACCTTCAGCCCCCGCTCGTGCGCAGCCTCCTGCAGCCGGACCAGTGCCTCGTCACCACCGAGCAGGGGGTCGACGCGGTCGAAGGTCGTGGCGTCGTAGCGGTGGTTGGAGCGGCCCGGGAAGACGGGCGTGAGGTAGAGCACGGTGACGCCGAGGTCGACGAGGTGGTCCAGCCGCTCACGGACCCCGTCGAGGGTGCCGCCGCAGACCTGCACCGGGCCGCTGTCCCGGTCGATGTCCACGCCCTCGTCCCAGCGGGCCGGTGCCGCCCAGTCGGGCAGGTCCGTGCGCGGACCGCCGACGTCACCGGCCGGCTCCACGGTCGCGTCACGGGCGAAACGGTCCGGGAACACCTGGTAGACGACCGCCCCGCGCGCCCATGCCGGCGGGGCGGGGTAGGTGACGACGCGGAAGTCCGCGGCGTCGGGGACGTCGCGCAGGTGCACGCCCGTCCCGTTCAACCACCGGTAGGCCGGGGGCCGGTCCGGGTGCTCGGCCTCGCCTTCCGCGTCGCCCACCGAGTCCAGGAGGAACCGGTAGTTCGTCACCGGGTTGTGGCAGGTCAGGTCGGCCTGCCACCAGGTCTCCACGGCGTCGGTGGCGACGACGCGGGCGTCGGTGAAGAACTGCTCGCCGTCGGGGGTGGTCCGCACGTGGACGCCGGTGACCCGGGCCTCGTGCGGCACGCGCACCCGGACGGAGACCACCGACCCCGGGGTGGGCGTCGGGTCCGAGACGTAGAGCGGCGACCCGTCGTGGTGGGGATCGGCCGCCCGGATCACTTCACGGCGCCCTGGGTCATCCCACCGATGAGCTGCCTCTGCAGCGCGAGGTAGACCAGGACCACCGGCAGCGAGGCGAGGACGGCCCCGGCGACGAACTGGCCGAAGTAGCGGTTCACGTCGGCGTTGCGGGTCGCGTAGAGGCCGACCGCGAGCGTCTGGTTGTCGGCGGAGGTGAGGAAGATGCTGGCGAGCAGGAACTCGCCCCACAGGCTGACGAAGGCGAGCATCGCCACGGTCGCGAGGATCGGGGTGACCAGCGGCAGGATGATCGTGAAGAAGACGCGGGCGTGGCTGGCACCGTCGATCTTCGCGGCCTCGTCCAGCTCCTTGGGGATCGTGTCGAAGTAGCCCTTGAACAGCCAGATGTTGCCGCCCATGGCCCCGCCCAGGTAGACCAGGAGCAGGCCCCACAGGGTGTTCAGACCGATCTGCGGGATGACCGTGCCGACGTTGGCGAAGGTGATGTAGAGCGCGACGAAGGCCAGGACGCCCGGGAACATCTGGACGAGCAGGATGAAGAGCAGCCCAAAACGGCGGCCGGTCCAGCGCAGCCGGGAGAAGGCGTAGGCGGCGGCGGCACCCAGCATCAACGTGGACGCGGTGGCGACCAGGCAGATGATCAGCGAGTTGCGGTACCACGTCCAGTAGGGCCGGGCCGGGTCGCTGAACAGGGCGTCGAAGTTGCGCAGGCCGAACCGGGTCGGGAGCAGGCCCGAGGTGGACAGCGTGCCGGCCTCGTTGAAGGCCGAGGACACGATGAACAGGATCGGGAAGAGGGCGAAGGCCAGGGCGAGGAGGGCCAGCGCGTGCCGCCACCACACCGCCCTGAACGAGGTGCGGCTCGAGCTCGTCAGGACGCGGTAGTTCGAGGCCTTGGTGTCCAGCTTGCCGTCGCGGGCACGGTCGGACCCGTGCGCGTCGACGGAGGCCAGGGTGGGGTCGGTGTCTCCGGGCATGGTCATGTCAGTTCACGTCCTCGAGGGCCTTGGTCTGGCGGAAGCCGATGTAGCTGATGCCCGCCACCAAGAAGAAGATGATGACGGAGATGGCGGAGGCGAACCCGAAGTTCGGGGTGACGCCGCCCAGGGCCAGCCGGAAGGCCAGCGTGATGAGCAGGTCGGTGGAGCCGATCTGCGACTGGCCGCCCTCGAAGGGACCACCCTCGGTGAGCAGCCAGATCAGGCCGAAGTTGTTGAAGTTGAAGGAGAACGAGGCGATCATCAGCGGCCCGACGGCGACCAGCAGCAGCGGCATGATCACCGAGCGCACGGTGCGGAAGGCACCGGCCCCGTCGATGGCGGCCGCCTCGCGCACGTCGCCGGGGATGGCCTGGAGGGCACCCGTGCAGACGATGAACCAGTAGGGGAAGCCCAGCCACAGGTTGGTGATGAGCACGGCCGTGCGCGCCCAGGTCTGGTCACCGAGCCAGTTGATGTTCAGCCCGGTGAGGTTGTTGATGAGCCCGAACTCCTGGTTGAACATCGAGGCCCAGACCAGCGCGGTCACGTAGACCGGCAGCGCGTAGGGAAGGATCAGCAGGGACCGGTAGATGGCCTTGCCCTTGAGGCGGTCGTCGTTCATGAGGAGGGCGATCGCCATCCCGAGGAGGAAGGTGCTCGCGACCGTGAACGCGGCGAAGAAGACGTTCCAGAGGAAGATCTTCGTCAGGCCCTCGCGGAGCACCGGGTCGGTGAAGGCGGTCGTGTAGTTGTCGAACCCGACGTTCTCCCGCCACCCCTGCGGCAGCGCGGCGCCTGCCCCGTCCTGGGGCACCCACTGGGCGTCCTGGGCTACGTAGACGGTGCCGGTCACCTGGTCGGTGATGGTGTCGGTCTCTTCGTCGTAGACCCGGGTGGGAGAACCGACGAACGCCTCCGACAGGCCGACCTGACGCACCCCGCCCGTGGTCTCGCCCGCCTCGTTGGTGAGGGGGACGCCGAACTCGGCCAGGTCCGCGGAGCGGGCGTTGATCTGCTGCGGGGTGAGCGTGATCCAGCCGGGGGCCGAGATGATGCGCCCCGTCGGGCCGGCCTCGACGCCCTCGGCGTCCAGGGGCTCCAGACCGTCGAGGGTGCCGACGAAGAACTCGCCGTCGGGGTTCGTCAGCAGGTAGGCGAGGTCACCGGTGGCGACGTCGGCGCCGTCGGGCACCGCGATGTTCAGCGCGTAGCGCTGGGCCCCCTCCACCTCCCGCACGGAGTTGGCCTCGATCGAGGCGATCGCCTCCTCCTTGCTGAACAGGTGCCCGGCGCCGTAGTTGGTGAACGACATGCTCACCGTGTAGACCAGCGGCCAGATCTGCAGGGCCAGCATGAGCAGGACGCCGGGGAAGAGGTACTTCAGCGGGATCGCCCGGCGGGTCGCGTAGATCGCGAGGATGCAGATGGCCACGAAGGCGGTCAGGCTCACCATCAGCCAGTAGCCCGCCTCGATGAGCTGCTGGGAGATGTAGGCCAGCACCACGATCGAGAACAGGATCAGGCCCCACTTGACGACCTGGACCCACAGCGGGGTCGACTGCTTGAACTCGAGGCTCTCGCCGGTGGGTTCCATCGCGCGGATCGCCTCGGCGACCTCGTCGTGGGTGGAGCGGGGTTGGGACATCGTCGTCTCCGGGTCGGTCGGGCCGCGCAGGGGGCCGGGAGGAGGGGATGGTGCGCCGGGAGATGCTCCCGAGGGCGGTCAGCCCGGCGACGCAGGTGCGGCGCCGGGCTGACCGGATGACGGTCGGGGACCGTCGTCACTCGATGTTGGCGACGATCTCGTCCTGAGCGGCCGCGAGGCGCTCGGCGGGGTCGTCCCCGGAGATGATGTCGGCCGTCGCCTGGCCCAGCGGGCCCCAGACGGCGTTCATCGCGGGGATGTTCGGCATCGGCGATGCGCCCTCACCAGCGGCAGCCCACGCCTCGATGTCCGCGTCCTCACCGGCGACCTGCTCCAGTGCGGAGGTCAGTGCCGGCGGACGCTGCCCGGCCTCGAAGAGCGCGAGCTGGAAGTCCTCGTTCGTCACGTAGGTGTTGACGAACTCCTGGGCCAGCTGGGCGTTCTTGGCCTTGGCCGAGACGTAGAACATCTGGACACCCAGGAACGGCACGGTCTCGCCACCGTCCTCGAAGTCCGGCACCGGCGAGATCGCGTAGTTGATGCCCGCGGCCTCGGCGTTCGGGACGGCCCACGGTCCGGAGACCATGAACGCGGACGCGCCGTCGTTGAACTGCGCCTCCATCGTGGCGTAGTCGACGTTGACGTTGAGCGCACCCTCCTCGGCGAGCCAGGCGATCTTCTCGCCGCCCAGGATGGTCTCCTCCGAGCCGACGATTACGTTGGCCGGGTCCCAGCCACCGTCGGCGTTGGTGCCGAAGATGCCGCCGCCGTAGGCGGACAGCCAGGGGAAGGCGTGGTAGGCGTCGCCCTGCTGCCCGACGGGGGTGACCATGACCTGCTCGGCGTCGCCGGCGTCGACCAGAGCCTTGCCGGCCTCGACCAGCGCCTCCATCGTGGCGGGCTCGTCGGGCGCCAGGTCGGTGTTGCGGATCAGGCCCACCGACTCGGTGGCGTAGGGCACGCCGTAGATCTGGCCGTCGTACTTGGTGGCCTCGAGGGCCTCCTCGGCGAACAGACCCTGGGTGTCGGCTGACATCTGGACCGGGGCGACGATGCCGTCCTGGACGAACTCGCCCAGCCAGTCGTGCGCGCCGACGACGATGTCCGGGCCCTGGTCGACGTTGGAGGCGTCCTTGAACTGCTGGCGCACGTCCGTGGCGATCTGGACCTGGGTGGTGATGCCGTACTCCTCGCCGAACTGCTCGGCCCACTCGGTGAGGATGGGGGCGCGGACGTCGTCGGACCAGATGACGAGCTCGGCGTTGGCGTCACGGACGGGGGCCTCGGTGCTGGCCGCGTCGTCGGCCGGAGCCTCCTCCTCCTCGGTCTCCTCGGCCGCGTCGCCGGTCTCTTCCTCGGTGTCGGCAGTGGTCTCCTCGGCTGCCGAGGTGGGCTCGTCGGCGGTGTCGGTGTCGCCGCCGCAGGCGGACAGCAGCAGGGCCGCGGCGCTCGCAATCGCGACCGCACGAGTGGTGCGCTTCATTCGTTCTCCTTCGAACCGTGTTCCCGGAGAGCGAGACTGGGCCCGTCGCCGGTGAGGGGTGGTCACCCAGGGAGGGCGACTATCACGTGGTGGGATCAGTATGCAGTCGTCCGCAAGATCCTGCAAGATCTTGCAGCGTGTCCTTGCCCCCCGTGCTAGCGTGACGTCTGTCACCGGCAACGACGCCGCGAACGCCGAACCTCGTCCGCTCCGTCGTCTTCGTGGGCGCTGCAGCACGCCCGACCGCGCCGCGGTCGGGCTCCTTTACAACGGATCGTCCGGCACGTACCTGCCGGTGAAGGAAAGGCTCGAACATGGCAACTGTGACTTTCGACAAGGCCACCCGCATCTACCCCGGGGCCGACTCCCCCTCCGTGGACCAGCTGGACATCGAGATCGCCGACGGCGAGTTCCTCGTGCTCGTCGGGCCCTCCGGCTGCGGGAAGTCCACTTCCCTGCGCATGCTCGCCGGGCTGGAGGAGGTGAACGGCGGCCGCATCCTCATCGGCGACCGCGACGTCACCCACATGCCCCCCAAGGACCGCGACGTGGCGATGGTCTTCCAGAACTACGCGCTCTACCCGCACATGACCGTCGCCGACAACATGGGCTTCGCCCTGAAGATCGCCGGCAAGTCCAAGACGGACATCCGCGAGCGCGTCGAGGAGGCGGCCAAGATCCTCGACCTGACCGACTACCTCGAGCGCAAGCCCAAGGCCCTCTCCGGCGGTCAGCGCCAGCGCGTCGCGATGGGCCGCGCGATCGTCCGCCAGCCGCAGGTGTTCCTCATGGACGAGCCGCTGTCCAACCTGGACGCCAAGCTGCGCGTGCAGACCCGCACCCAGATCGCCTCGCTGCAGCGGCGCCTGGGCGTCACGACCGTCTACGTCACCCACGACCAGGTCGAGGCGATGACGATGGGCGACCGCGTGGCGGTCCTCAAGGACGGCATCCTGCAGCAGTGCGACGCCCCGCGGCACATGTACGACCACCCGGTCAACGTCTTCGTCGCCGGCTTCATCGGCTCCCCCGCCATGAACCTGATGACGGTCCCGGTCGCCGACGGAGGGGTCAAGCTCGGCGACTACGTGCACCCGATCGACCGGGAGATCCTGGCCAAGGGTGGCCGCGAGGTCGTCCTCGGGGTCCGCCCGGAGGACCTGGAGATCTCCGACTCCGGCCGCGGCCTGCCGATCGAGGTCGACGTCGTCGAGGAGCTCGGCGCCGACGCCTACATCTACGGCGAGCTGCCGGGCGCCGGCGTGACGGACAAGCCGTTCATCGCCCGCGTCGACGGCCGCACCCCGCCGAAGAAGGGCGAGATCGTCCACTTCCAGCCCAAGGGTGAGCACCTCCACCTGTTCAACCTGGAGTCCGGCGAGCGCATCAGCGGCTGACCGCTCCGCTGCTCGACGAACGGCCGTCCCGTGGCCTCCACGGGGCGGCCGTTCGCCCGTAGGCTGTCCGGCATGCCCCTCGACCTCACGGCGCTCAACCCCGATCCGGCGCTGCTGGACCTGCCGTGGGAGGTCCCGCTCGAGGAGTGGCCGGAGCACCACCTGGCGGCGCTACCGCGAGGCATCTCCCGGCACGTCGTCCGCTTCGTGCGGCTGTCCGGGCAGGTCATCGCGGTCAAGGAGATCAGCGAGCCGCTGGCCCGCCGCGAGTTCCAGACGCTGCGCAACCTGCGCCGCCTCGACCAGCCGGCGGTCGAGCCGCTCGCGGTCGTCTCCGGCCGCGTCGACCGCGAGGGCAACCCGCTCGACGCCTGCCTCATCACCCGCCACCTGCGGTTCTCGCTGCCCTACCGCGCCGTCTTCTCCCAGCGGCTGCGTCCCGACACCGCCCGGCGCACCCTCGACGCGCTCGCCGTGCTGCTCGTCCGCCTGCACCTGGCCGGCTGCTTCTGGGGCGACGTGTCCCTGTCCAACACCCTCTTCCGCCGCGACGCCGGTGAGTTCGCCGCCTACCTCGTCGACGCCGAGACCGCCGAGCTCCACCCGACGCTCTCGCGCGGGCAGCGCGAGCACGACCTCTTCATCGCCCACGGCAACATCGCCGGCGAGCTCATGGACCTCGAGGCGGGCGGCCAGCTCGACGAGGGCGAGGACCCGATCGAGATCGCCAACCGGATCATGCACCGCTACGACCTGCTGTGGAACGAGCTGACCAGCGAGGAGCGCTTCGAGCGCGGCGACCGCTGGCGCGTGGACGAGCGCATCCGTCGTCTGAACAACCTCGGCTTCGACGTCGACGAGCTGGAGATGACCACCGACGTGGACGGCACGCACGTCCGCATCCAGCCCAAGGTCGTCGACGCCGGGCACCACTCCCGCCGCCTCATGCACCTCACCGGGCTGGACGTCGAGGAGAACCAGGCCCGGCGCCTCCTCAACGACCTCGACGCCTACCGTGCCGCCACCGCCCGCCAGGGGGAGGACGAGGCGCTGGTGGCGCACGACTGGATGTCGCGCATCTACGCGCCCATCACCCGCACCGTCCCGCCCGAGCTGCGCCACAAGCTGGAGCCCGCCGAGCTCTTCCACGAGATCCTGGAGCACCGCTGGTACCTCTCCGAGCGTGCCGGGCACGACACCCCCATCGAGGACGCCGTGCGCGACTACGTCGACTCGGTGCTGCCCAGCCGCCCCGACGAGCTCGCCATCCTCGGGGTCGACACCGAGGAGATCCCCATCCAGGCGCGCCTGGACGACTGATGCGCCGCGCGGGTGGGGTGGACCCTCAGCCGCGCTTGCGCGCCTGCGCCACCTCGTAGAGCGTCACGGCCGTGGCGATGCCGGCGTTCAGCGACTCGGTCACGCCTGTCATCGGGATCGACACGATCTGGTCGCAGGTCTCGCGCACGAGCCGTGACAGACCCTTGCCCTCCGAGCCGACGACGACCACGAGCGGCTGGTCGGCGAGCGCCAGGCCGGGCAGCTCGACGTCGCCGTCGGCGTCCAGCCCGATCACGAAGAACCCCGCCTTGCGGTAGGCCTCCAGCGTCCGCGTCAGGTTGGTCGCCTGCGCCACCGGGATCCGCGCGGCCGCACCGGCCGACGTCTTCCACGCGGAGGCCGTCATCCCGACCGAGCGGCGGGACGGCACGACGACCCCGTGACCCCCGAAGGCGCCCACCGAGCGGATGATGGCGCCGAGGTTGCGGGGGTCGGTGATGCCGTCGAGCGCCACGATCAGGGGCGTCCCGGGCAGCTCGACGTCCATCAGGTCGTCGGGGTGCTTGTAGTCGTAGGGCGGCACCTGCAGCGCCAGCCCCTGGTGCACCGCACCGTCGGTGAGGCGGTCCATCTCGGTCCGCGGCGCCTCGAGCACCGCGATCCCGCGCTGGGTCGCCAGCGTCACGGCCTCGCGCACCCGGTCGTCGCTCTCCATCCGGTTGCCGACGAAGAGCGTCGTCGCCGGGACCCAGGTCCGCAGCGCCTCGAGCACGCTGTTGCGCCCGGCCACCATCTCCGAGGACGCGCGCGGCGGCCCGGTGCGCGGGCGTCGGGGGCCGGAGCCGGTGCGTCGCTCGGCCTTGGGGTCCTGAGCTGCGCGGCGCGACGAGACGTGTCCCACGCGGTCCTCGGCGCGCGGCGTCGGACCCTTGCCCTTCAGCTGCTTGCGGCGCTGGCCGCCGGAGCCGACGACCATGCCCTTCTTGTTGCTCGTGCGTGCGTTGCGCCGTTGCTGGTTCCCGGCCATACGTCATACCTCCTGGTCAGGACCTCGGCGCAGCGCCCAACGGGCGCCGGCAGGGGTGTCCTCGATGACGACCCCGAGGGTCGTCAGCTGATCGCGGATCGCGTCAGCGGTGGAAAAGTCCTTGTCCGCGCGGGCCCGGGCCCGCGCGTCGAGCCGGTCCTGCACGAGCGCGCCGAGCACCTGCGCCGCCGTGTCGTTCTCGGCTGCGCCGCCCCAGCGGGGGTCGAGCGGGTCGATGCCGAGCACGTCGAGCGCGGCCAGGACCTGGACCAGGGTATGCCGTGCGCCGGCCCGGTCGGTCCCGCCGTCCTGCGCCTCGAGCGCCTTGTTGCCGTCGCGGACGAGGCCGAAGACGACGGCGAGCGCGCCGGGCACGTTGAGGTCGTCGTCGAGCGCGGCGACGAGGTCGGCCGGCAGCTCGGCCACGGTCAGCCCTGCGGCCTCGGCGCGCAGCTCGTCGGAGGAGGCGCCGACCACCTCCTGCGCGCGGGCCACATACCCCTCGATCCGCTCGACGGCGGCGAGCGCCTCGGCGAGGGAGTCGTCGCCGTACTCGATCGTGGAGCGGTAGTGCGCAGCCCCGAGGTAGTGGCGCAGCACGAGCGGCCGCACCGTCTTCGTGAGCTCGGTGACGGCCAGGGCGTTGCCGAGGGACTTGCCCATCTTGGCGCCCCTGACCGTGACCCAGGCGTTGTGCAGCCAGTAGTTGGCGAAGTCGAGGCCGGCGGCGCGCGACTGGGCCTGCTCGTTCTCGTGGTGCGGGAAGCGCAGGTCGACGCCGCCGCCGTGGATGTCGAAGGCGTCACCGAGGTACTTGCGCGCCATCGCCGAGCACTCCAGGTGCCAGCCCGGGCGGCCGCGGCCGTAGGGGGTCGGCCACGACGCCGTCTCCGGCTCCCCCGCCTTGTGACCCTTCCACAGCGCGAAGTCGTGGGGGTCGCGCTTGCCGCGGGGGTCGGCGTCCCCGGCCGGTTCCATGTCCTCGAGCCGCTGCCGGGTCAACGACCCGTACTCCGGCCAGGAGCGCACGTCGAAGTAGACGTCGCCGGAGCCGTCCTCCGCCGCGTAGGCGTGACCCCTGGCGACCAGGGTGTCGATGAGCTCGACCTGCTCGGTGATGTGGCCGGTGGCCCGCGGCTCGTACGTGGGCGGCAGGACACCGAGCAGGTCCAGCGCCCGCGTCGTCTCGCGCTCGTGCGCGTAGGACCAGGCCCACCACGGCTGGCCGGCCTCGGCGGACTTCGTCAGGATCTTGTCGTCGATGTCGGTGACGTTGCGCACGAGGGTGACGTCGTAGCCGTGCCCCCGCACCAGCCAGCGCCGCAGGATGTCGAAGGCCACGGCGAAGCGCACGTGCCCGATGTGCGGGCTGCCCTGGGTCGTGAGCCCGCAGATGTAGAGACCGACCCGACCGGGCTCGAGCGGCTCGAAGGGCCGCAAGGTCCGCGTGGCGGTGTCGAAGAGGTGCAGGCTCACTCGCTCAAGGTTACCGGCCCCGCACCCCACCTCTCCCCCACGAGGACGGATAGCCTCGCACCATGCTGATCGCCGAGGAGCTCGTCCTGGCCGGGACCGACGCGGAGGGCCGCAACCTGCTCGGCAGCAACCGCACGCTCGCCGTCGCGGGCGCGCTGCTCACCGAGCTCGCCCTCACCGAGCGCGTGACGGTCGACGAGCTTCGACGGCTCCGGGTCCTCGACGCCGGGTCGACCGGCGACCCCCTGCTCGACGAGGCGCTCGTCCGGTTCGGCGAGGTCGAGGGGAAGAAGCCCAAGGACGGGCTCCAGCGAGTGGGCAAGCACCTCGTCGAGCCCGTGCTGGAGAGCCTCTCGCGCCGCGAGCTGGTGCGCCGGGAGCCGCGCACGCTCGCCGGGCTGTCGCTGGGCTCCCGGTGGCTGCTCGTCAGCAGTCCGCCCCGGGACGCCGTCCTCACCGACCTGGCCCGCGTGGTCGCCGGCGCCGAGCCCGATGCCCGCACCGGCGCCCTCGTGTCGCTGCTCCACGCGATCGAGGTGCTGCCCAAGGTGGTCTCCCGCGACCTCCGCCCCGGCCTGAGCAACGGTGACGTCCGCCGCCGGGGCAAGGAGGTCACGGCCGGCCGCTGGGCACCGGAGGCCGTGGCGAAGGCCGTCCAGGAGGCGGCGGCGGCCGTCGCGGCGATCACCGCGACCACCGCCGTGTCCGGGGGTGACGGCTGAGGCCCTCTCCGGCCGTCCCACCGACCCGGCGCGATGTGGTTCAGTCGCTCGCATGCGCATCGTCCACGAGAGCGACCACGCCCGTCTCACCGTGCTCAGCCCGCACGTCGTCCGCGTCGAGTGGTCGCCCACGGGCGCTTTCTCCGACGCGCCCACCCAGGTCGTCCTCGACCGTGACCTCGCTGAAGACGTCGCCGTCGAGGTCACGCCGTGGCGCGACGGTGTGCACGTCGTCACCGCCGGCTTCGAGCTCGGCTACGACGGGGGCGAGCCCACCCCCTCAGGACTGTTCCTGCAGGTCAGGGGCGGCGTCACGTCATACCACTCGACCTGGCGGTATGGCGAGCCCCTCCGCCCCCACCGTGCCCTGGACGGCACGGCGCGCACCCTCGACAACGTCGACGGGCGCTGCGAGCTCGAGCCGGGCATCGTCTCCCGGGACGGGTATGCCGTCCTCGACGACTCGCGCAGCCTCACCCGCACCGGCCCCGGCGTCACCGAGGTCGGCCAGCGCGAGCCGGGCGCGATCGACCTCTACGTCTTCGCCCACGGCCTCGACTTCCGCGGGGCGCTGCGCGACTTCTACGCGCTGACCGGGCCGGTGCCGCGGGTCCCGCGCTTCGTGCTCGGCAACTGGTGGAGCCGCTACCACCCCTACTCGCAGGAGGAGTACGTCGCGCTGCTCGACCGCTTCGCGGCCGACCGGCTCCCGTTCTCGGTCGCCGTCGTCGACATGGACTGGCACCTGACCGACGTGGACCCCCGCTTCGGCTCGGGCTGGACCGGCTACACCTGGGACCCCCGGCTCTTCCCCGACCCGCAGCGCTTCCTCGACGAGCTGCACGGGCGCGGGCTGCGCGTCACCCTCAACGACCACCCGGCCGACGGCGTGCGCGCCTTCGAGACGGCCTACCCGGCCATGGCCGAGGCGATGGGCGTCGACCCGGCGAGCGAGGTACCGGTCCCCTTCGACGCGACGTCCGAGCGCTTCCTCGCCGCCTTCTTCGAGCACGTGGCCCACCCGATGGAGCGGGACGGCGTGGACTTCTGGTGGGTCGACTGGCAGCAGGGGCAGCGCTGCGCCGTCCCCGGGCTGGACCCGTTGTGGGTCCTCAACGAACGGCACTTCGCCGAGCTGGCCTCGACCGGGCGGCGGCCGCTGGTCTTCTCGCGCTATGCCGGGCCCGGCAGCCACCGCACGCCGATCGGCTTCTCCGGCGACACGATGATCAGCTGGGACTCGCTGCGCTTCCAGCCGGAGTTCACCGCCAGCGCGAGCAACATCGGCTACGGCTGGTGGAGCCACGACATCGGCGGCCACTGGCACGGGCGCAAGGACGTCGAGCTCACGGTGCGCTGGGTCCAGCTCGGCGTGTGGTCGCCGGTCAACCGGCTGCACGCGACGGCCAGCCCGTTCCAGGGCAAGGAGCCGTGGCGGTTCGGCCCCGAGGCCGAGCGGCTGATGGGGCAGGCGCTGCGCCTGCGGCACCAGCTGGTGCCCTACCTTGCGACGATGGCGGAGCGGGCCAGCGCCGACGGCATACCCCTGGTCGAGCCGGTCTACCACCGGCACTCCCAGCGCGACGAGGCCTACGCCCACCGCGGGACCTACTTCTTCGGCGCCGACCTGCTCTGCGCGCCGGTGGTCCAGCCGCGCGACCCGCGTACCGGCCTGGCGCGGGTGGACGTCTGGCTGCCTCCGGGCACCTGGTTCGACCTGGAGACCGGGCGCCGCTACCGCGCGGGCGAGGAGGGGCGGACGCTCGCCGCCTGGCGCGACCTGGCGCACACGGCGGTGTTCGCTGCCGCCGGCACGGTGCTGCCGCTGGTCGCCGAGGACGAGATCGGCAACGGGGTGGCCCTGCCGGAGCACCTCGAACTGCGGGTCTTCCCCGGCGCTGACGGCGAGCACGTGCTCGTCGAGGACGACGACGGGCCGGAGTCGACGCGGCGGGTCGCGCGCACGCCGCTGCGGCTGACGTCGGGGACCCTGACGGTCGGGCCGGCCGAGGGCGACGTGGACGTGCTGCCGGCGGTCCGGACCTGGACCGTCTCGGTGGTCGGCGCGGACCCCGTCGTGCTCGCGGACGTGCCGGTGGGTGAGGCACGTCAGGTCGAGGTCGGCGCGGGCGTCGGGCCCTCCGTCCTGCCGGAGTGCTTCGCCCTCCTCGACGCTGCGCAGGTCGAGCACGCGGCCAAGGACGAGGTATGGGGCGTGCTGACCCGTTCCACCGGGCGCGGCTCCGCGGGCGGCAGGTCTGCCCTCGTGGCCGAGCTGATGACGATGGGCCTGGACGAGTCGCTCCTCGGCGCCCTGGTCGAGGTGCTGACGGCCGACGCCGAGGGCTGAACCGGCACGCGAGGGTCAGTCGTCGGCCGACGCCTCGTGCTCGTCGAGCCAGCGCTGGCGGTCGGCCCTCTCGGCCCCGATCGTCGTGTCGCCGCCGTGGCCGGTGTGCACGACGGTGTCGTCGGACAGCGGGAGCAGGGCCCGGGTGATCGAGTCGACGATCGTCTCGAAGCTGCTGTACGAACGACCCGTCGCGCCGGGCCCGCCCTCGAAGAGGGTGTCGCCGGTGAAGACCACCCCGAGCTCGGGGACGGAGAAGCAGCAGGCGCCCGGGGCGTGGCCCGGGGTGTGCAGGACGCGCACCTGCACGCCGGCGACCTCGATCGTCTGTCCGTCGGCCAGGTCCTCGTCCCAGGAACGACCCTGGTGGCGCAGGTCCCACAGGACCCTGTCGTCGGGGTTGAGGTAGATCGGGGCGCCGGTGCGCTCCTTGAGCTCGAAGACGGCGTCGACGTGGTCGGAGTGCGCGTGCGTGAGCAGGATGGCCCGGACCGTGCGGTCGCCGACGACCTGCATGATCGCGTCGGCGTCGTGGGGGGCGTCGAAGACCACGCACTCGTGGTCGTCGCCGAGCACCCAGACGTTGTTGTCGACCTCCCAGGTGCCGCCGTCCAGCTCGAAGATGCCGGTGGTGACGCCGTGGTCGATGCGGGCGCGCGAGGTGCCGGAGGGCGTCATACCCCCGCCTCCTGGTCGAGGACGACGACCGAGCGGAGGACCTCGCCGGCGTGCATCTTGTCGAAGGCCTGCTCGACCTGGTCCAACGCGATCGTCTCGGTGACGAAGCCGTCGAGGTCGAAGCGGCCCTGGCGGTAGAGGTCGATCAGCATCGGGAAGTCGCGGCTGGGGAGGCAGTCGCCGTACCAGCTGGACTTGAGCGCCCCGCCGCGGCCGAAGACGTCGAGCAGCGGCAGCGTGATCTCCATGTCGGGCGTGGGGACCCCGACGAGGACGACGGTGCCGGCGAGGTCGCGGGAGTAGAAGGCCTGCTTGTAGGTCTCCGGGCGGCCGACCGCGTCGATGACGACGTCCGCCCCGTGACCGCCGGTGAGCTCCTGGATCGCCTCGACCGGATCGGTGTCGCGGGAGTTGACGGTGTGGGTGGCGCCGAATCGCTTCGCGCCCTCGAGCTTGCGGTCGTCCACGTCGACCGCGATGACCGTGGTCGCTCCGGCCAGGACCGCGCCCGCGATCGCGGCGCTGCCGACACCGCCGCAGCCGATCACCGCGACCGAGTCGCCGCGGGAGACGTTGCCGGTGTTCACGGCGGCGCCGAAGCCGGCCATCACGCCGCAGCCGAGGAGGCCCGCAGCGACCGGGGACGCCTCGCGGTCGACCTTGGTGCACTGTCCGGCGTGGACCAGGGTCTTCTCGATGAACGCCCCGATGCCCAGCGCCGGGCTGAGCTCCTCGCCCGTGTCCGCGAGAGTCATCTTCTGGGTGGCGTTGTGCGTGCTGAAGCAGTACCACGGCTCGCCCTTGGCGCACGCGCGGCACTGCCCGCAGACCGCACGCCAGTTGAGGATGACGTAGTCACCGGGTGCGAGGTCCGTGACCCCCTCGCCGACCGCCTCGACGGTGCCCGCCGCCTCGTGGCCCAGCAGGAACGGGAAGTCGTCGTTGATGCCGCCCTCGCGGTAGTGCAGGTCCGTGTGGCAGACGCCGCACGCCTCGACCCTCACGACGGCCTCGCCGGGTCCCGGGTCTGGCACGACGATGTCGACGACCTCGACGTCGGCACCCTTGCTGCGGGCGACGACCCCCTTGACGGTGCTGGGCATGTGTCCTCCTGGTGGTGGGCTGGGTCTGTCGTCAGCCTAGTGGGGTGCGGTCGGCCTCCCACCTGGTCGTCACCCTGGCCCTGGTGCTGGTCGTGCACGCGGCACGCTGCGCATCGTCCGCTATTGCGCACCTCACGCAGCGTGCGTCGTGCACGAGGCTCTCCTCCGCGCGACCGTCGCCTGTCACGGCACCGTGCCGTCACGACGCATGGTCAGTTCGTCGGTCGGGGCCGGACGTCGATGGGCGGCAGTGGACGCTGCGTGCCCTGCCTGATGGTCTCCCGAAGTCGTCGGAGAAAGACACCCGGTCTCTGGTGCAAGGTCCACGGTGCGACGCCGACGAGGCCGGAGGCGGCGTAGTCGGAGTCCTTCTCGACCGTCGAGGCCCACTTGCTCCCGCCCTGTGCGTCGGTGCCCTGATGGTGAGCACGCGAGTGGACCTGCGCCACGACGCCCGCGCTCGGGAAGTAGCCGTCCGGCGTCCCGACGAGGGCACCATCGAGGGTGAAGAGTTGGACGTTGGACAGCATCTCGGGCAGGTCGGACGCCGCGTCGACGTGCTGGCGCAGCACGGCCTCGGGTCGCGACCACGCACCACCGGGGAAGGCGTCGAGACCCCGGTGGATCTCGTGGACACCCGCGACACCCGTGCGCGGTCGGCGCCGCAGCTCCGTCGCGACGTCTTCCGGCGAGCACAGACCTCGTTGCAGCGCCGCGATCGTCAGTGCCTCGATCTCCCCGGCCGGCTGTGGCTGCAGGACGGCAGCGTCGGCGAGGGCTCGCGCCGCGTCAGCGACGGTGACTGGTCCGTCCCGACGTGCCGCTCGAAGAGTCCGTGACGTGCGGACGACCCTGACCCCGCGTCCGGCGCACGTGGCCCGGCGGGCTCGGCACCTCTCGGGCACGAGGAAGATGGCCTCGCACGTTCCGGTGACCGCCAGACCCAGCTCGCGGAGCGCGATGAGTCCGGTCAGGGCAGCACGTGGTCCCGCCCACAGCGCGGCACCCACGAGGAGCGTGGCCTCGTCCAGCTCGCCCCGCCGAGCGGCGTAGACGCCGGGGAAGGGCATCTGCCAGATGCGGCGCACCGCGTGACGCATCGCCGAGTGGGTCCAGCCGGCCTCCCTGACCTGGGCCGAGGTCGCCAGCGACCGCTGGCCCGCGACGTCGGGGAAGACTCGTTCCGCGCGCTGTCGTGCAGTGCTGCGCGGCCGGCCGTCGGTGTGGGTCCCGTCGTCGCAGCCCTCGCTCCCTTCGCTGGCGTCGCTGCCTTCGAACGCGTCGCCCGACGCGGGCGTGGGCACGCCCCCCGGCGTGGGCGGGCCGCTCGTGGCGGAGGCCTCCGCCCACTCGGGAGCGCTGGCCGAGGTAGCTACTTGCGGGGATGCGATGCTGTCCACCGCCCGAGCCTTGCGCACACAGTGCTGCGCCCGCTCCGACCCTGTGGACAACCCGCACGTGCACGGCGCACGCTGCGAGATTCGCACCATTGCGCACGTCACGCAGCGGCACGCTGCACAAGCCCTGTAGATGAGCTTCTGGGCCTTCCCTCGAGGGATCAGCCGTCAGGTTCGGGGACGACGAGGGCGGTGGCGATGCCGGTCAGACCCTCTCCCCGGCCGGTGAACCCCAGCCCGTCGGTCGTGGCGGCACTCACCGAGACCGCGGCCCCGCCCAGGGCAGCAGACATGGCGGCCTGCATCTCCTCGCGGCGGAGGCCAACGCGCGGGCGACTTCCGACCAGCTGGACAGCCACGTTGCCGACGACCAGTCCGGCACCCTCCACGAGTCCGTGGACGTGCTGGAGCATCTCGGTCCCGGACGCGTCGACCATCTCCGGCCGGTCGGTGCCGAACACGGAGCCCAGGTCTCCCAGGCCGGCGGCCGAGAGCAGGGCGTTGCAGGCGGCGTGGGCCGCGACGTCTCCGTCGGAGTGACCCTCGATCCCTCGTTCGCCGGGCCAGGCCACGCACCCCAGCATCAGGACTCGTGGCGACGCCGCGTCGGCGTAGGCGTGGACGTCGACGCCGATGCCCACGCGAGGGAGGGGCATCGCGCGCTTGGTGTGCGGAGCCTGGCCGGGGGAACCCTGGCCGGGAGACGCCTCGCTGTTGCCGATCATCGCTCCTCCAACCAGCCCGCTGCGACTTCGAGGTCGTGGGGGGTGGTGATCTTCATCGCGCGCGGCGATCCCGCGACGACGGTGACCCGGCCGCCGTGGGCCTCGACCATGCCGCAGTCGTCGGTGGCCGGGGCGCCGGACTCCCCGTCACGACCCGGGCCCCGCTCCGCATGGGCACGCTCGAGCGTCTCACGCAGGAAGCCCTGGGGGGTCTGCACCGCGCGCAGGGAGGACCGGTCGACGGTCGCCACCACCGTCTCCTCGCCCGTGGGGCCGACGACGACCTGCTTGATCGTGTCCACCACCGGGAGCGCCGGCGTCACGGCGGAGTGCCCGCGATGGACCGCGTCGACGACCCGGTCGAACACCTCGACAGGGGTCAGGGCCCGGGCCGCGTCGTGCACCAGCACGACCCCGACCGCGGGAGGAAGAGCAGCCAGGCCCCGCGCCACGGAGTCCGAACGCGCGGCACCCCCCGGCACCACGGCGAGGTTGACGGCGCCTGGGCGCAGGGCGCGCCCGACAGCCCTTTCCGACACCTCCGCCACCGCCAAGACCCCCTGCACCCTCGAGACCGAGGCCTGGAGCTCGCGCAGCAGCTCGGGATCACGCGGACCCACCACCACCACGTCGGTGACCGCTCGGCACTCGAGCACCCGGCGCAGCGCGTGCGCGACGATCGGCTCGGAGGCACCACCACGACCCAGCGGCACCAGCGCCTTGGGTCGACCGGCACGCAGCCGAGCGCCCTCGCCGGCCGCGACGAGGATCAGCCCGACGCGGCCGTGCTCGGCACGGGACGCCTCGGGCTGATACGCGCTCAGGTGCGGAACGCTCTAGGAAGCGAGGACCTCGTCGAGGGTGGCCTCGGCGGTGTCCTCGTTGGTCTTCTCCGCCAGCGCGAGCTCGGAGACCAGGATCTGGCGGGCCTTGCTCAGCAGCCGCTTCTCACCGGTGGACAGACCCCGGTCCTTGTCGCGGCGCCACAGGTCGCGCACGACCTCGGCCACCTTGATCACGTCGCCGGAGGCGAGCTTCTCGAGGTTGGCCTTGTAGCGGCGCGACCAGTTCGTCGGCTCCTCGGTGTGCTCGGCGCGCAGGACGGCGAAGACCTTGTCCAGGCCCTCCTTGCCGACGACGTCGCGCACACCGACGAGATCGCAGTTCTCGGCCGGCACCTCGATCGTCAGGTCGCCCTGGGCGACCTTCAGCTTGAGGTAGAGCTTCTCCTCGCCCTTGATGGTTCGTGTCTTCATCTCTTCGATGAGAGCGGCTCCGTGGTGCGGGTACACGACCGTCTCGCCGACCTTGAACATCATGTAAGAAAGCCCCTTTCGCGGAGCCCCAGAATACCACGCGTGGCGCAGGTCACGGAATCTCACCTCTGGCATTTGTGCTGGTCAGGTCGGTGCCGTGCCCCAGGGGGTATGTCGTGCACGCGCGGCACCCCCCGCCGGACGTTGGGTCAACCGCCCCTGTCGACCCTGATCACGCGGGTGGCACGGACCCTCGACGGCCCCGGACCGCTACGCTGGACAGCGTGATCACTGCATCCTCCGCGCGCCCGCGCCGCCGCGCCCTGCTCCTGACCACCGTCGCCGTGGGCACGCTGGCACTGGCCGGCTGCTCGGTGACGAACCCGACGACGACCACGCTCCGCTACGCCCCCGCCGACGGCATCGAGCTCGACGGTGAGACGCTCGCGGTCCGCGACCTGCTGGTGGTCAGCCAGGGCAACGGCGCCCCGGGCGTCGTGTCCGGCTCGCTCGTCAACGCGACCGACGAGGCGCTGACCGTCTCGGTCTCCGTCAACGGCGAGGTCCTCACCCCCGAGATCACGGTCGAGCCGAACGGCGCCGCCCGCATGGACGGCACCGCCCCCGACGGAACGGCCGGCGACCGGCTCGTCGTCCCGGCGCTGGACACCCCGGCCGGCCAGGGCGTCGAGGTCCGCGTGCAGGCCGGTGACGAGACCCTCGTCGGCAACGCCCCGGTGCTCCTGCCGCGGGGCCCCTACGAGCAGTTCGCCGACGACGCGGGCGGCACGGTCGAGCCGCCCGCGTCGGAGGAGAGCGACCACTGAAGGTCGCCCCCGGGCTGATCCGATCACGCGAGAGCGCCGGTGTCCCCTGAGGGACGCCGGCGCTCTGTCGTTCGGGGGATGGGAGCTGTCGGCTTAGTCGCGCGCCGGCGGCACGCGGACCGCGCTCTCGTAGGCGCCGGGCACCTGCTCGTCGTGCCACATGCCGGTGACCAGGTAGACGACGCGGATCGCCACCGAGACGGCGTGGTCGGCGAACCGCTCGTAGTAGCGGGAGAGCAGGGTGGCGTCGATCGCACTCTGGGTGTCGACCGGCTGCTCGGGGTCGAGGAGGACGCGGAAGACCTCACGGTGCAGGCGGTCCATCGTGTCGTCGCGCAGCTGCAGCTCGCGGGCCCCGTTGGGGTCGTGCGCAGCCACGATCTCGCCGGCCCGCAGCACCATCTCGCGGGCCACGACGGCCATCTCGGCGAAGACCCCGCGCAGCTCCTCGGGCACGGCCCCGTGCGGGTAGCGCAGTCGTGCGAGCTTGGCGACGTGCCTGGCGAGGTCCCCGCTGCGCTCGAGGTCCGAGCTCATCCGCAGGGCGGTCACCAGCTGGCGCAGGTCGGTGGCGACCGGCTGCTGGCGGGCGAGGATGTCGATCGAGCGGTTGTCCAGGTCTCGGCGCAACGCGTCGATCTGCTCGTCGTCGGTGATCACCTGCTCGGCCAGGGCGAGGTCCGCCTCCATGAGCGACTGCGTGGCACGGTCGAGGGCACGCGCCGAGAGCCGGCTCATCTCCACCAGCTGGTCGGAGGTGAAGGCGAGCTCCTCCTGGAAGAGACTGCGCATCGCGACGAACCGTCCTCTCTACGTCATACCGTCAGGGTCTCGACCGGCCCGCCCCCTGCCCGGGCCGGGCCGGGCCGGGCCACACCGTCGCACCACGGCATGAACAACGTACGACGCCACGGTGAACACTGCCCGACCACGAGGCTGCCGGGGTCCTGTCTGGCACCGAGCATCCCCTCCCATCAGCCTAGTCTGGACCCGTGACCCCCCTCAGCGCAGGTGCCCTCGGCGTGGCCGTGGGCGTCCTGCTCGCCGCGCTGGCCTGGTGGCTGGTCCGGCTCTCGGAGCGACGGCAGGCCGCGGAGACGGCCCCGACCGCCGCCCCGGACGCCACCGTGCTGCCGCGCGGTGTCCAGGACGTGCTGTCGGTGCTGCGCGCCGGCGGCATCGTCGTGGACCGCAGCGGTCGGGTGCTCACCGCCAGCTCGTCGTCGGTCGCCTTCGGTCTCGTGCGGGGGCAGGACCTGCTGCACGAGGGCCTGCGCAGCCTGGTGTCGGCCGTGCAGCGCGACGGCGTGATCCGCGAGGGCGAGTACGAGATCGCGCGGGGCCCTCTGGGCGCCGGCATCGTCCTGGTCGCCTGCCGTGTCGCCCCGATCGGTGACGACATGGTCGTCATCCTCGTCGAGGACCGAACCCAGGCCCGCCGGGTCGAGGAGGTCCGTCGCGACTTCGTCGTCAACGTCAGCCACGAGCTCAAGACGCCCGTCGGGGGCCTGGCGCTTCTGGCCGAGGCCGTCGAGGACGCCGCCGACGACCCCGAGGCGGTGGCCCGCTTCGCCGGCCGGATGAAGGGCGAGACCCGTCGCCTCACGAGGCTGGTCAGCGAGATCGTGGACCTCTCTCGTCTGCAGACGAACGACCTGCACGCCGACATGGTGATCGTCGACGTCGCGGCCTGCGCGGCCGAGGCTGTCGACCACACCCGGCTGCTCGCCGGCCAGCGTGAGCTCTTGGCGGTCAGCACCCAGGACCCGGCGGGGCTGCGCGTCTACGGCGACCAGGAGCTCATCACGACGGCGATCCGCAACCTCGTCACCAACGCGATCTCCTACTCCGAGGACGGCACGAAGGTCACCGTGGTCACCCGCCGCGTCGGCGACGTGGTCGAGGTCTCGGTGACCGACCAGGGCCGCGGCATCTCGGTGGCCGACCAGGAGCGGATCTTCGAGCGCTTCTACCGCGTCGACGCCGCCCGCTCGCGCAGCACCGGCGGCACGGGTCTGGGGCTGTCCATCGTCAAGCACATCTGCGCCAACCACGGCGGCGAGGTGACGGTGTGGAGCCAGGAGGGCCAGGGCGCCACGTTCACCGTGCGGCTGCCTGCGGTGGTGGACGACGACAGACCCGTCGGCGCGCTCGCACCGCACCGCCCCGGGCAGCGGCCCCGGGTGGCCGATCCCGCGCACGGTGACGATCCCGCGCTCGGTGACGCAGTACCCTCAGGGGCGTCCCGCGCCCCGTCCCGCACGCGCAAGGAAAGGTGAGCAGATGACCCGCATCCTGGTGGTCGAGGACGAGGAGTCCTTCTCCGACCCGCTGTCCTACCTCCTGGAGAAGGAGGGGTATGACGTGGCCGTCACCGCCACCGGTCCCGACGGGCTCGCCGAGTTCGACCGCAACGGGGCCGACCTGGTGCTGCTCGACCTCATGCTCCCTGGCCTGTCCGGCGTCGACGTGTGCCGGGCCCTGCGCCAGCGCTCGAGCGTGCCGGTGATCATGCTGACCGCCAAGGACTCCGAGGTGGACAAGGTCGTCGGGCTGGAGATCGGGGCCGACGACTACGTCACCAAGCCCTACTCCGCACGCGAGCTGCTCGCCCGCATCAAGGCGGTCCTCCGGCGGCTGTCCGAGCCCGAGGAGCTGATGCCCTCGACGGTCGAGTCCGGGCCGGTGCGCATGGACGTCGAGCGGCACACCGTGCAGGTCGACGGGGAGCCGGTCTCGTTGCCGCTCAAGGAGTTCGAGCTGCTGGAGATGCTGCTGCGCAACGCCGGCCGGGTGCTGACACGCGGTCAGCTCATCGACCGCGTGTGGGGCAGTGACTACGTCGGCGACACCAAGACGCTCGACGTCCACGTCAAGAGGCTGCGGGCCAAGATCGAGCCCGACCCCTCCTCGCCGACGCTCATCATCACCGTGCGCGGACTCGGCTACAAGTTCGAGACCACCTGAGCCGGGGTCAGTGCTTGCCCTGGTCGGCGACCTGCTGGATGGCGGCCTCGGCGGCGTCCGCGTCGAGGTAGCGACCCCCGACGGTGACCGGCCTGAGGTCCGCGTCCAGCTCGTAGTGCAGCGGGATGCCGGTGGGGATGTTGAGGCCGGCGATGTCCTCGTCGCTGATGCCGTCGAGGTGCTTGACCAGCGCCCGCAGGCTGTTGCCGTGGGCCGCGACGACGACCGTGTGCCCCGCCTGCAGGTCCGGCACGATCGAGGACTCCCAGTAGGGCAGCATCCGCTCGATGACGTCCTTGAGGCACTCGGTCAGCGGCATGGGGCCGTCGGCGTCGGCGTAGCGCGGGTCGCCCGCCTGCGAGTACTCGTCGTCGGGGTCGATGGGCGGGGGCGGGGTGTCGAAGCTGCGGCGCCACAGCATGAACTGCTCCTCGCCGTAGCGGTCCCGGGTGGCCGCCTTGTCCAGGCCCTGCAGCGCGCCGTAGTGCCGCTCGTTCAGGCGCCAGGAGCGGCGCACCGGGATCCAGTGGCGGTCCGCGACGTCGAGCGCCATGTTGGCGGTGGTGATCGCCCGGCGGAGCAGGGAGGTGTGCAGGATGTCGGGGTGCAGGTCCTCGGCGGCCATGAGCTCCCCGGCCCGGCGGGCCTCCGCGCGGCCCTTGTCGGTGAGGTCGACGTCGACCCAGCCCGTGAAGAGGTTCTTGGCGTTCCACTCGCTCTCGCCGTGACGGAGCAGGATCAGGGTGTGCGGGGCGTCGCTCATGCCCCGACCCTACCGACCGGACGCGTCGCGTGGCGCTCGCGGGGGCGACCGGGCGCGCGGGGGGCGCTACCCGTGCGCCTGCGCCGGGGGCTCCCCCACCACGACCGGGTCGGGGTCCGCCTCCAGCTCGGCCCGGAACGCCTCGAGGTTGACGGTCGGCTCGCCCCGCGACAGCCGCCACGCCCACTCACGGCGGATCGAGCTCCAGAAACCCAGCCGCAGCAGTGCGTTGAACGGGTCGTCGCAGGCCACCAGCACCGCGCCCAGCAGCTCGTCCAGCAGCGCCTCGTCGAGCCCGGCCAGCGGCACCCTCCCGGTGACGTAGACGTCCCCGGACACGTCCACGGCATACCCGAGCCAGGGCAGCCGGAGCCCGCGGCGCAGGAGGTAGCGGTAGAACTCGGCGTGGTTCTCGTCGGGGTTGCGCACGACGAAGGCGCCGACGTCGAGCGCGCGCTTCCCCACGACGAGCGAGACGCCGGTCTGCAGCTTGCGCTCTCCCGGCAGCGTGACCACGGTCTCGCCCGGGCGCGTGCCCGCCTCCCAGTGGAGCTCGAGGTCGTCGAGCCGGGCTCGCAGCCAGGTGACGGCGTCGGAGGCGGGGTCCTCGAAGAGGTCGCGCCGAGCCGCCGTCATGCGGTCGCCCGCCGGACCGACCGGCGGCTCGCGAGGCCACCCCGTCGCGCCGCCACCGCGGACGTGTAGACGTCGAGCAGCCCGTCGACCGTGTGCTCCCAGGAGAACTGCTCGGCGTGGCTGGCCGCGCGCCGTGACCACGCCGCGCGCTCGTCCGGGTCTCGGAGCCGGTCGAGGACCTGCGTGAGGACCGTCGCCCAGGTCGCGGGGTCGTGCCCGTCGACCAGAACGCCGGCGTCGCCCACCGCGACCGGGAGCCCGCCGACGCGCGCCGCCACCACCGGCGTCCCGCTGGCCAGCGCCTCGATGGCGACCAGCCCGAACGACTCGTTGTGCGAGGGCACGGCCACGACGTCGGCGGCACGGAACCACCGCGCCAGGTCCTCGCGCGACACTGCGGGACCGAACTGCACCACGTCGTCCAACCCCTCCTCCGCCACCACCCGCGTGAGCGCCTCCGGCCGGGAGATCCCCGACCCCGACAGCCCGCCGAGCACCGCCACGACCAGACGCGAACGGCGCCCGGGATCGCGGCGCACCATCTCGCCCGCGGCCCGGACGAGGACGTCGGGGGCCTTGAGCGGCTGGATGCGCCCGACGAACAGCAGCACGTCGGCGTCGGGGTCGAGACCGAGCTCTCGGCGGGCCTCGTCCGGCGGACCGGGCCGGAAGGTCTCGAGCGCCACGCCGGGCGCGACGACGTGCACGGAATCCGGGTCGGCACCGTAGAGCTCGACGAGCTGCCGCGCCTCCTCCGGCGTGTTGGCGACGAGGGCGTCGGCCGCCGCGACCACCTGCTCCTCGCCGATCTCCCGGCCCCGCGGCTCCGGGTCGTCGTCGGCCGCGAGCGCGAGGTTCTTGACCTTGGCCATCGTGTGCATCGTGTGCACCAGCGGCACGTCGAAGCGGTCCGAGGCCAGCCACCCCACCTGCCCCGAGAGCCAGTAGTGGGCGTGGATGAGGTCGAAGTGCCCCTCCGCCCGCCGCGCCACGTGGTGCGACATGTCGGCGGCGAAGGCGCACAGCTGCCCCGGAAGGTCGTCCTTGCCCAGTCCCTCCAGCGGGCCGGCGACCACGTGGTGGACGCGCACCCCCGGCTCCAGGGTGACCGTGTCGCCCTGGGAGGAGGTGGTCGCGCGGGTGAAGATGTCGACCTCCACCCCCCGGCGCGCCAGGCGCGTGGCGGTCTCCACGACATACACGTTGAGGCCCCCGGCGTCACCGGTCCCCGGGCGCTCGAGCGGGGAGGTGTGGACGGTGACCATCGCGACGTGGCGGAGCGGGGCACCGGACGAGGTCATCGGTCCAGTCTGGCACGGCCCTAGGCTGGCGGTCGTGACCCCGCGCCCGGCCCCCCGCCGACCGGTCGGCACGATCACCCGCGGCACGACCAACCCGAACCGCCTGCGCCGCGTCGACCGGTGGATGGCGTGGGCGCTGAGGGAGGTGCTGCGCGGCCCGGTGGACCCACCCGTCGTCGTCGACCTCGGGTACGGCGCCTCGCCCGTCACGGTGCTCGAGCTCGCCGCCCGCCTGTCCGGGGTGCGGCCGGACGTGCGCGTGGTGGGGGTCGAGATCGACCCCGAGCGGGTGGCCCGGGGTCGGGCGGTCGCGGACCCGCCGCGGGTGGACTTCGCGCTGGGCGGGTTCGAGGTGCCGCTGCCGGGGGGAGGCGACCCGCTGGTCGTGCGGGCCTTCAACGTGCTGCGCCAGTATGCCGAGGAGGACACCGCGGAGGCGTGGCGGCAGGTGGTGGACCGGCTGGCGCCGGGTGGCGTGCTCGTCGAAGGCACCTGCGACGAGGTGGGGCGGCTGGCGACGTGGGTGGACGTGCGGCGGGGCGCCGACGGGGCCCCGGCCCCGCGCAGCCTCACGCTGGCGTGGCGCCTGGCGGGGCTGGAGCGCCCGTCCGTGGTGGCCGAGCGGCTGCCCAAGGTGCTGATCCACCGCAACGTCCCGGGCGAGGGCGTCCACGCGCTGATGCAGGCGCTCGACGCGGCGTGGGCCCGCCACGCGCCGCTCGCGGGCTGGGGCGCTCGGCAGCGGCTGGTCGCGTGCGCGCACGACCTGCGCGCGGACGGGTGGCCGGTGCTGCACGGCCCGTCCCGGTGGCGGCTCGGCGAGCTCGGCGTCGAGTGGGCCGCCGTGGCGCCTCAGCGCGCGTAGTCGTCCTCGACGCGCGTGATGTCGGCCTCGTCGAAGTCGCCGAAGGCGATCTCCAGGACCCGCGCGGTCGTCTCCCCGGAGTTGCCGAGCCTGTGCAGGGCGCCGGACGGTACCCAGACCATCTCGCCGGCGCGCGCGGCCCACGACCGGTCGTCCACGCGCACGTCCACCTGACCGTCGAGGACGTGCCACATCTCGGCGCGGTGGCCGTGGGTCTGCAGCGAGAGCCGGTGCCCGGGCTCGACGGTGATCGTCTTGACCGTCACCCTCTCGTTGCCGACGAACTGCTGGAAGCGCCCCCACGGCCGCTCGACGACGAAGATCTCGTCGGTGCGGTCCCGCTGCAGCCTGTCCTGGGATTCCTGCGCCACCTGAGTCACTGCTCCTCCTGATCGGGCCCGCCCTGCACGCGCCCTCCGCCCAGCTGCGCCCCGCGTCCTCGTGGAGGACGCACCCACGGGGTCACGGGCTCCGGCGCGGCGCCCCCACCATGATGTCATCTGCGCCGTTCCCGCGCAGCAGACCGGCGTCAGCGGTGGTCGTTCACCACGGCCCGTAGGGGCCCATGTGGGTGCCCTGAGCACCGCCGCCCCGCACCGTCTTCACGGCCGGCTTGACGTCGGCGTGGTAGACCGCCGCGACCACGACCGCCGCGACGTTGAAGATGTTGAACGGGGAGAACATGAAGATGAAGCCCACGACGGAGGCGATGCCGGTGAGCAGGAGCCAGAAGTTCTTGGTGCGCTTGCCCGCGGCCGGGAAGGCGTCGGCCCGGGTCCGCAGGCAGTCGACGAGGGCCCACACCATCATCGCGAGCAGCGCCACGCCGACCACGCTCTGGAGGAGGCTCTGGACTTGGAAGATCGCCGGCATGGGTCCAGGGTATGCGGTGACGCTGGGTGCCTACGTGTCGACCAGGAGCGTGAACGGACCGTCGTTGACGATGTCAACGCTCATCATCGCCCCGAACCGGCCGGTCGCGACCTCCACCCCCCGGGCCCGCAGCGCGTCCACGACGGCCTCCACCAGCGGCTCGGCGACCTCGCCCGGAGCAGCACGCGACCACGAGGGCCTTCTCCCCTTGCGGGTCTCGCCGTAGAGCGTGAACTGACTGACCACCAGCACGGGTGCTCCGGTCTCGGCCACCGACCGCTCGTCGCGCAGCACCCGCAGCTCGGCGATCTTGCGAGCCAGGGTCTCCACGTCGGCCGGACCGTCGTCGTGGGTCGCGGCCACGAGCGCGACGAGGCCGGGCCGGTCGAGCCGCCCCACGACCTCGCCCTCCACGGTCACGCTGGCCCGGGTCACGCGCTGCAGGACCGCCCTCACGGGAGCGGCACCGCGCGCACCTCACCCACGGGCGCGCCGTGACCCCGCACGACCGCGTCCGCGTCGAGGTCGTCGAGCAGCGCGTCCACCCCCTCGCCGAGGGAGCCGGCACCCAGCCGGCGCAGGACCGCGGTCGCGACCACCACCCGGGCCCGGTCGTAGCCGTCGGTGATCTTCACGCCGACGCCGTGCCCGTCCGCCAGGCCCACGGCATACACGGACTCGGCCCCGTCCTTGGCGACGAGGCCCGGGACGCCGGCGACCAGACGCGTCACGTCGCGGCCCTCGCCGCCGAGCATGCCGGGATGGGCGCGGATGGCTGCGGCCACGCGGCGCTCCGGGGTGGCGGGGCCTGCCGAGGCGAGCCGGCCGAACGCGCGGGCGAGGCCGAGGGTGCTGACGCCGAGCGCCGGCGCGCCGCAGCCGTCGACGGTCGTCACGGTCACCGCCTCTCCCGTGAGCTCCTCGACGACCTCGACGGTCAGCTTCTGGAGGGGGTGCCCGGGGTCGCGGTAGGACGCGGTGTCCCAGCCCGCCGCGACGCACGCGGCGAGCATGCCGGCGTGCTTGCCGGAACAGTTCTGCCCCAGGGCGGACGGCGGTCGCTGCTCGCGGACCCAGCGGGTGCGGGTGGCCTCGTCGAGCGGCAGGCTCGGGGTGTTCTGCAGGGCGGACGGGTCGAGGCCGACCGACTCGAGGATCCGCCGGGCCCCGTCGACGTGGCGGTCCTCTCCCGAGTGGCTGGCGCAGGCGAGCGCGAGCAGCTCGCCCTCGAGGCGGGCCCCCGCGCGGAGCATCGCCACGGCCTGGAGCGGCTTGAGCGAGGACCGCGGCAGGATCGTGGCGTCGGCGGGGCCGACCGTGAGGACGGGGGCGCCGTCGGGGGCCGTGGCCGCGACGATGCCGTGGTGGACCGACTCGACGAAGCCGCTGCGCACCACCTCGGCGACGACGGGTGCAGAACCGAGCGGGCTGGCACTGCCGCGCGGGCGGGCACTGCTGGGAGAGACGTCGGTGCTCATCGGGCGCGGCGCTCCTTCACGCCGAGGAGCTCGCGCGCCTCGGCGGTCGTCATGGGTGGTCGTTGCAGGGTGGTGGCGAGGTGCGCGGCCCGCTCGACGAGCTCGGCGTTGTGCTGCACCTGCTGGCCGCGGGCATACATGAGGTTGTCCTCCATGCCGACGCGCAGGTGGCCGCCCATCGCCAGGGCCGCGGCGGCGATCGGGAGGTGCGCGCGGCCGATGCCGGTGGCGGACCAGCTCGTGACCTCGGGGGGCAGCATCTGGACACCGGCGACCAGCGCCTCGACGGTGCCGGGCATGCCGCCGGGGACACCGGTGACGAAGTCGACGTGGACCCTGCCGCCGTAGGGCAGTCCGTGCTGGTCGATCAGCCGGCGCAGCGCCGTGACGTGCCCCAGCTCGAAGAGCTCGAACTCGGGCACCACCTCACGCTCCTGGGCCTGGACGTAGAGGTCGCTCATGAACCCGTGCGGGTTGAGGAAGACGTCGTCGCCGAAGTTGACGGTGCCGCAGGTCAGCGAGCAGGAGTCGGGCTCGGCGTCCAGCACGGTGAGGCGCCGCTCGAGCGGGTCGTGGACCGAGCCGCCGGTGGAGAGCTGGACGACGAGGTCCGTCGCCCCGCGCAGCGCCTGGACGGTGTCGCGGAGCCGGACAGGGTCGAGCGTGGGGGCGTGCCCGGCCTCGGGGTCGCGGACGTGCACGTGCACCAGGCCGGCCCCCGCCGCCTCGCACCGACGGGCGGTCTCGACGAGCTCCTCGAGCGTGGTCGGCAGCTGGGGGAAGTCGGCCTTGGCGGTCTCGGCACCCGTCGGTGCCACGGTGATCAACGTCGGAACGGGCATGGGGCCGATCTTGTCAGCCGGACCCGAGCGGGTGCGCGGCGAGGTCCACCGCCACGGGTATGGCGTGGCTGCGGCGCGGCCGGTCAGGGGGCGACGACGACCGTCTGCGCGGCGCTGGTGGTGTCCGCGAGGAGCACCGCCGCCGGGTCGGTGCTGCGCTTGACCACGGCGAGGGCGATCGGGCCCTCCTCGTGGTGGCGGGCGACGCTGGTCAGGTGGCCGACCGAGCGGCCACCCTCGACCGGGACCAGCTCGGTGCCGGGCCCGGGCTCGACGTGGCCGGAGCCGTCGAGGTGGAGGAAGACGAGGCGGCGGGGCGGACGGCCGAGGTTCTTCACGCGGGCGATCGTCTCCTGCCCGCGGTAGCAGCCCTTGTGCAGGTGGACCGCCGTGCGCAGCCAGTCGAGCTCGTGCGGGATCGTGCGGTGGTCGGTGTCGACGCCCGCGCGGGGACGCCACGCCGCGACCCGCAGCGCCTCGGAGGCCCAGGTGCCGGCGAGCGGTCGGTCGCCCACGGCCGCCTCGAGGTCCTCGACGGGGACGACGAGCTCGCGCCAGGCTCGGTCGCGGCCCGGGTGCTCCTCGCTCGGCGGCCCGTAGGCGAAGGTGTCGCCCACCGGTCCCGGCCACGGGTCGACCCAGGCCACCGGCTCGCCAGGGGCGGACTCGCGCCGGATCGGCTCCCCGAGCACGGCATACCGGTCGCTGACGTCCGTGACCTCCACCCGCAGCATGAACCGCATCGAGTCCAGCCACGCCACGAGCGCGGGGGCGGCGCCGGGCTCCGTGGTGAGCCAGGTGGTCTGCCCGTCGTCGACGACGTGCAGCGCGTGCTCGACGTGGCCCTTGGGAGAGAGGACGAGCGTCTCGGCAGAGGTGCGGGGTGCGAGGTCGGCGAGCTGCTGGCTGGTCAGCGAGTGCAGCCAGGTCAGCCGGTCCGCGCCGCTGACCGTGACGACGCCGCGGTGGGAGAGGTCGACGACCGCCAGCCCCTGCTCAAGCAGGACCTGCTCGCGGTGCGGGCCGCCGTAGTGGGACGCGACCCCAGCGTCGGGACCGGTGCCCTCGACGGCGCCGGGACGGGCGAGGAGGGCGCTCATGGCGGCCACCGTACGTCACGGTGCTGACCGACCCTCGACGCGCAGTCGGACGCCGTAGACTCCGGCGCCATGGGGTATGACGACACCGGGTCCACAGGCAGGCGCTCCGAGGCTCGCGGTCGGCGCCGTCGTCGTCCGCTCCGGGCCGCGACCGGCGCCGTGGCGCTGCTGGCCCTGCTCGGGGTGCTCGTGCTCGGCGGCTACGCGTTCTACCTGCAGCGCACGGTCGCCAACAACATCGAGCACGAGGACCTGATGGCCGAGGACGAGTCGGTCATCACCATCTCCCCCTCGCTCACCGGCGGCAACCAGCCCGGCCAGACCGACGGCGGGACCGGTCAGGGGGGCGGGGCCGGTCAGGGGGGCGCGGAGGGTCAGGGGGGCGCGGAGGGTCAGGACGGTGCGGAGGGCGACGGCTCGACCACCGCCGGCGAGGGCGTCGACGCCGTCGACGAGGACGAGACCGCGCCCATCGTCGGCGAGGACGGTCAGCCCCTGGACACCACGGGCGTCGAGGTCACGGCCACCACGCCCAGCCGCTCCACCGACGCCGGCGACGCGATGAACTTCCTCATCATCGGCAGCGACAGCCGTGACCTCTCGGTCGAGCGCGGCCGCTCCGACGTCATCGTGCTCATGCACGTCAACGACGAGCGCGACCGGGTGGACCTCGTCCACTTCCCCCGGGACCTCTTCGTGCCGATCGCCGGCACCGGCGGCAGCTCCAAGATCAACGCCGCCTACGCCTACGGCGGGGCGCCGCTGCTCGTCCAGACCCTCCAGCCGCTGGTCGACGTCCCCATCGACCACGTCGTCATCGTCAACTTCGAGAGCTTCCGGTCGATGACCGACGCGATCGGCGGGGTCGAGGTCCAGGTGACCGAGGCGGGGGGCGGGTTCGACGTGGGCACCCAGCACATGGACGGCGAGCAGGGTCTGCGGTTCGTCCGGGAGCGCTACTCGCTGAGCCAGGGCGACATCTCCCGCGGCGAGCGCCAGATGCAGTTCGTCAAGGCGATCATGCTCAAGGCCCTGTCGCGCGACACCCTCACCAACCCGGTGCGGCTGGCCAACTTCGTCGACGCGGCGACCACCAACCTCACGGTGGACCAGAACCTGCAGGTCGGCGAGATGCGCGACCTGGGCTTCTCGATGCGCGACGTACGCGGCGGTGACATCCACTTCTGGCAGGGCCCGTGGAACGGCATCGACATGCACCCCGTCGCCGGCTCCATCGTGCTCATGGCGCCGGACCAGATGACCCTGCTCAGCGAGCACCTGCGCACGGACACGATGGAGTCCTACGCCGACAACGTGTCACCGCGCAGCGGCTTCGGGGGCTAGGAAGGAGCTCAGACCCGCCTGAGCTCCGCCGACAGGTGGGACTGCAGGGGCTGACCGACGGCGGCCATGTCCATGACCCACATCATCGTGCCGTTGACGTAGCCGTAGAGACGGTGCGCCGCGGCGTAGTCCTTGGCGTGCGGGCTGCGGAGCACGCCGTCGGTGCGCACCTCGACCTTGGCCGGGCTCGTCTCGCCGACGTACATCTCCACGATGCCCGTGGGGTGGGTGAGCAGGAGCTCGACCTCACCGTCGGGCTGCGGGCGCCAGAACCCGGTCTCGACGGCGGCCGGGCGCTCCTTGTTGCCGTCGGCGTCCAGGATCCAGGCGCGGGAGGTCCACATCAGGAACGGCCGGCCGTCGTGCGTCACCTCGACCTCCTGGCCGAAGTGACGGGACTCGATGGTCGGGTAGCCCACCACACCGGCGCCGGCCCACGAGCCGATCATCCAGGCCAGGGGGGCGCAGTCGGGGTGCATGGTGGGATCGATCTCGATGGGCACCCCACCATCGTAGGGCGCACGCTCGCCGGAAGCGGGAGCGCGTCAGCCGGGGAGCGCCGTCGCCACGAGGACCTGCGCCACGAGATAGGGGACCACCCCGACGACCAGCACCGAGGCCAGCGCGGAGATGAGCCGCGGCCGGGCGTGGGCCAGCGTCGGCAGCGGGGCCATCAGCGCGCGCGCGGCGTGGCTCAGCGCCCCGCTCACCACGCCGACGAGCAGCCCGGTCGTCCACGGCACCCCGAGCACCACCGCCACGAGCACCCCGACCAGACCGCCGGCGGTCATCGCCAGCGCCGAGAGCCACGGCGCCAGCGCCGGCCAGCGCCCCAGCAGGTCGGTGACGGAGGACGCGAGCGCCGCCCCCAGCGCCCCGATCACGAGCGCGACGCCGTCGTCGCTGTGGCTGACCGGGACCATCAGCACCCCGCACGCGACGAGCGCCAGACCCAGCACCACCGAGCTGACCGACTGCACCACGCGGGGGCGGCCGTCGCGGCGGAGCAGCTGGTGGGTGAACGCGGCGATCATCGCCAGGGACAGGGCGGCAGGGACCCAGGCCAGCCACGGCGACTCCTCGCGGGACGCGACCGAGAGCACGAGCGCGAGCCCTCCCACGACGATCACGCCGACGGTCCCCCGCGGCGTCGGCAGCGCGAGGGTCCCGGCCCAGCCCCAGGCCAGCACGACGGCCCCGGCGGCGAGGGCCAGCGACAGCACGAGCGGCGAGGCGAGGGTCGCCGTGCCGAGCACGGCGACCACGAGCGCCACCGCCACGGCCACGTTGAGGGCGGGCACGAGGCGGACGCTGGGCACCCGCGTCACCGACATGCCCCTCATTATGTCCACCGCAGCACCTATCCTGTGTCGGTGGCCGACCTGGTCCTGCTCACCCCGCACACCCCGGCCACCGCCGCGGTGTCCGTGGTGCTGCCCGGGCTGACCCTCCTCCCGCACCGCGTCACCGTCCGCCCGATGGACCTCGGCCCCCTCCTGGGCACCGGGGAGCCGGACGCCTTCGTCGTGGACGCCGTGAGCGACCTCGCGATGGCTCACGGCTTCCTCCGCACGCTGGCCACCGTCGGTCTGGACCGTCCGGTGCTCGCCGTCGTCGCGGACGCCGGCCTGGCCGTGCTCGACGCCGCGTGGCCGCTGGACGACCTGGTGCTGACCGGCGCAGGGGCACCCGAGGTCTCGGCCCGGCTGCGGATCCTGCTCGGCAGGCCGCGACCGCACGGGGCCGGCGCGCACCCCGTACCCCCCTCTGACGGCATCCCCGCGCCCGAGGAGATCCGGGTCGCGGACGTGGTCGTCGACGAGGCCGGCTGGTCGGTGCGGGCCGGCGGGCAGCCGCTGGACCTGACCTTCAAGGAGTTCGAGCTCCTGCGCTACCTCGTGCAGCGGCCCGGGCGTGTCGTCACCCGCGACATCCTGCTCCAGGAGGTCTGGGGGATGGACTACTACGGGGGGACACGCACCGTCGACGTGCACATCCGGCGGCTGCGCGCCAAGCTCGGGCCCGAGCGCGAGTCCCTCATCGGGACCATCCGGGGCGTCGGCTACCGCTTCAGCGGCCCACGGGGGGCCGACCGGTGAGGCTCGTGCCACACTGACCCCCATGCCTGGCCAGACCGCCACCGTCGAGGAGCTGCCCGCGCTGCCGCCGCGCCTCTCCGGCGACGTGCTCGCCCTTGCCGTCCGCGCTGCGAGGCACGACGGGGTGCGCCCGCTGTCGGAGCAGACCGTGCTCCAGGCCCGTCGGCTCCCCGAGGAGGAGACCTCCGCGACGTCGACGCACCTGCTGGTCCTGGAAGGGCCGGAGGACGCGCCGCGCGTGCTGGCCTACGGGCACGTCGAGACCGGTGACCCCGACGCGCCCTCCGCCGAGCTGGTCGTGGACCCCGAGCAGCGTCGGCGCGGCCTCGGCGGGCAGCTGCTCGACCACGTGCTCCGCCGCTGGCCCACCGCCCGGCTCTGGTCGCACGGCGACCTGCAGGACGCGCGGCGGCTCTACACCTCGCGTCAGCTCCAGGTCGTCCGCGAGCTGTGGCAGATGAGCCGGCCGATCGTCGGCGAGTGGTCCGAGCTCCCCGACCACGTCGACCTGCCGGAGGGCCTCGCGGTGCGGCCGTTCGTCGTCGGGCAGGACGAGGAGGCCTGGCTGGTGGTCAACGCCCGCTCCTTCGCCGCGCACGCCGAGCAGGGGCGGATGACCATGACCGACCTCCTCGAGCGAGAGCACGAGCCGTGGTTCGACCCCCACGGCTTCCTGCTCATCGAGGACCGGCAGGACGTGGACGCCGAGGGTCGCGCCCGGATCGCCGCCTTCCACTGGACCAAGGTCGACCACTCGGGCGGGGCACCGGCCGGCGAGGTCTACGTGGTCGGCGTCGACCCCGACTACCAGGGCCGTGGGCTGGGCCGTGCGGTCACCCTGCTCGGCCTGCAGCACCTCAAGGCCGTCGGGATGGAGACCGCCACCCTCTACGTCGACGGGGACAATGCCTCCGCGATCGCCACCTACGGCCGCCTCGGGTTCGAGCGGTCCGCGATCGACGTCATGTATGCCGCAGGGTCCACCCGGTCGTGAGCTCAGGGCCGCGCACGGTCAGGGCCGCAGGGGCTCTGCCCTACCGGCTGCAGGCGGGCGCGCTCCAGGTCGCCCTGGTCCACCGCCCCCGCTACGACGACTGGTCCTGGCCCAAGGGCAAGCTCGACCCCGGGGAGGACTGGTCCACCGCCGCTGCGCGGGAGACCCGCGAGGAGACCGGGCTGCGGGTCCGGCTCGGTATGCCGTTGCCCGAGGCCACCTACCCGTTGCGGGACGGCTCGACCAAGGTCGTCCGCTACTGGGCCGGGCACGTCCTCGGCGGGGACGGCGAGCTCGAGCACGAGGTCGACGAGGTGGTCTGGCTCTCCCCCACGCTGGCCGCCCGACGGTTCAGCTACGAGCGCGACCGTTCCCAGCTCGAGGCCCTCGTGGCGCTGCACACCTCGGGGCGGCTGGACACCTGGCCCCTGCTGCTGGTGCGGCACGCCCGGGCGCTGGCCCGGGGCAACTGGGACGGGCCGGACCCGCAGCGGCCCCTCGTCGAGGTGGGGCGGCGCCGGGCCGAGCGGATGGTCCAGGTCCTGCAGGCCTACGCCCCGCTGCGGGTGCTTTCGAGCCCGTCGGTGCGGTGCGTCGACACGGTCCTGCCCTTCACCGCCGCCACCGGCGTCCCGCTGACCACCAAGAAGGGGCTCTCGGAGGAGGGCTTCGCCGAGGACCCGGCGAAGTCGCGCAAGCACCTGGAGAAGGTGCTCGCCGTCGGCGAGCCGATCGCGGTCTGCACCCAGGGACCGGTGCTGCCCGGCCTGCTGCAGACCCTCGCCGCACGCGCGGACCCCGAGCCAGGACGACGCCCGCGCGGGATGCTCGCGCGGCTGGCGGAGGTCCTGCTCGACAAGGGTGAGGTGCTGGCCTGCACGATGACCGGCCGGGGCGAGGACGCACGGGTGGTGGCCGTCGAGCGGCACCGGCCGCCGTCCTGAGACCGTGGGCCCTCAGTCGTCGTGCGCGGCGACCGAGCGCTCGGCCCGCTCCTGGACCCCGAGCAGCATGCGTCGCTCCATCACGAAACCGACCGGCTCCACGAGCCGCCACAGCAGGTGCTGGCGCCGCGGGTGGGCGTTGCGCTGCCGGCTGATCACCCGGGTCGACCGTCCGTCGTCCAGGGGCTGCAGCAGCCACTGCCACGTGGCGCCCGGCCCGTCGAGCACCGGCGTCTGCACGGCCTGCTGGGTCGTGGGGTCCGCCGCGACCATGACCAGCGACCGGCCGGCGTCCACGGACACCACCCGGAAGCACGGTGATCCCTCCCGTCCGAGCCGCACCACGTCACCGGCCGAGAGCTGCTGGTGCTCGGGCAGGATCTCGTCGGCGCTGTGGATGTCGAGGCCGACGAGGTTCTCCAGGGCGTCGTAGCTGTAGAGCCCGCCACGTCCCTGTCCGATCTGCGCGAGCCAGGGCCAGACGGCCTCCGGTGGCGCGTCGACGGTCACCGCGCGCGTGGAGGTCAGCCGCGGCCGGGGCACGAGGTCGTCGCCGGGCATCGACGCGCGGACCTCGGCGTCGTCGGCACCCCATCGGTTGTAGCGACTGCGCACCAGCGGGGAGGCGAGCAGGGTCACCAGGACCTCCGCCGCGCCACGGACCGCCTCGCTCACCCGCATCGTCGTGGACACCATCGTTCGACCTCCACCGCCATCGTAGGCCCGCGGGTGCCTCAGCCGGCGGCGCCGAGGGCGAGCACCACGAGCGCGGCGAGCGCCGCCGTGGCCGGTACCGTCAGCAACCAGGCGGCGACGACGTCGAGGGCGATCCGCCAGCGCACGCCGCGCCACCCGCGCGTGACACCGACACCCGCGAGCGCAGAGGCGATCGTGTGCGTCGTCGACAGCGGTGCGGAGAAGGCCAGCCCACCCAGGTAGAGGACCACCGCGGCCGTCGACTCGGCGGCGAAGCCCCGCGGCGCGTCCAGACGGACCAGCCCGGCACCGAGGGTGCGGACGATCCGCCAGCCGCCCATGGCCGTCCCCAGGGACATCGCGACCGCGCACGCGACCGCGACCCACAGCGGCACCGACGACCCGTCGGCCATCCCTGCGGCCCCGAGACCGAGGACGACGACGGCCATGGCCTTCGGGGCGTCCTGGAGCCCGTGACCCAGCGCGAGCGCCGTGGCCGAGCCGGTCTGCATGACGCGGAACGCCCGCTCGACCCGGTCCGGGCGCATCCGGCGGCACCACCAGAGCACCGCGAGGAGCACGACATACGCCAGCCCGAAGCCCACCAGCGGGGAGATCAGGAGCGGCAGCACCACCATCGCGCCGAAGGTCCCCCACAGCACCTGCCCCTCGCCCACGACGGCGGCGCCCAGGAGGCCCCCGATCAGCGCGTGGGTCGAGCTGGTCGGCATGCCCATCCACCAGGTCAGGACGTTCCAGCTGATGGCGGCGACGAGGGCCGCCACCAGCACGGACAGTCCGCCGGAGCCGGGGGGCAGGGCGACGATGTCCTGACCCACGCGCAGGGCGATGTCGATGCCGAGGAAGGCGCCGACCAGGTTGGCGACCGCGGCCATCCGCACCGCGATCGCGGGGGTGAGCGCACGCGTGGCGACCGAGGTCGCGATCGCGTTGGCGGTGTCGTGGAAGCCGTTGGTGAGCGCGAAGAGGAGCGCCAGCACCACCACCGCGACCACACCGGCCGTGAGCGGGTCCACCGGCTCAGAACTCCGACCGGGCCGCGCTGTCCAGGACGGCGGCGAGCGCGGCGAACCCCTGCACCGCCTCGTCCAGGCGGTCGAGGACGGTCATCGACCGCACGGCGGTGAGCGGCTCGGACCCGGTGCGCAGCAGTGCCGTCGCCGACTCGCGGTAGGCCAGGTCGGCGGCATCCACGAGACGGTGGGTCTCGGCGACAAGCTCGGCGTTGCTGCGGAGGTGCAGGATGTCGCTGCCGCGTCGTGAGACGAGGTCGGAGAGCAGCACGAGCAGGTCGACGTGGCGCGCCAGCTCCGGCGGGCCGGGCAGGAGGCCGAGCCGCGCGGTCAGGTCACCGGCCAGCTCGAGGCGACCGGTGCACCGGTCGATCTCGGTGACGATCGCGACGAGGTCGCGGCGGTCGACCGGGGTGACGAAGGTGTCGTCCACCGTGGCCAGGATGCTGCGCCTCAGCTCGACGGACTCCCGCTCCACCTCCTTGAGGTCGATGAGCGTCGCGAGCCGTTCGTGCGGCGCGAGCCCGACCACGTCCCGCAGCCCCCCGGCCGCGGCCGAGGTGAGGGAGGTCAGACGGTGCAGCGGTGCGCCGAAGCTGCGGCTGCGGGGAGTGAGACGCCAGGGCACGGCTGAAGGATACGCAACCTGGTGGTCGGGTCCGCGCCACGCCCCGTTCACCCGGGCGGCACCGCGGCGGCACCGCGGCGGCACGACGCCCCGCGGGTCCACGCTCCAGGAGAAGGTGCGTGCCGGACCGGGAGCGCCTCTCGGCGCGGGGCCGCTCGGAGCGGCGAAGGGTGGAGCCCGGGGCTGCCGCGGTCCGGCACGCGTTGGGGTCCAACGAGGGATGGGGCGGGATTGTTCCCTGTCGGGGCTCTCCCGCCCTCCGTCGGGTCCGGGTCCGGGTCTCAGGACGCAGGTGGGGCGCCGGGCTGCCGACGACCGTGCCGCCACCACAGCAGAAGCTTGTGCGTCTCCGGCATGATCATCGCCGTGGCGCCCAGGACCGCGCAGGCGAGCCACTCGTCGAGGGTCAGCGGGACGAAGCCGAGCACGTGGGCCGCGGGGGACCACACCGTCGCGCCCCAGTGCAGGAACAGGGCACCGAGGGCGCTCAAGATGAGCAGCCGGTTGCTGACGGGGCTCATCCCCAGGACCGCACGGTGCTCCGAGCGGGCGGTCCCGACCAGGTAGAAGTTCATCCAGACGAACATCGTGATGGCCAGGGTCCGGGCGTGCTGGAGGTCGTGGTCCTGAGCCAGGGCCCACTGGAAGGTCATCAGGATCGAGGCCGCCAGCCACAGCCCGGTGATGACCAGCCGCCACCACAGCGCGCCTGACAAGATGCCCTCCCCCCGGGGTCGCGGCGGGTGCGACAGCACGTTGGCCTCCGCGGGCTCGAAGGCCAGGGCGATGTCCTGCAGGCCGTTGGTGACCACGTTGATGAACAGCAGCTGCACGGGCAGGAACAGCAGCGGCCCGCCGACGACGACGTTGGTGGAGACCGCGACCAACGAGGCGAGGCCGCTGGCGAGCAGGAAGAAGGTCGCGTTGCGGATCGCCGCGAAGGTCACGCGACCCTGCCGGATCGCCTCGACGATCGTGACGAAGTTGTCGTCAGTGAGGACGATGTCCGCCGCCTCACGGGCGACGTCCGTGCCGGATCGTCCCATCGCCACCCCGATCGAGGCGGCCTTGAGCGCGGGCGCGTCGTTGACACCGTCCCCGGTCACCGCCACCACCTCGCCGCGGGCCTCGTGCGACCGGGTGATCCGCAGCTTGTCCTGGGGGGTGACCCGCGCCGCGACGTCGCTGGTGGCGAGGCGCCGGCTGAGCGCGGCGTCGTCGAGCTCGGCGAGCTCTCGACCCGTGACCGGCTCGCCGCTGGTGTCCAGGCCGAGGCGGCCGGCGATCGCGCTGGCGGTGGCCGGGTGGTCCCCGGTGATCATCGTGACCCGCACCCCCGCCCGGCGGCACTCCTCGACCGCCTCGAGGACACCCTCCCTCGGGGGGTCCTCCAGGCCGGCCAGGCCGAGGAAGGTGAGGCCGGCGGGCCAGTCGAGCGTGGAAGGGGCCGGCTCGTCCGGAGCCAGGACCCGGGTCGCGGTGGCGATGACCCGCAGCCCCTCGCATGCCATCTCCTCGTTGGCCCGCTCGACGAGGTCGAGGTCCATCGCCCGCAGGGCACCCCCCTGGCCGCGCAGGTGCGTGGAGAGCCCGGCGAGGACGTCGGGGGATCCCTTGACGTGCAGGACCAGGGTGCCGTCCCGTTCGCGGCGCACCGTCTGCGACAGCCGCAGGTGCGGCTCGTAGGGCAGGTCTGCCACGGGGGGACGGGCCCGTTCCTCCGCGGTGACGGCGCCTGCATCCAGGGCGGCCAGGGCGAACGCGACGTCGACCGCGTCACCGTGGAGCCGCCCCTCGTCGTGCGGGTCCGGCACGGCCTCGTTGGTCAGGGCACCGCTGCGGAGGACCTCGTGGGCCTCGACGGCCCATCCGTCCCTGGCCTCGTCGCCACCCTGCCTGCGGTCGACCACCCCGACGGGGGACCAGACGACCTGGACCGTGAGGCGGTTGAGGGTGAGGGTGCCGGTCTTGTCCGAGCCGATCAGGGTGGTGGACCCCAGCGTCTCCACCGCAGGCAGCGACCGCACGATCGCGTGGTGGTGGGCCATCCTCGCCACCCCCAGGCTCATCGCCACGGTCAGCACGATCGGCAGCGACTCCGGCACCGAGGCCACCGCCAGCGCGACCGCCGTGCGGAACATCTCCGACGGGCTGTGACCGAGGAGGACGCCGAGGGCGAAGATCGTCAGCGAGGCGACGGCGACGACGATCCCGATGCGCCGTTCCAGGCGGTTGGTGATGATCTGCAGGGGGGAGTCGCTCCGGGTTCTCTGCACCAGCTCGCTGATCTCGCCGATCTCCGTCTGGTCCCCGGTCGCGACGACGAGACCCTGCCCCCGGCCCGAGGTGACGAGCGTGCCGCTGAAGGCGAGGTTGGTGCGTTCCGTGGCGTCGCTGCCGGGCAGCGGGCCGGCGGTCTTCCCGACCGGGAGAACCTCCCCGGTCAGCAGCGACTCGTCGACCCGCAGGTCGGCGACCTCGAGCATGCGCAGGTCTGCGGGCACCCGCTCCCCGCTCTCGAGCGGGACGACGTCACCAGGAACCAGTCCGGCCGCGTCGATGCGGCGCGTCGTGCCGTCGCGGACGACCCTGCAGCTCGGGACGGCGAGCTCGCGGAGGGCCAGCACGGCCGTCTCGGCCCTGCGCTCCTGCCAGTAGCCGATGCCGGCGTTCAGCACGAGGATGAACAGGATGGCCGTGGCGTCGACCCACTCCCGCAGGACCGTGGTGACGACGGTCGCGATGACGAGGATGCCGATCAGCGGGCTGAGGAACTGCCGCAGCAGCACGCGCCACCACGGGGTGGCGCCGGCCACGTCGATCCGGTTGGCACCCCACCTGCGGCCACGCAGGTCCGCCTCGGTGTCGCTGAGCCCTGCGAGCGTGCTGTCGAGGTGCTCGAGAAGCTCGGAGGCAGGGGCACCGTGCCATCCTCCTGCCGGGGCGGGGGGTGCGGCAGACCGGGGGGCGTCGGTCACGGGGATCAGCTCCTCAGGACCATTCTTCCAGCCGGGAGCGGCCCGTGGGCCGTGATCTCGGCCTCATCGCCCTCAGTGCAGGGAGCCCATCCTCCACAGTCGGGCGCACGCCACGAGGTCGTCGGCGGTGTCGCGCATGCGCGCCGCGCGCTGCGCCTGGTCGGCCGGGATGTCCTCGACGCCGGGCTCGACCAGCCCGACCGCCATCACCTGGCAGAAGGCGCTCGCACGCTCCAGTGCGATGGCAAGGTCACCGGTGAAGATGCCGGTGAGGATCGCCTCGGTGAGCCGACGCAGGGCCTGCGGGTCGGGCGGCTGCTGGACGCCGACGATCGCGCCGTACACCTCGGCGTGCCCGACGCCCGCGGAGAACAGGCGCGCGACCTCCTGGGGGGTGCGCCGCACCCACTCGTGCAGCAGGTAGAGCCTCCACAGCGCCCCGGGGAGACTGCGGGGTGGCCGGTCGGCCCACATCTCGGCGATCGTGGACAGGCCGAGCTCCTCCACGAGTCCGACCAGCCGCGCCGTCACCGCCGGGTCGTCGGTGTGCCGACCGCGGCCGACCACCAGCTCGGCCGTGCGGTGCGCCGCCTCGGCCAGCTCGAGCGGGTCGTAGCCGCCCGCGGCCTCCTCCAGCGCGGACGGTGGCCGGAGCGTGGGACGGTGGAACGGGCGCCCCTCCCCCGGCCCGCTCACGCACCACCCCGGAGGACCGCGACGGTGTCCGGCGCCAGGCCCACCGTGCCGGCAGCGACCTGCACGTCACCGAACGACGCGAGCACCTCGCCGCCACCCAGCTCCACGGAGACCGGCAGCGCGTCACCCCGCCCGCTGTCGCCACCCAGGAGCGCCACGACCCGCACGTCCCCCCGCACGACCGTCAGCAGCTCGCCCGACCCGGCGGGCTGACGCCATACCTCGCCCTGCCCGAGCGGGGTGTCGCGCAGGCCGGGGACCTGGCGGCGCAGGCGCAGGAGGGTGCGGTACCAGTCGAGCATCCGCGCGTGCTCCCCCTCGTGCACCTCCTCCCAGCGCAGCGTCGAGGCGCTGACGGTCCCCTCGTCCTGCGGGTCCGGGACGTCGCCGGCCCAGCCGTGCTCGGCGAACTCGCGGCGACGGCCGTCGCGGATGGCCTCGGCGAGCCAGTCCTCGTCGTGGTCGGTGAAGTACTGCCACGGCGTCGACGCCGCGAACTCCTCCCCCATGAAGAGCATCGGCGTCCAGGGCGAGGTGAGCAGCAGCGCCGCACCGGCCGCGGCCCGTCCGGCCGGGAGGCCGTGCCCGATCCGGTCGCCGGTCGCGCGGTTGCCGACCTGGTCGTGGGTCTGCAGGGAGGCGACGAAGCGCCAGCCCGGCGTGACGTCGGGGTCGACCGGACGCCCGTGCCCACGACCACGGAAGGTCGAGAAGGTCCCGTCGTGGAAGAACGGCGTGGCACCCAGCACCTTGGGGAGCGCGCCGGGGTCGGCGAAGTCGGCGTAGTAGCCGTCGGTCTCCCCGGTCAGCGCGACGTGGAGGGCGTGGTGCACGTCGTCGGCCCACTGCCCGTGCAGCCCGGTCCCGCCGGACCCCCCGGGTCCGCGCGGGGCGACGGTCCCGGGGTCGTTGCGGTCGGACTCGGCGACGAGCGTGCGGGGTATGCCGCTGCGCCCGGAGATCTGGTCCGCGAGGGTGGCGAGCTCCTCGAGGAGGTGGGTGGCGCGCTCGTCGTGGAGGGCGTGGACGGCGTCGAGGCGCAGGCCGTCGAGGTGGTAGTCCTGCAGCCACATCCGGACGTTGTCGCTCAGGAACGCACGGACCTCGTCGCTGCCGGGGCCGTCGAGGTTGACCGCCTCGCCCCACGGCGTGTGGTGGCGGTCGGTGAAGTAGGGGCCGGCCTGCGACAGGTAGTTGCCGCTGGGGCCGAGGTGGTTGTAGACGACGTCGAGCCAGACGGCCAGGCCCCGCGCGTGGGCGGCGTCCACGAGACGGGCCAGACCGGCCGGGCCCCCGTAGGGCTCGTGCACGGCATACAGCGCGACGCCGTCGTAACCCCAGCCGTGCCGGCCGGGGAAGGCGGAGACGGGCATCAGCTCGACCACGGAGACGCCGAGGTCGACGAGGTGGTCGAGGTGCTCGACGACGCCGTCGAAGGTGCCGGTCGGGGAGAAGGTGCCGACGTGCAGCTCGTACACGGCGGCCCCTTCGAGCGGCACGCCGCGCCAGTCCTGGTCGGTCCAGGCGAACGTTGACGTGTCGACGAGCGCGCTGGGTCCGTGGACCCCGTCGGGCTGCCAGCGGGAGCGGGGGTCGGGGACGGGTGAGCCGCCGTCGACCGCGTAGGCGTAGCGGCCGTCGCCGGGTGCGGCCGCGGTCTCCCACCAGCCGCCGTCGGCCTGCTGCATGGGCACGGCCGTCGACCCGTCGGCACCGAGGCGCAGCTCGACGCGGGAGGCGTCCGGCGCCCAGAGACGGTAGGTGTGGCTCATCGTGGTCCTTCCTCCAGGTCGCGGGCGCGCACCAGCAGGGCGACGGGCGCGGACGCGAAGACGTCGACGGCGAGCGCGCCGGCCTCCCCCACGTGGTGGTCGGCCCCGGACAGGGCGTCCCTCCAGTGGTCCTGCGGCAGCGGGATGCGGGTGTCCCCGAGCCCGCCGGCGGCGCCGAGCGCGCGCGGCGCGCGGATCGACAGCGTCGCCGCGACCCCGCCCCGGACGAAGCCGAGCACGTGCGGTCCGGCCTCGACCGGCTCGTAGGAGCCGCCGGGCCCGTAGGCCTGCGGCAGCCAGCCGCGCAGCCGGAGCACGCGCGAGGTCACCCACAGCACCTCGTCGGACAGGTCCTGCGGCCAGCCCTCGGCGTCGAGCCGGCGGAGCCGCTCGACCCGCTCCTCGTAGTCGACAGGGCGCCGGTTGTCCGGGTCCACGAGCGAGAGGTCGACGACGCCGGAGCCCTGGTAGGTGTCCGGGACGCCCGGCAGCGTCAGCTGGACGAGCTTCTGGGTCACGGTCAGGGTCCGGATCGTCATCGCGTTGTCGCGCACGGCCGCCCCGATGGCCTCGCTGACCTCGCCCTCGGTGACCATCTCCTGCGCGAGCGCGAGCACCCGTCCCTCGTAGTCCTCGTCCGGCTCGACCCAGGTGGTGTGCAGCTTGGCCTCGCGCATCGCCTTCGTGAGGTAGTCGTGGAGCCGCTCCTCCGACACCCGCCCGGCTCCGACGAGCGTCTGCCAGACGAGGTGGGCGGTGGGGGCGTCGACGCCGTGCCGCTGGGCGGCCGCGGCACCGGCGGCGGAGAGCGCTCGCCACGCGTCGGCGTCGCCGGCCACGGCCAGGATGCGCGCCCGCACGTCCTCGCTGCGCTTCGTGTCGTGGGTGGACAGGGTGGTCAGGCCCAGCGGCCAGTGCTCGGCCTGGTGCGAGGCCCACGTGTGCAGTGCGCCCGGGGCCTCCTCGGGCCGCTCGCCGACGGAGGGGTCGGCGCCGACCTCGTTGAGGGCGACGAGACGGTGCCAGCGGTAGAAGGCGGTGTCCTCGATCCCCTTGGCCATCACCGGCCCCGTGGTCTGCTGGAAGCGGACGCACAGGTCGGCGGCCGCGCCGGCGTCGGCGGCGTTGGAGTCGGGGCGCAGCAGCACCTCGCCGAGCTGGTCGAGGTCCGCGTGCAGGTCGGGGCGGGTCGAGCGGGCGCGCTCGATCGCGTCGAGCAGCGGCTGCTGGAGGTCGGCCTCCTCGGCCCCGGGGTTGCTGTCGCCGGGCCGGACGTAGGCCCGGTAGACGTGCACGTTGACGAGCAGCTCGGCGAGCGCTGCGCGCAGCCGGTGCTCGTCGGCGTGCGGCAGCGACTCCCGGGCACGGCGCACGAGGCGGGCGACCTCGGGCTGGAGGAGCGCGGCGACGGCCTGCCGCTTGCAGCGCTCGACCTCGACCTCGAGGTCCGGCTCGCCGCCGGTGGCGAACCACGCGGTGCTCACGGCCTCGGCCGTGGTGGGGTCGACGAGGGCGCCGAGCACGGCGGCGTTGGCGTCATACCCCGTGGTGCCCTCGCACGCCCACGAGGACGGAAGACGCTCGGGACCCTCCAGGATCTTCTCGACCCAGACCGGGGCGTCGGGGCGCAGGCGGTCGCGCAGCATCGCCAGGTAGCCGGCCGGGTCGGCCAGACCGTCCGGGTGGTCGATGCGGAAGCCGTCGACCACGCCGCGGTGGTGCAGGTCGAGCAGCTCGACGTGGGTGGCCTCGAAGACGTCGGTCTCCTCGACGCGGACGCCGATGAGGCCGTCGACCTCGAAGAACCGGCGGTAGTTGAGGACGTCGGCGGCGTCCTGCCAGTGGCCGAGCAACCAGTGCTGGGCGGCGAGCATCGCCGGGAGGTCGTCGGCGAGGTGCTGCGAGCCGGGGGCCAGCGGCAGGACGTGCTCGTAGTAGCGGACGACGGGCCGACCCGCCGCCGGCCCCTCGTCGTCACGGCCGGTGCCGACGGTGATCTCCCCCGCCGCGAGGACGTCGTCGAGCGGCTGACCGAGGACCGGGAGGCCGAACCGGCCGCCGAGGTGGTCCCAGTCGACGTCGAACCAGTGGGCGCGCGCGGCGTTGCGACCCTCGCGCAGCACCTCCCACAGGGGGGCGTTGCGCCACAGCTGGGCGACCAGCGCCATGTGGTTGGGGACGACGTCGACGATCACGCCCATGCCGCGACCGTGCGCGGCGGCGGCGAGGGCCACGAGCGCCTCACGGCCGCCGAGCTCGGCGCTGACCGTGGTGTGGTCCAGCACGTCGTAGCCGTGCTCGGACCCCGGCACGGCCGTCAGCACCGGGGACAGGTAGACGTGGCTGACCCCCAGCGCCTCCACGTAGGGCAGCACCTGCAGCGCGTCGGTCAGGGTGAACCCGGCGTGCAGCTGCATGCGGTAGGTGGCGGTCAGGGGACGGCGGTCGAGACTGTGCGCGTGGTTGCTCATGGCAGCACCAGTGTCCCAGCAAGGACCGACGGACCACCATTCGTGGCGACGCGCCGCGGTGCGGCCGGGCACCGACCCACAGCACGGGTGCTGCGGTCACGCGAGCTGGACGCCGACGACCTCGCCGTCCGCGACGGCCTGCGCGATGTCGCCCATCGGCACGGCGACGCCGCCGGTGCGATAGGGGTTGTCCAGCCGTCGGACGGGCAGCTCCCGACCGGCGACCGCGACGGACAGCGGACCGACACCCGCTGTCCCGCAGTGGAACTGCAGCTGAACTCGACCCACTGCCGTCGGCACGGTCGCCGACACCGTGCCCAGCGACGGGTCGAGGACCGGGTCGATCTCCAGCTCCTCGCCGGCGTGCCGCACGCCGAGCATCCGCTGGGTCAGGATCTCGAGGAACAGGCCGGGGCCGCTGGAGTAGACACGCCACCCGGCCTCCAGCGCCACGTCCCCGCTGAGCACCCGCTCGTAGTCCCGCGAGGCCTCGTAGCGGTCGGCGAACGCGGCGTCGGACGACGAGGAGTAGGTGTTGGCCTGCCGGGGGGCGGCGCTCGGCACGACGTCCTCGATCCCGATCGGCACCGCCTGCGCCAGTGCCCGGAGCAGTCCCGGGCCCTCGCCTACCCGGGCCAGCGCCTCCGCGTACCGCAGGTGGGCGTGGACGTACATGATGCCGATCTCACGCCCGAAGAAGGTGCTGGCCTCCGCCCGTTGGAACACCTCGACAGGACCGCCCCGGTAGGCGACCGGGCGGTCGAAGAGCCGGGCACCGTCCGGTCCGGTGAGGTGCTCGGCGACGACCGAGAGGTGGTGGCGCGCCTCCTCGGGCGTGAGCAGGTCGCCGGCCACGGCGTGGATCATCGGCAGGAGCGAGTAGTGCAGCCCGGTGCGGTGGTCGCGGGGGTGGATCAGGGGTGCCACGCCGTCCTCTCCCACGACGCCGTAGCCGCTGAGGACGCCGTCCACGAGCAGGTGGGCCCGAAGGTCCCGGACCCCGGCCTCCGCCAGCGTCCGGGCCCGCCCGGCCAGCTCCGGCAGGCTCGGCGCCACGCCGTCGGCCAGCCGCTGGAGGGCCTCTGCCTGCAGGACGACCGTCCACGTGGACACCATCCGTCGGGCGAGGTCCGGGTCGGCCGGCTGCAGGGAGTCGTTCCAGTCGCCGTGCCCGTAGGCCGGCAGCGCGCGCCCGGCGACGAAGCTGGCCTCGACCGCGTCCAGGGCCCGGCTCACGTGCCCCACCACCGGCGCCGACGCGCCGGGTGCCCCGTCACCGGTGAACGCGACGTCGACGTCGAGGACGGAGGCGTCCCCGCTGGCGAGGAGGTACTGCCCGAGCGCCAGCAGCGGCCAGTAGACGACGTCGCCGTGGGCGGTGTCGACACGGTCGACGCGGTACGCCGGCAGGAAGTCGAAGGACTGGGGCCAGTCTCCCCGCTCGTGCTGCGCGCGGAAGATCAGCAGCAGCAGCTCGCGCCACTCCCGGTGCGCGCCCCAGGACCTCAGCAGCCCGACCGGCCCCTGGCAGACGTCGCGGGTGCCCCACGCCCCGCCGGTGTGCTGCTCCAGACCACGCGGCGACAGGTAGTGGACGAGCGCGTCGTGGGCGTACCAGCCGGTGATGGCGTCCACGCGGGACAGCAGGCGACCCGCCTCCCCGGGGGCGTCGGACGCGACCGCGACGACGGAGTCGACCTCGGCCCAGCCGTCCGCGTCCGAGCCGCCGGCCTCGGCCGTCGGTCCGGTCGTCCCCGGCGTCACCTCCACCGACCACGACCCGGAGGTACCGAGCCGCAGCGTCACCACCGGCTCGCCCCGGGTCCCCCCGTCGGCGAAGATCAGCGAGTCGTCGCCCACCTCCGCCACGTCGCACCCGTCGACGCGCACCTGCAGGCGAGAGTCGTCGCCGTCCGAGCGGGGGAGCGCCCCCTCCGGGGCATGGACGGTGAGCGTCCCGTCGGCGACGTCGACCCGACCCGTCGAGCCCGGGGCACCGCTCCAGTCGAGGGCGAGGAGCAGCAGCGACGGGACCGGCTCCCCCCGCAGCGTCTCGACCTCGACCCGGCAGCGGCCCTGCGCGGTCGGTCCGTCGGCCTGCACGCGCAGCAGGTGGTCGTCCACCGCGTACCACCAGGTGGCGGAGTTCAGGGCGCTGCGCCACAAGGAGGGCGTCCCGAGCAGCTGCCAGCCGCGCCCGAGGTCCACGGCGACCCGCAGCCCGTGCACGCGCCCCAGTCCGAGCGGGCTGGGGCGCAGCGAGAGCGAGCGGCCGAGGGCCGCGTGGCCCTGGGTCAGGTGGGAGCAGAAGCTGCCGTTCATCCACACCGTGCTGGTGACGTCCTGCTCACCGGGCAGCAGCCGGCCCAGCGGGCGAAGCACCTGCCCGTGCGGCCGCAGCACCGCCGCCTGCTTCGCGGCGGTCACCAGGTGCGCCCCGTCGTCGTCGAACCAGCTGAGCACCCGCCCGTCGACGGACTCGACGTGCCGGCGCCCGGCGCCGGTGAGCTCGTCCGCCTCGGCGTCGGTGAGGTCCCGCACCGGGAGGTATGCCGTGCCGCTCCCGAGCAGGCTGGCGCCGGCACCACCCACGGCACCGCCGGCCTCGTCGTGGGTGAGCGCGTCGCCCGGCAGGGCCACGTCCGCGGCGACCACGGCGTCGCCGTCCGAGGTCGCGCCCGGGTGGTCGGCCAGCGCGACGACGAAGAACCCGGTGCGCCAGCTCTCCCGTGGCCCCAGCCTGACCGGGACCGTCTGGAGGACCGCCGCGGCGTGCTCGTGCTGGAGACGCTGGGCCGGGAGCTCGGCCCTCAGCCCGGGCCACGGCGCACCCTCCGGGAGACCACGACCGCTCAGCTGCAGCAGGTCCGTCGCCCACCGCTGCGACGAGGTGTGGCAGCCCACCAGCGCCCAGGGGGCCGTGGGGCCGGGCATGTTCTGCCGCACCGCGACCGCGGTGCCGCGCTCACCCAGGTCGACCGGCGTGAGGTCGAGGTACTGGCTGGGGTAGAGGGTGCTGGCGGCCAGGACCTCGGGGGAAGACAGGGCCAGGTCCTGGGCGTGGACGAGGTCGATCTCGACCGGCTCCCGGCGCTCGTTGGTGACGACGACCTCCCAGGACCAGCCGCCCTGCGGCTGGAGCAGCGTGAGGGACCAGCTCCACCGCAGACCGTCCGTCGACCCGTCCCGAACGACCGCTGTGCCGCCCGGCCCGTCGGACCCCACCACCCGGCACCGGGTCGGGCCCGAGCCGGTGCCGGCCAGGGGGTGCGGCTCGTGGCCGTCCTTCCCCCGCACCCGGAGCCACAGCCCGGCCAGCCCGTCCTCGACCTCGGTCGCCGGGTAGAGGAGGAGCGAACGGCCGTGCGCCGACGCGGCGCGGAGGGCGCCGGTGGACGTGACCTGCAGCTGGATCCTGCTGTCGTGGAGCACCGCACCGGCGTCGTCGTCCGTCATGCCGCTCACCGTAAGCGCTTACCATCCTGCCGCGCAACGACTATGCTTCGCCGGACACCTGCTCCCGTGACCTGGAACGAGTCGTCCATGACCAGCCCCCCGCGCCCGCGCCGACCCGGACCCGCGACGATCTACGCCGTCGCGGAGGAGGCCGGGGTGTCCATCGCCACGGTCTCGCGCGTGCTCAGCAACCCCGACAGGGTGGCCCCGGGAACCCGGGAGCGCGTGCTGGCCGTGATCGACGAGCTCAACTACGTGCCGCACGGCGCCGCCCGCTCCCTCGCCGCCCGGACGCACGAGGCCTACGGTCTGGTGCTGCCCGAGCTGCGGGGCCCGTACTACGCCGAGCTCATCACGGGCTTCGAGTCGGCCGCTGCCGAGCGCGGCGCGAGCGTCCTCATGCTCCTCACGCACGACAAGCAGGAGCCCGACCTCGCGGTCCGGCGGCTCGCCGGCCGCGTCGACGCGATCGCCCTCATGGGCGGGGCCGGGGTCACCCCGTCCACGGTGGCGGCGATCGGGGGCAAGGTGCCGCTGGTCCAGCTGGCGGGTCACGAGGTCGAGGGGGTCGAGAACTTCAGCACCGAGAGCACGCAGAGCGCCCGGTCGCTGACCACGCACCTGCTCGTCGACCACGGCCGCCGCCAGCTGCTCTTCGTCGGGTCGCCGGAGGGTTCGCCCGACGTCCGCCGCCGATACGACGGCTTCGTCCAGGCGCACGCCGACCAGGGTCTGGAGGCTGCGGACCCGGTCGACGTCGACCTGAGGGAGACCGGTGGCCAGGACGTGGCACGGTCCTTCGCCCGCGGCACGCTCACCGCCGACGGTCTGGTGTGCGCCAACGACGAGCTGGCGCTGGCCGTCATGCGCGGACTGGTGGAGGCCGGGCTCGACGTCCCGGGCCAGGTGGCGGTCACCGGCTGGGACGACTGGATGGCCGCCCGCTACGTCACCCCCGGCCTGACGAGCGTGCGCCAGCCGGTGCGCGAGCTGGGTCGGCTCGGCGCCGAGCGTCTCAGCGGCGTGCTCGCGGACCCGGACGCCCCGGAGCCCGACCACCGGCTCTCGACCAGCGTCGTGCTGCGCGGCTCGTGCGGGTGCGGCTGAGCGACCGGGCCCCGCAAGCACCCTCCCTTGTGCACCGGCAGCCCCGTGTGTAATCTGACTCGCACGTTGTAAGCGCTTACTTCTGGCGCGCAGCTCATGACGGTCGAGGCTCAGCGACGTACCTCGGTCGGGAGAACGGTCTCCCGACCAGCGTCCACGGGTTCCGACCTCGAACAGAGAGGATCCACCCTGATGCGACGCAGTCATCTCCTAGTTGCCTTCAGTGCCAGCGCAGCCCTCGCCCTCACCGGCTGCGGCCGGGACGCCGGCGAGACCGACGACGGCGACGCCCCCGCCCAGACCGGGGAGGCCGTCTCCACCGAGGATGCCTCCGGCGAGCTCGACGTGTGGGCGATGGGCGCCGAGGGCGAGGCGCTGCCGGACCTCGTCGCCGAGTTCACGGACCAGTACCCCGACATCACCGTCAACGTGACCCCCGTCCCGTGGGACTCGGCGCACGACAAGTTCGTCAACTCGATCACTGCCGGGACCACCCCGGACGTCGCGATGGTCGGGACGACCTGGATGGGCGAGTTCGCGGGCATGGACGCCCTCGACCCGACCCCCAGCTCCATCGACGCAGCGAAGTTCTTCGAGGGCGCCCACGAGACGACCGTCGTCGACGGCACCTCCTACGGCGTGCCGTGGTACGTCGAGACCCGCATGGTCTACTACCGCTCCGACCTCGCGCAGGAGGCCGGCTTCGACGAGGTCCCGACCGACCAGGCCGGCTTCAAGGAGATGGCCGCAGGCATGCAGGAGGCCGGCGCCGAGTGGGGCATCAGCCTCCAGCCCGGCCAGACCGGTTCCTGGCAGTCGGTCCTGCCCTTCGCGTGGTCCAACGGCGCGGAGACCGCGGGCGAGGACGGCTACACGTTCAACACCCCCGAGATGGTGGAGTCCGTCGACTACTACGGCAGCTTCTTCGCCGACGAGATCGCCAACGCCAACCCGCCCGAGGGGCAGACCGAGTCCGACTTCACCAGCGGCAACGTCCCGATGTTCATCTCCGGCCCCTGGATGATGAGCATCGTCGAGGACTTCGCCGCGAACGAGGGCGAGGACGGCTTCGGCGAGATGTATGACGTGGCCCCGATCCCTGCGGGGGGCGGCGAGAGCAGCTCCTTCATCGGCGGCTCCAACCTGGCCGTCTTCCAGGACACCGAGAGCCGCGACGCCGCCTGGGCCCTGGTCGACTGGCTGACCCAGCCCGAGACCCAGGTCAAGTGGTACGACATGACCAGCGCGCTGCCGTCCGTGCAGTCCGCTTGGGAGGACGACGCGCTCACGGCCGACGACAAGCTGGCCAAGTTCGGCGTGGCGCTCGAGACCGCCCAGGCGCCGCCCTCGTTCCCGAGCTGGGAGCAGGTGGCCGAGGCCTTCGACGGTGAGATCGAGAAGGTCGCCAAGCAGGGCCTGTCCGGCCAGGAGGCCATGGACGCCACCCAGGCGCAGGCCGAGTCCATCGGCACCGGGCAGTAGGACATGAGCGCCCCGACCGCAACACCACCGACACAGGGTCAGGGCGTTCACCCACCCCGGTCCCGCTTCTCCCGCGCACCTGGTGCCAGGCGGGAGGAGCGGGCCGGGTGGATCCTCACCCTGCCTTTCCTGGGACTGTTCCTGATCTTCACCGCCTGGCCGGTCATCCAGTCGGTGTTCTTCTCCTTCACCGACATCCGCAACCGTGACCTCCGCACGCCGTTCTCGGTCGACTTCGTCGGCTTCGACCAGTACCTCAAGGCGTTCTCCGACCCGATCTTCCAGAAGGCCGCGTTCAACACCGCCTACTTCGTCGTCGTCGGCGTGCCCCTCACCCTCACGGTGGCCCTCGCTGCGGCCGTCGCCCTCAACAGCGGGATCAGCCGCTTCCGGGGGATCTTCCGGCTGGGGTTCTACACCCCGGTCATCACCTCGATCGTCGCGGTGGCCGTGGTGTGGCGCTTCCTGCTCCACCCCGACAGCGGCCTGGTCAACACGGCCCTGGCGTGGATCGGCGTCGACGGGCCCAACTGGCTCGGCTCGACGACCTGGGCCATGCCCTCGCTGATCGCGATGGCGACCTGGCGCAACTTCGGCACGGCGATGATCATCTTCCTCGCCGGCCTGCAGTCGGTGCCTGTCCAGCTGCACGAGGCGGCCGCGATCGACGGCGCCAACGCCTGGCAGCGCTTCACGAACGTGACCCTGCCGATCCTGCGACCCACGATCCTGTTCGTCTCGGTCACTACGGCGATCGGCTACCTGCAGTTCTTCGAGGAGCCGTTCGTCATGACCGACGGCGGCCCGCTCAACAGCACGATCTCGGCGTCGATGTACACCTACCAGCAGTTCAGCTTCGGCAACTACGGATACGCCGCGGCGCTGAGCTACCTGATCTTCGTCGTCATCGCGATCGTCACCGCCGTCCAGTTCCGCTTCCTGTCGGAGAGGGACAACTGATGAGCAACGACGGCAGCTTCCGCAAGCGGTGGTGGCTCTACCTCCTGCTCACCATCGCCCTGCTGGTGGTCATCACGCCGTTCGTGTGGATGGTCCTCGGCAGCTTCAAGACCAGCTCCGAGCTGCGCCAGGTCCCCCCGACCTGGTGGCCCGAGAACCCGACGCTGAGCAACTTCCGGCAGCTGTTCAGCCGGTTGTCGTTCGGCACCTACTTCGCCAACTCCACGATCGTCGCGGTCGTGGTGACGGCGGCGAACCTGCTCTTCTGCTCCATGGTCGGCTACGCCCTGGCGATGCTCAACTTCCGCGGCAAGAAGATCATCTTCGGCCTCATCCTGGCGACCCTGATGATCCCCGGCGTGGTCACCTTCGTCCCGCTGTTCGTCCTGGTGGCCAACCTGGGCCTGGTCAACACCCTCCCGGGCCTGTTCCTGCCGTTCCTGGTGGGCCCCTTCGGTGTCTTCCTCATGCGGCAGTTCATCATGGGGCTGCCACGCGACCTGGTCGAGGCGGCTCGCATCGACGGAGCGGGGGAGCTGCGCATCTTCGCGCAGGTCATCCTGCCCCTGCTGACGCCGGCACTGGCCACCCTGGGCATCCTCACCTTCCTTGGCAGCTGGAACAACTTCCTGTGGCCGCTGGTGGTCGCGCAGAGCAACGACACCTACACCCTGCCTGTCGCGCTCGCGCTCTACTCGACGGGTCAGAACCAGACCGAGTACGGCCTGCTCATGGCCGGAGCCACCGTCGTGGTGCTTCCCGTGCTCGTCGTCTTCCTCATCTTCCAGCGTCGGTTCATCCAGGGCATCGCCACGACCGGGATCAAGTGACCCGTCAGCACCACCCTCTCTAGGAGCAGTCATGACGCACGAGCCCGATGCACGCCACCCCCTCAGCCGACGAGCAATCCTCACCGGCGGCCTCGCCGGCGCCGCTTTCGGTCTCTCGCCGGCGGCCGCACACGCCGGTCCAGGACGCCGCCCAGGCAAGCCCCGCCCCCGAAGGGGACGCCCTGACAAGCAGGTCCTCATGCGCTGGGCCCGCGACACCTGGCGCTCGCTGGTGGCGATGACCAGCCCGCGCACCGGCCTGGTCTCCGACAACATCCCCGGTGACCTCTCGACCGCCGGGGTTTACACCTCGCCGACGAACATCGGTGGATACCTGTGGTCGACCATCGTGGCCCGCGACCTGCGGATCATCACCGCCAAGGAGGCCAGCCGCCGGATCCGCCGGACCCTGAAGACCCTGCAGCGCATGGAGCACCACGAGGCGAGCGGGATGTACTTCAACTGGTACGACCCCCGCGACGGCTCGGTCATCTACGAGTGGCCCGGGAGCGGCGACCCGGTCGTGCCCTTCGTCTCCAGCGTCGACGCTGCCTGGCTGGGCGCCGCGTTGCTGGTCGTCCGCAACGCCGACCCGTTCAACAGCGCGGTCGCCGGCGAGATGTTCGACCGGATGCGCTTCGACGTCTTCGCCGACCCGACGTACGAGAAGCAGCCCTACCTCATGTACGGCGGTTTCTACCTGGAAGAGCCGACCCGCCTCATCTCGCCGCCGCCGACGGAGCCGCGGGACCTCATCGGCGAGGGGCGCGACGTCTGGTACACCGCGACCCACCACTACGACACCATCGTCTCCGAGACCCGGGTCACCACCTACCTGGCGATCGCCAAGCAGCAGATCCCGCCGGAGGCCTACTTCCAGGCGTGGCGGACCTTCCCGCCGGAGTGGGACTTCCAGGAGATGACACCGGTCGGTACGTGGCGCACGTACCTGGGCGTCGACGTCTACGAGGGCGCCTACGACTACTACGACCGGCTCACCGTCCCCGGCTGGGGCGGCTCGATGTTCGAGGAGCTCATGCCCAACGTCTTCGTGCCCGAGGAGGACTGGGCGCCGCGGTCGTGGGGCACCAACCATCCGCGGCACGTCGCGGTCCAGCGGCTGCACGGGATGGACGAATACGGCTACTGGGGCTTCTCGCCGGCGAGCGACCCCTACGCCAACTACGCCGAGTGGGGGGTGGACGCGCTGGGGATGAAGCCGGACGGCTACTTCTCCGACGTCGAGCACACCGACTACCACTGGCTGCACAACCCGCACCCCGACTACGGCAACGGTGTGGTGACGCCCCACGCGTCCTTCCTGGCGATGATGCACGAACCGACGCAGGCGACGGCCAACCTACAGCGGATCGAAGCCGACTTCGATGCCTACGGTCCGGGCGGGTTCTACGACGCGATCGCCACCCAGACCGGCGTCGTGGCCCAGCGGTACCTGTCGCTGGACCAGGCAATGATCATGGGGGCGCTCGGCAACGTCATGGCGAACGACAACATGCGGCGCTACTTCACCGCCGGCGAGGTCACCGCCCACGTCAAGCCGGTGATCGCCCCCGAGGTCTTCGGTCCGGAGGACTGAGCTTGTGAGTGCGAGCTTCTCGACGGGCGCGGACGGGGTGCGCTACCGCGACCTCAACCGCAACGGCCGCCTCGACCCGTTCGAAGATCCTCGGCTCGAGCCGGAGGAGCGGGTCGCCGACCTGCTCCTCCGGCTGAGCCTGGAGGAGAAGGTCGGCCTGCTCTTCCACACCGTCATCGAGTGCGGACCCGGCGGCGCCGTGCTGGAGGGGCCGGGTGCGATCTGCAAGAGCGGCACCCGGCAGGTTGTGCTCGGCAAGCACATCACCCACTTCAACGTGCACGCCCTGGGCACGCCCACCGAGGCGGCCCGGTGGCACAACGCGGTGCAGGAGCTCGCCGAGGACGCACCGCACGGCATACCCATGACGATCTCCACGGACCCGCGGCACGGGTTCAGCGAGAACGCTGGCGCCGGCTTCGCCGCCGGCGCCTTCTCGCAGTGGCCCGAGCCGCTGGGGATCGGCGCCCTGCGGGACCCGGCGACCGCCCACAGGTATGCCGAGGTCGTGCGCCGCGAGTACGTCGCCGTGGGCATCCGGGCCGCTCTGCACCCGACGCTCGACCTGGCCACGGAGCCCCGGTGGGCGCGCCAGCAGCACACCTTCGGCCAGGACCCGCACGTGGTGGCCGAGCTGGGCCTGGCCTTCCTGCGGGGGCTGCAGGGTGCCCGGCTCGGACCCGGCTCCGTCGCCTGCACCGCCAAGCACTTCCCCGGCGGCGGCCCCCAGAAGGACGGCGAGGACGCACACTTCCCCTACGGACGTGAGCAGGTCTACCCCGCGGGCCGCTTCGGCGACCACCTGGAGCCGTTCCGGGACGCGGTCGACGCGGGCGTCGCGGCGGTGATGCCCTACTACGGCATGCCGGTCGGGCTGGAGCTCAACGGTGAACCGGTGCCCGCGGTGGGCTTCGGCTTCAACCGGACGGTGCTGCAGGGGCTGCTGCGGGACGAGCTGGGATACGACGGTGTCGTGCTGTCGGACTGGGAGCTGATCAACGACAACCACGTCGGCAACCAGGTGCTGCCGGCACGGGCGTGGGGCGTCGAGCACCTGGACCCCCACGCCCGGATGCAGCTGATGCTCGAGGCCGGCTGCGACCAGTTCGGTGGCGAGGAGTGCGTGGAGGTCCTCATCGACCTGGTCGCGCAGGGCAGGGTGGGTGAGGACCGCGTCGACGAGTCTGCGGGTCGGTTGCTGCTGGTCAAGTTCCAGCTCGGGCTCTTCGACGACCCCTACGTCGACGAGGCGGCTGCGGCGGAGGTCGTGGGGTGCGAGGAGTTCGTGGCTGCCGGCCTCGCGGCCCAGGCCGAGTCGGTCACCGTCCTGCACGATCCACGCGGGTTGCTGCCGCTGGACGACGGTCCTCGACGCATCTACGTCGAGGGGATGTCCGCCGGTGAGGCATCGGCGCTCGGAACGGTCGTGGACCGCCCGGAGGACGCAGATCTCGCGCTCGTGCGCATCCAGGCACCCTTCGAGCCGCGCTCCGACCTCTTCCTCGAGGCGTGGTTCCGCGCGGGGTCGCTCGAGTTCCCGCCGGGGCTGCCGGTCAGGCTGGCCCGGGTCCGGGCGGCGTGCCCGCTCATCGTGGACGTCACCCTGGACCGCCCGGCCGTGCTCGGGCCGGTCATGGACGTGGCCGACGTCGTGGTCGCGAGCTACGGCACGAGTGGACCCGCTCTCGTGCGGGCGCTCCAGGGCGCCAGCCGTGGCCGTCTCCCCTTCGACCTGCCCCGGTCGATGGCAGACGTGCGAGCCCACGCACCGGACCGACCCGGCCTCGACGACCCCCTCCTGGCGTGCGGGTACCGGTGGGACCCCGCGATCGTCGCGACCGGGTCACGTCGCCAGGAGACGTAGTCTTCACGGCATGCAACCGGAAGAGACCACCGAGTTCGAGCACGCCGTCGGCACCTCGGTCGTCCGCAGGCTCGGTGAGGAGTCCGGCAACCAGTTCCTGCTCGTGCACGGGCTCGGCGCCGGCTCGCGCTACTGGTCCCCGCTGGCGGCGGTCCTCGCGCGCACCGGCGGGGTCCACGTGCTCGAGCTGCCCGGCTTCGGCGACGCGCCCCGCCCGCCCGCCCCGTTGCCCGTCGAGGCGCTGGCCGCTGCCGTCACCGGGTATGCCCGGTCCCGTGAGCTGGACCGTCCCGTGCTGGTGGGCCACTCGATGGGCTCGCAGATCGTCGTGGAGGCCGCCCTCCAGGACCCCGAGAGCTTCTCGGCGGTCGTGGCGATGGGGCCGGTGGTCGACCCCACGGCACGTACGGCGAGGCAGCAGGGCCTGCGGCTGCTCACCGACCTCTTCCTCGAGACACCGGCTGCGAACTGGGCGGCCCTGCGCGACTACGCCCGGACCGGTCCCCGGTGGTACCTCGCCAGCCTCCCCCACATGCTCGCGTACCGGACGGAGGAGGCGGTGCGGCGGCTCGGTACCCCCCTCCTGGTCCTGCGTGGCGCACGCGACCCGATCGCCACGCGACGCTGGGTCGCTCAGCTGGGCGCGGAGGCACCTGCGGCTCGCACGGCGGAGGTCCCCGGGGCCGCCCACGTCGTGATGTTCACCCGCCCGGAGGAGGTGGCGAGGGAGATCCTGGCCCACGCCGAGGACTCCGTCGTCCGGAGCTGACGGTGAGGCGCGTGACGCGGCTCCCCCGCCGCGGACTCCTGTGGCTGCTCGACTACACCTACGTCGCCTGGTGGCAGGCGCACGGCCTGCTCTTCCGCTCCGACGAGACGGCCTACCTCGACCCCGACGCCGGCGGGCAGCCGGTCGTGCTGCTCCCGGGCATCTACGAGCGCTGGCAGTTCATGCGACCGGTCGCCGACCTGCTGCACGACCGCGGCCATCCCGTGCACGTGGTCGCCCGCCTGCGCTGGAACACCTCGCCGGTCGACGCGAGCGCCCAGCTCGTGGCCGACTACCTCGAGGAGCACGACCTGCGCGGGGTGCTGCTCGTCGCGCACAGCAAGGGCGGGCTGATCGGCAAGTCCGTGATGCTGCACGAGGAGGCGGGCCGCCGGGTCGACCGGATGGTCGCGATCGCCACCCCCTTCTCCGGCTCCGTCTACGCGCGCCTCTTCCTCCTGCCCGCCGTCCGTGCCCTCTCCCCCCGCGACCGGACGCTGCGCAGCCTGGCCGAGCAGCTGGAGGTGAACAGCCGCATCACCTCGATCTGGGGCGCTTTCGACCCGCACATCCCCGGGGGGAGCCATCTCGAGGGGGCGACCAACGTGCGGCTGCGCACATCCGGCCACTTCCGCATCCTGGGCCGGCCCGAGCTGCTGGACGCGGTGGCCAGGGCGACACCGACGCGCTGAGAAGTGCCCGGCCCCGAGGGGTTGCCTCCCGGTCGATGCGCTGGGATGCTCGGCAGATGGCAGACCCGCAGGAGGACCACGGCCCGGACGAATGCCCCCGCTGTCAGAAGAGGACGCTGCTCAGGGCCGTCCTCGACGAGGCGCGCGCCATCGTGGCAGGAGAGCCGGAGCGTCACGAGCACGTCGAGTTCAGGGTGTGCCCCGTGTGCGGCTGGAACAACCTGCCCGAGCGCTGGGAGCAGAGCCACCGCTGAGACGACGGTGGTGGATTCTTCGGAATTTCGGCCCTGCCGTGGCGGCACCTAAAGTGGATGGGTGCCGCCATCCTCCGTCCAGACCGACGCTCGCCCCGACCCGCACCCGCTGCGCGAGACGGCGAGCCGCAGAATCCTCGTCCTCGACGGCGGCTACGGGTCGATGCTGCAGCAGGTCGAGCTGGTCGAGGCCGACTTCCACGGGGACGGACCGCAGTGGTCGGCGCACGCCGGCACCGCGCTCAAGGGCAACTTCGACCTCCTGGGGCTGACGCGTCCCGACGTCATCGGCGAGGTCCACCGCGCCTACCTGCGGGCCGGCGCCGACATCCTCACCACCAACACCTTCAGCGCCACCTCGATCGCCCAGGCCGACTACGGCACCCAGGGGCTGGTGCACGACATCAACGTCGCCGCCGCGCGCGTCGCCCGGCAGGTCGCCGACGAGGTGCAGGCCGAGGACGGCCGGCCGCGGTGGGTCGCCGGCTCCCTCGGCCCCACCAACCGGACCGCGTCCCTGTCCCCCGACGTCGAGCGCCCCGAGTTCCGCGCCATCAGCTACGACCAGCTGCGGCAGGCGTATGCCGAGCAGGTCGCCGCGCTCCTCGTGGGGGGTGTCGACCTGCTCCTGGTCGAGACCGTCTTCGACACCCTCAACGCCAAGGCCGCGCTGCACGCGATCGCGGACGTGCAGGCCGAGCGCGTCACCTCCGGCGCCGCCGACGGCCCGGTGCCCGTCATGCTGTCCGGCACCATCACGGACGCCTCCGGCCGCACCCTGTCCGGACAGACCCCGGAGGCTTTCGCCGTCTCCACCGAGCACGTCGACCTGTTCTCCGTCGGGCTCAACTGCGCCCTCGGTGCCGAGGCGATGCGCCCGCACCTGCGCGATATCGCCCACGCCACCGCGGCCCTCACCTCGGTCCACCCCAACGCAGGCCTGCCCAACGCCTTCGGCGGCTACGACGACACGCCCGAGGAGATGGCCGAGGTCCTCGGGTCGATGGCCGGCGAGGGGCTGCTCAACATCGTCGGCGGCTGCTGCGGCACCACCCCCGACCACATCCGCGCCATCGCGCAGGCCGTGGCGGACGCGGCACCACGCACCCCGGCGGGCGTCACGCCCTACCTGCGCACCTCGGGCCTGGAGGCCTTCACCCTCACCCCCGAGGTCAACTTCGTCAACGTCGGCGAGCGGACCAACATCACCGGGAGCCCGAAGTTCGCCCGCCACGTCAAGGAGGGTGACTGGGACGCCGCGGTGGCGGTCGCGCGGCAGCAGGTCGAGGCCGGCGCGCAGCTTCTCGACGTCAACGTGGACGAGGGGATGCTCGACGGTCCGGCGACGATGACGCACTTCCTCAACCTGCTGGCCGGTGAGCCTGACGTCGCCCGGGTGCCGGTGATGATCGACTCCTCGCGATGGGAGGTGCTGGAGGCGGGGCTGCGCTGCATCCAGGGCAAGGGCGTGGTCAACTCCATCTCCCTCAAGGACGGGGAGGAGGAGTTCCTGCGACGGGCGGGGATCGTGCGCAGGTACGGCGCCGCCGTGGTCGTCATGGCCTTCGACGAGCAGGGGCAGGCCGACAACCTCGCACGGCGGATCGCGGTGTGCGAGCGAGCCTTCCGGCTCCTGACGACGCCCAGCACGGCCCTGCCGGAACCGTTCCCGGCCCACGACATCATCTTCGACCCCAACGTGCTGACGGTCGCGACGGGGATGAGCGAGCACGACCGCTACGCCCTGGACTTCGTCGAGGCGACCCGCTGGATCAAGGAGAACCTGCCCGGTGCCCTGGTCTCCGGCGGCATCTCCAACGTCTCGTTCTCCTTCCGCGGCAACAACGTCGTGCGCGAGGCGATGCACTCGGTCTTCCTCTACCACGCCATCCGCGCCGGCCTCGACATGGGCATCGTCAACGCCGGGATGCTCGGGGTCTACGAGGACATCGACCCGACGCTGCGCGAGCACGTCGAGGACGTCATCCTGGCCCGCCGCGAGGACGCGACCGAGCGGCTGATCGAGCTGGCCGAGAAGATCAAGGCCGACGACGACCCCACCGCTGGCGGGGAGGCCCGGGCCGCAAGCGCCGCGGCCAAGCTGGCCTGGCGCGAGGCCGACGTCACCGAGCGGCTGCGCCACGCGCTCGTCCACGGCATCGACACCTTCGTCGTCGAGGACGCCGAAGAGGCCTACCAGCAGCTCGGCTCCGGCCTGCAGGTCATCGAGGGCCCGCTCATGGCCGGCATGGACGTCGTCGGCGACCTCTTCGGCGAGGGCAAGATGTTCCTGCCCCAGGTCGTGAAGTCGGCGCGCGTCATGAAGAAGGCCGTCGCCCACCTCACGCCCTACCTCGAGGCGGCGGCCGCCGAGACCGGCGTCCGCAGCAAGGGCCGGGTCGTGATGGCCACGGTGAAGGGCGACGTCCACGACATCGGCAAGAACATCGTCGGGGTCGTGCTGGGCTGCAACGGGTACGAGGTCACGGACCTGGGTGTGATGGTGCCGGCGGAGAAGATCCTGGCCGCGGCGGACGAGATCGGCGCGGACGTCGTCGGCGTCTCCGGCCTGATCACGCCGAGCCTGGACGAGATGGTCTCGCTGGCGGCCGAGATGCAGCGCCGCGGTCTGACCACGCCGCTGCTCATCGGGGGGGCGACCACCTCGGCGGCGCACACCGCCGTCAAGATCGACCCTGCCTACGAGGGCACCGTCGTGCACGTCGTCGACGCCTCCCGCGCCGTCGGCGTGGTCGCGGACGCGATCAACCACGAGGGGAAGCTGCGCGACCGCGTGGCGCTCACCTACGCCGAGCTGCGCGAGCGGCACGGCAGCAAGAAGGTGACGCTCGTGCCGCTGGACGCCGCGCGGGAGAGCACCCGCGCCGTCAGCGACCCGGTGCCGGTCGCCCCCAGCCTCGTCGGCACCCAGGTGGTGGAGCCGACGCTGGCCGAGCTGGTCGAGATCGTCGACTGGACGCCGTTCTTCACCGCCTGGGAACTGCGCGGCTCCTACCCTCGCATCCTCGAGGACCCCAAGGTCGGGGAGCAGGCGCGCGCCACCTGGGCCGACGGGCAGCGGTGGCTGCAGCGGATCCTCGACGAGGACCTGCTGCACGCGCGGGGCGTCGTCGGCCTGTGGCCGGCCCGTCGCGACGGCGACGACATCGTCCTGGACGTCCGGGGCGCCGACGGCGAGGGGGGCCCCGTCGTGCTGCACACCCTGCGGCAGCAGCGGGAGCGCACCCAGGGCGGGTATGCCGCGCTCGCGGACCTGGTCGCGCCCGAGGGCGACCACGCCGGTGCCTTCGCGGTGTCGATCCACGGCGCGGAGGAGCTGGCGGCGCGGCTGCGGGCCGAGCACGACGACTACGGCGCGATCATGGTGCAGGTGCTGGCCGACCGGCTGGCCGAGGCGTTCGCCGAGTGGCTGCACCGGCAGGTGCGGACCGACCTGTGGGGCTACGCCGCCGACGAGGACGTGCCGCTGGAGGAGCTGGTCAAGGAGCGCTACCAGGGCATCCGACCCGCCCCCGGCTACCCCGCCCAGCCGGACCACACCGAGAAGTTCACGCTGTGGCGGCTGCTCGACGCGGAGGACGCCGCGGGGATGACCCTGACCGAGCACGGGGCGATGAGCCCCAACAGCGCGGTGTCCGGGCTCCTCATCGGCCACGAGGAGTCGAAGTACTTCGCGGTCGGCCAGATCGGGCACGACCAGGTGCAGGACTACGCCCGCCGCAAGGGGTGGAGCGTCGAGGAGGCCGAGCGCTGGCTGGGGCCGCTGCTGCGCTGAGTCAGACCGGCTCGGCGACCTGCACCAGGAGCGTGCGACCGGCCAAGCCGACCGTGCGGCTCAGGGTGGTGCGGAACTCCTCCTGCAGAACGGGGCTGCCGCGCAGCGCCCACATCACCTCGCTGTTGACCCACGCGGCGTCTCGCGCCCGGCCCACGCTCCACGACCCGACGAGCGTGAGCAGCGGCGTGAGCTCACGGTCCACCTCCAGGGCCAGGCCGGCGAGGAAGGACTGGCGCACCTGCTCGTGCACCTCGCCGAGCAGGTCGCTGACCTTGTCGTAGTCGGACCGGACCCTCCGCGTGGTGGGGTCCAGCCCCAGCTGTCGGCAGGCGGTGACCATGGCCACGGGCAGGTCGTGGTTGATGTGCGCGTTCATGCCCGCCACGGCGAACTGGATCGGCGCCAGCGGCAGACGCCGGCTGGCGAAGACCGGCTCCCAGCACTGGGGCAGGACCAGGCCCACGCGGTCACCGCGCACCGTGTCGAGGTAGAGGTGGGCGAAGACGACGTCCAGCCGTCGCATGAACTCGTCGTTGCTGAAGTACCCCTCGTGCAGACGCTGGTCGACGAGCTCGGTGACCTGGAGGTACATCCGGTTGAAGTGCCAGATGCCGTCGGCGTGGTCCAGCTCGGCGTCGAGCTCGCGGAGGGCGGCGACCACGGCGGGGACGTCGGGCAGCTGGTGGCCAGGTGCAGGCTCCCGGCGACGGGTGGGCACGGAGGGAAGGCGCAGGCGCGGGATGCGCAGCGTCGTACGCACCGAGTCGAGGAGGTCGAGGAGTCCCATGGGTGATTCGACCACCACTCAGGGGTGGACGGCAACGGGTCAGGGGCCGCGGCGCAGGCCGCTGCCGAGCGCCCAGGCCAGCGGCAGCACGGACAGGCCCATCAGCAGACGCCCCACCCCCGGGTCGGACGCCGTGAGCACGGCGCCGGCCACGAGCAGGGCGGCGAACACCAGCACCCCGTTCGCGCGCGCCACGGACCGCTCCAGCCGACGCACCTGCGCCGACAGGGTCGGGGTCGCCACCGTGAGCTGCCCCCGCTCGGCCAGCGTGAGGACGCGGTCGGCCCGGCGGGGCAGGACGAGCGCGAGGCGTCCCAGCGCCATGGCCTCCGTCAGGACGGTCTGAGGCAGGTTCTGCCGCTCCTCCTCGAGCAGCTGGGTGGCATAGGGCGTGACGGTGCCCCAGATGTCGAACTCCGGGTCCACCCCCGTGCAGATGCCCGACAGGATGCCCATCGACCGCCCCAGCAGCAGCAGGTTCTCCGGCACCTGGAACGGCAGCTCGAGCAGCAGCTCCCGGAACTGCAGGCCGAAGCGGACCAGCTCCTCGGGGTCGATCTTCTGCAGCTCGTCCATGCGCAGGCCGCCGAAGCGCTCGAAGACCTGCTCGGTAGCGGCCTCGATCGACGCCAGGTCGGCGGTGGGCAGCAGCACGTCGAGCCGCTTGAGCCCCCCCACCATGCGGGCGCCGTCGCGCAGGCCGGCCGCGATGAGCAGGTCGCGCAGGCCGGCGCGGAGGTCGTCCGGCACGTGGCCGACCATGCCGAAGTCGATGAACGTCAGGGTCCAGCCGGGTTCGCCGGGCGCGGCGTCCGGGCGAGGGGTGACGAAGAGGTTGCCCGGGTGCGGGTCGGCGTGGAAGAAGCCGTCGGTGAAGATCTGCTGCAAAAAGGTGTCCGCCAGCACCCGCGCAACCTCGGCGCGGTCGATGCCGGCGGCGGTGATCGCGTCGTGGTCGCCCAGCTTGATGGCCGAGACGTCCTGGAGGGTCAGCACGCGGCGCCCGCTCAGCTCCCACACGACGCGGGGCACGCCGACGCGCGGGTCGTCGGCGAAGTTGGCCGCGAAGGTCTCGGCGTTGGCCCCCTCGGCGAGGTAGTCGACCTCCTGCAGCGTGGTGGTCGCGAACTCCTCCAGCAGGGCCCGCACGTCGGCCCGGTCACGGATGGGGCGGTAGCGCTCCAGCCAGCCGCCGACGCGGCGCAGCGCCGCGAGGTCGACCTCGATGACCTGCTGGATGTGCGGGCGCTGCACCTTCACCACGACGTCGGCGAAGCCCTGCTCGGCGGCGTCCGCTGGGCGCAGCCGCGCACGGTGCACCTGGCCCAGCGACGCCGCCGCGAGCGGTGTCTCGTCGAACCAGGCGAAGTGCTCGCCCAGGGGCAGGACCAGCTCGGACTCGGCGACCGCACGGACGGCCGCGAGGTCCTCGGGGGGCACCTCGTCCTGGAGCCCGGACAGCTCCCTGGTGATCTCCGGCGGCAGCACGTCCAGCCGGGCCGACAGGAACTGGCCGACCTTGATCATCAGGCCGCCCATCGACACGGCGAGCGCGCGGAACCGGACGGCCGTGCGTCGCCCGCGCTCCGCGCGCGTGCGGGCCGCGAACCGGCCGAGGCCGAGGCGCCGCAGCACGATCTCCCACCAGATGAACGCCGCCGTCACCCGCCCGAAGAAGAACACGATGCGCCAGTACCGAGCGCGCAGGTCTGAGGGCTTCATCCGTCCTCCGGACGCGGTGGGTGGCGGGGTGGACGCGGGACGTCAGTCCTCGGCGAGGACGGCGTAGAGGTGCTTGCGTGCGTCGTTCAGCACGTCCACGGCCGAGGACACCTGCTGCGGCGAGCCCGTCCTGCCGACCTGGAACACCGCCTGGATCAACCGTCCCGCAGCCTGGTGGTAGCCGGTGCGGCCCGAGGGCGTGTCGGCCGCCTCGTCCCAGGGGGCGCGGCGGCCCGCGAGCTGGGCGGCGGCGTCCACGCCGGCCTCGGTGAGCCGGTAGACCTTCTTGCCACCGGCGGCCTCGGCGACGACGAGGCCCTCGTCGGCCAGCAGCTGCAGGGTCGGGTAGACAGATCCGGCAGACGGGCTCCACGTGCCTGCGCTGCGCTCCGCGAGCTCGCCGATGATCTGGTACCCGTGCATCTGCTCCTCCGCCAGGAGGCGCAGGATGGCGGTCCGCACGTCGCCGCGGCGGGCGCGCTGGGCGGGCTGGCCCATCAGGCCCTGGAACTGCTGGGCCATGCCGAGGAAGGGTCTGAAGCCCTGCCGGCCCCAGACGGCTTCGCTCTCCGTGTCGTGATGCGCGTCGTTGTGCGGGTGCATGACGTTCTCCCTCTCCCAGATCGGAGCGACATATCGCTATCTATCGGAAAGTTACCACCCGTTCGGATCGGTCCTGGTGGCCGACCGGGCCGAACAGCTGGCGCGGGCGCGCCGGGCACCTGGGGTGGCGGTGAGGCCCTCGGACAGCCGCGCGAGCCGCGCGGCGGCGGCGGGGGCGAGGTCGAGCAGACGGACGGCCGCGGCCCGCAGCTCGTCAGGGGTGGCCGCGTTGGGGTCGAGCGCCTCGCCGAGCCCGGCGTCCTCGAGCGCGGCGGCGCCGGCGAACTGGTCGGTCGACAGCGGCAGGAGCAGGAGGGGGACGCCGGCCGTCAGCGCCTCGGTGACGCTGTTGTTGCCTCCGTGGGACACCGTCAGCGCGGCGGAGCCGAGCAGGGTGACCTGCGGGAGCACGTCGCGGACCAGCCAGGACCCCGGGACCGGGCCCAGTGCGGCCCGGGGGGTGGAGCCGCTGGCGAGGGCGACGCGCACGTCCAGGCCGCGGAGCGACTCGGCGACGCGGGCCAGGACGTCGGAGCGCACCGAGAGGAAGCTGCCGAGGCTCACGTAGACCATCGGCGCGCCGCCGCGGCCGAGCCAGGCGTCGACCTCGGCGTCCGGGCCCTCGGAGCGGACCGCTGAGCCGAGGAAGGCGTGCCGGCCCAGCAGGGCGGTGCGCTCCTGCGGGTGCAGCTCACCGGGGTAGTTCAGGAGCAGGACGTCACCGGTCTCGGCGAAGGCGTCCGAGCTGGCGGGGGCACCCGGGTCCAGGACGTCCAGGGCCGCGTTCCACTGTGCGGTGAACGTGTCGCGCACCCGCTCGCACCGCCGGCGCAGGTCGTCGAGGGCATCCTGCTCCGGCTGGAGCCGGCGCGGCCAGGCGGGCGGGTAGCCGTAGACCTCGTCGCCCACGGTCAGGGCCGAGGGGTGGCCCAGGACCACGTCAGCGTGCCGGACGCCCGTGCCGGACAGCGCCAGCCGGGCGCTGAAGGCGAGGTGGTCGACGACGACGTGGTCGGGTCGTACCCGTTCGACGACCCGCTGCACCGCGCGTGCGACGCCGAGGGGGTCCCACAGCAGGTCGTCGCCGCGGGCGTCCGCCTGGAACGCGAGGGTCTCGACGGCTCCGCGCCGGGTGGCGTCGAAGAACCCCCGCAGGGCCTCGTCCTCGCCGCGGGGCTGGTCTTCCGCACGGATGACCCCGGGGTTGGAGCCGCGGCCCAGCTGGAGGTGCTCGCGCTCGAACCCGAAGCGGCGGACGATCGCGTCCGTCGCGGGACCGGTGGCGACGACGACCCGTTCGCCGGCCTCGGCCCAGGCACCGCCCAGCGTCGCGAGCGGGAACAGGTGGGAGGCGTAGTCAGGACTGATGACCAGAAGGGTCACGGGAGACCTCCGCGTAGAGGGCGGCGAGGGAGGAGGCCATCGTGGCGACGCTGAACCGTTCGGCCACGAGGGCACGGGCGTGATCGGCGCGCACGGCTGCGTCCGGGGCTGCTGCCAGCTCGAGGGCGGACGCGACGGCGCCGGCCAGGGCCGTCGGGGAGGTCGTGTCGACGAGCAGGCCGGTCACCCCCTGCTCGACGTAGGTCGCCGGCCCGCCCTCGCGGGGGGCGACCACGACGAGCCCGGACGCCATCGCCTCGAGGATGGCGATGCCGAACTCCTCCTTGAGGCTGGCCGACACGTAGACCCCTCCCTGCGCGCTGAGACCTGGCCGCCCGTGACGGACCGCGGCCAGCCAGGTGGCGACGGTCCCGTTCGGCCGGTGGCCGGCGAGCAGCAGGCCGCGGGACGCGGCCTCCGCCCGAGGCACGGCCGTGTCGATGCGCGCGAGCTGCTCGGCCTCGTCGTCGGTGGGGTGGACGAGGTCGCCGCCGACGACGAGCAGGTTGCAGCGCTCGGCCCAGACGGCGTCGGACGCCCACGCCTCCACCAGCGTCGCCATCCCCTTCACGCGGTGCAGGCGGCCGACCGTGACGGCGAGCGGCAGCCCGCGGCGTCCGGGTGGCAGGGTCGCAAGAAGGGCGTCGAGGGCAGCCAGGGCGGCTGCGGCCGCGGGGCGTACCGCCGCGCCGCGGGCTGCGTCCAGCACCTCGCCGGCGGCGCGGTCGAGCGGGGCGAGGTCGATGCCCTCGGGCACGACGCTGAGGGGGCGGGTGTCGGCGACCGGGTCGAGGTGCAGCAGGTCGCGGAGGTCGCGGTCGAGGTCCGGTCGCGGGAGGACGACCAGGTGCGCAGCCTGCTCGGCGAGGTCGCGCAGGAGCCGGACCCGGAAGACGAGGTGCTCGTCGTGGTCCGCCGCGCCGAACGTGGCGCGGGTGAGGGTGCCGGTCGCCTCGCGCGCGGCGATGAGGGCGTGCGGGTCGGGGGCGAGGGTCAGCACCGTGGGGATGCCGAGCTCGCGTGCCACCTCGGCGGCGGCCCACGAGCCGACGTCGGCCATGCGCAGGTGCAGGACGTCGACGGGTCCGGCGGCGCGGAGGACGCGACGCAGCCCCCGACGTGCGGGGACGCGCAGGGGCCAGGTGTCCGCGGCGTGCCGGACCGGTCCGGGCAACGGGACGCCGAGGTAGTGGTGACCGGGGGCCAGGGGGTCGTCCGGTGCTCTCTCCCCGTCGTGGCTGCGCGAGAGGGTCAGCACCCGGGAGGTCCGAGGGTCCGCCAGGAGCGCGTCACCGAGCTGGACCAGCAGCGTCGCGATGCCGCCGGTGTCCCCCTGACCGGCGTGCAGCAGGCTGCCGTCGATGTCGGCGTGGAGGAAGAGCTGCGCCACCGTGACGCCGGGAGCGCCGAGCTCCGCGGCGTCGGGGCGAGCGGGTGGGGGGTCGGCCCCGGCGAGGGTCTCGGGACCGGACAGCCCCCACGCCTCGAGGGTCACCTCGGCCAGCGTGCCGGAGAAACCTCCGGCTTCGGCGATCGCGGAGAGCGTCGCGACGGCGGCAGGCAGCCGGGAGCTCAGGCGGAGGGCCCACGCGGCGTGCTCGCGGAGGTACGGGACGGGTGAGGTCAGCAGCGGCACCACCAGGGCGGACGCCGTGGCCGCTCCCCCGGCGGCGGCCGCGTGCACGGCGGCGACCGCGACGAGCTGGTCGGTGTCGTCGACGACGGCCGCCCGGAGTGCCGGCTGGGCGGCGTCCCCGTCCTGGCGCGCCGCGTCGACCACGACGTCGAGCAGCTCGAGCCCGGCGAGCAGGGAGGGTGCGTGCCGGACCGCGTCCAGCGCGTCCTGCGTGCGTGCCGCGCGGAGGGGTCTCACGTACGCATGCTAATGGCCGTGCCCCACCTCGGTGCTGGTGCTGGTGCTGCGCCGGGCACGCTGCACGAAGCGCGGCGCCGGGGGTGGCTCGCCGCAGGGGCGTCGGCGTGGACGGCGATTTCCCGACCCGAGCCGAACCTTGGGACACTGGGCGACGATGACCACCTCCCAGACCCGCATCTCCGTCGAGCTCGTGCCGCGCGCCTCCGCGTCGGTCGCCGAAGAGGCTCGCGCCGTGGCGCGGCACCTCCCGAGCGTCGACACCATCAACGTGCCCGACCTGCTCAAGTTCGACCTGCGCAGCTGGGACGCGTGCGGCGCCGTGCGCGACGCGGGCACCCGGGCCGACGGCACCGCATACCGGACGATCCCGCACATCCGCGCGGCGGACGTCGACCCCGATTCGCCCATCCACATGGCCGGGGCGCTGGCGGAGCACGGGGTCGAGGAGGTGCTCATCGTCTCCGGCGACGACGCCGACTACTTCAGCCACCACACCTACCCGGTGGACGCGGTCGACGTCATCCGTCGCTTCCGCGCCGAGCTGCCGCACCTGCGGATCTACGCGGGGCTGGACCCGTACCGGCAGGGGATCGCGCAGGAGATGCGCTACCTGGAGCGCAAGCTGTCGGCCGGGGCGACGGGGATCTTCACCCAGCCGTTCTTCGACACCGCGCACATGCGCACCTGGGCGGGCATCCTGCCCGACGACCTGCCGGTGTGGTGGGGGGCCACGACCGTGACCTCCCCGGGCGCGATCGGCTACTGGCGGCGTCGCAACATGGTCGCCTTCCCGACGGACTTCGAGCCGACGCTGGACTGGCAGCGACGGTTCGCGCGGCGGGCGATCGACCTGGCGCAGGAGCTCGGGCAGCACATCTACCTGATGCCGGTGCGGACCTCCGCGGTGGAGTACCTCGACGGTCTGCTCTGAGCTGCATCCTCGGGCCGGACGAGGCGGCCTGAACCCTCCTCACATCATCACGGCCGCCGCAACCGCGAAGTAGATCACCAGCGACAGCAGGTCCTGGAGCACGGTCGCCAGCGGGCCCGAGCCGAAGGCCGGGTCGCGACCGGCCGCCGACATCGCCCAGGGCAGGGTCATCGCGATCACGGTCGCCACGGCGCAGGCCGCCAGCAGCGCGAGCGCGACCGTCGCGCCGAGCGCCCACGACCCCATCACCAGAGCGACCACCGGCAGGGCGACGAGCCCCATGGCGAGCCCGATGAGGAGTCCGGTCAACGACTCGATGCCCACGACCCGACGGACCGTGACGCCGACCGACAGCCCTCGGATGACCAGCGCCTCGGTCTGGGTGCCGACGGCGTCGGCCATGTAGACGATGCCGGGGATGAAGAAGGCCAGCCGCACGTCGGCCTGCAGGTCCGCCTCGAAGCTCTTCACCAGGACGGCGGCCAGCGCCGACCCGACGAGCCCGATGAGGAGCCACGGCAGCCGGTGCCACAGCCGTGCCCCCACCGGCTCGTCCATGGCGTGGCGGGCCGACTCCGAGGAGCTGAGGAAACCTCCCAGCCGCGCGAGGTCCTCGTCGTGCTCGGCCAGCAGGACCGAGAGCAGGCGGTTGGGCGGCACGAGGCCCCGGAACCGACCCTCGGCGTCGACGACCGCGAGGCTGGACTCACCGTGCCGGGCGGCCTTCCAGGCGCCCCGCTCCTGGCTGTCCCCGGGTGCCACGACCGGCGGGTCCTGGTCCATGAGGTCGCCCGCGCGGGCGCCGGGATCCGCCGCCAGCACCCTCGTCAGCGGGATCAGCCCCACCAGGCGCGGGGTGCCGTCCGGGTTCGTCGTGCACACGGCGACGTCCGACGCCGACGCGAAGGAGGCGCCCAGGAGGGAGCGGCTGAGCTCACCCGCCGTCGTGTCCGGCGCGCACAGCGGGACCTCGCGCACGAGGTGGTTGTCGATCGAGCCCGGCAGCAAGGGGGGTGACTGCACGGGCAGCGGTGCCGGTGTGGTGCTCACGCGGCCAGTCTGGCACCACGTCCCCGGGTGGGGACGGGACCTCTGCGTGTCCCGACGGTCCGCGCTAGCGACCCGACCGGCGAGCGCGCCGGTGGAGGGCACGCACGGCCCCGGCCAGCTCGGGGACGGGCCCGTCGACCACCGCCCCGGGCACGACGACCGAGACGGGCAGTGGCGCGACCGGACCAGGGGGGACACCAAGCTCTGCCAGCCAGCCGGTGAGCTGCTCGGTCGAGGTGGCGACCACGATCCTCCCGAGCCCCACCCAGCCGTGGGCCGCCGCGCACATCGGACAGTGCTCGCCGGAGGTGTAGACCGTGGCGGCCCGACGCTGACCGGGTGTCAGGTGCTCCGCCGCCCAGCGTGCGATCGCGAGCTCGGGGTGCTGCGTGCGGTCGCCGGCGGCCACGTGGTTGTGGTCCTCGAGGAGCACGGCGCCGTCCGCACCGACCAGCAGCGACCCGAACGGCTCATCGCCCAGGTCGACGGCGCGCTCGGCGAGCTCGACGCACCGGCGCAGGTGCCGCAGGTCGTTCTCGGTGACGGAGCGCACCGGCCCCTGCCCGGCACCAGGAGGTGCTGCGCCCAGCCGCGCGAGGTTGCCCAGGACGAACTCCCAGCCGGCACGGTAGTCGCTGTCCCCCTGACGCGTCGGACCCCCGGTGTGCGTGACTGTGACCAGGGTGCCACCCGGCTCCTCCGACAGGTCCACGACGACCTCGTCACGGGGCGGGTCGGCGACCTCCCCCTCCCAGAACCAGGTCATCGCCAGCCGTCGCGGAGAGTCCACGACCAGGAACGTCCCGTGCACACCGACGTCGTGCTCCGGGTCGTGGGCGCGGTAGAAACCGCCGACCCGCGCGGCCACGTCATACCTCGTGGCGGGCCAGTGCGGCCACCACCACCGCGCCCACCCCTCGGCGGTCGTCCACGCCCACCAGACCTCGCCGACGGGGAGCGGCACCAGCTGGGTCAGCACGAGGGGAACGTCCACGGCCCGAGGCTACTCAGCCCTCGGTCAGGCGACCGTCGTCCATGGTCCACCGACGGGTGGCCCGCACCTGCTCCAGCATCCGCCGGTCGTGCGTCACCAGCAGGAGCGTGCCGCCGAAGGAGTCCACGGCCTGCTCGAGCTGCTCGATCGCCGGCAGGTCGAGGTGGTTGGTGGGCTCGTCGAGGACGAGCAGGTTGACCCCCCGGGCCTGCAGCAGCACGAGGGCGGCCCGGGTCCGCTCCCCCGGCGAGAGCGACGACGCCGGCCTGGTCGAGTGGGCGCCGCCGAGGCCGAACTTCGCCAGCAGCGTGCGCACGTCCGCCTCCGACCAGTCCGGCACCAGTTGCCCGAACGTCCGCGGCAGCGGGTCGGGCTCGTCGAACAGCGCCCGCGCCTGGTCGACCTCCCCGACGGCGACCGAGGCCCCGAGCGACGCACGGCCCTCGTCCGGCTCGACCCGACCCAGCAGCAGGGACAGCAGCGTCGACTTGCCGGAGCCGTTCGCGCCCGTGACGACGATGCGGTCGCCCGCGTTGACCTGCGCCGTCACCGGCCCGAGGGTGAACCCGCCCCGCCGCACCACCGCACCGTCGAGGGTGGCGACGACGGACCCGGAACGGGGCGCCGACGCGATCGACATGCTGAGCCGCCACTCCTTGCGTGGCTCCTCCACGACGTCCAGCCGCTCGATCGCCCGCTCGGACTGGCTGACCTTGGACGCCTGCTTCTCCGAGCGGGCCACCGCCCTGGCGATGATGTTCTTGTCGTTGTCGCGGGCCTTCTTGCGGGCGTTGCGCACGCCCTTGTCGGTCCACTGCTTCTGCGTCTGCATGCGGTCCTTGAGCGAGCCGAGCGTGTCGGCATACTGCTCGAAGTCCTCGCGGGCCCGCGTCCGCGCCCGTTCCCGCTCGGCGAGGAAGGACTCGTAGCCGCCGTCGTAGACCGTCACCTGCTGCTGCGCGAGGTCGAGCTCGACGATGCCGGTGACGCAGCGGGCGAGGAACTCACGGTCGTGGCTGACGATGACCATCGGCGCGCGCGACTGGCGCACCACCTGCTCGAGCCGCTCCAGGCCCGGCAGGTCGAGGTCGTTCGTGGGCTCGTCGAGCAGCAGCACGTCATACCTCTGCAGGAGCAGCGCGAGCAGCCCCACCCGCGCGGCCTCGCCCCCGGAGAGGGTGGCCATCGCGGCGTCGAGCGGCACGCGCAGCCCCAGGTCCGCGGCAGCGGCCGGGACCCGCTCGTCGAGGTCTCCCCCGCCGAGCGCCAGCCAGCGGTCCAGCGCCGCGGCGTAGGTGTCGGCCAGGCTCGGCGCGCCGCCGCGGGCGACGGTCGGGTCCTCGACCGTGGCCATCGCCTCGGCCGCCGCGTCCATCGCGGCGGTCGCGTCGGCGACGCCGGTCCGGCGGTGCAGGTAGGTCAGGACGTCCTCGCCCGCCCGCCGCTCGGGTTCCTGGTCGAGGAGACCGACGGTGGCGTGGGGCGGGGACAGGACGGTGCGCCCGGTGGTCTCGGCGCTGCCCCGCCGGCCGGCGAGCGCCGCGAGGAGGGTGGACTTGCCGGCCCCGTTCGCACCGACGAGGCCCCACACGTCGCCGGGGGCGACGGTGAGGCTGAGGTCGGAGAAGAGCTGCCGCGCCCCGTGGGCGGCGCCGAATCCGTGCACGTGGAGCGTGGCGGTCACGCGCTACAGCCGCCGCATCGCGGTCGCGAGCAGCACCGGCTCCCCCACGAGGTCCGAGGCGTCGAGGTCGCACTCGGTCTCGATCACCCAGTCCTTGTCCCCCTCGGGGTCGAGGAGGGTCTGGACCACACGCCATACCCGACCGGGGCTGCCGTCGGTGATCGCCGACCGCTCCCCCGGCAGCGGCTCGACGAGGAGCATCGAGGGGCCGCGGGCGTCGGCGTCGAGCACGACGTGACCGTGCTCGTCGTAGAAGGCCTCGAGCGCGTCGTCCCAGTCGGACCGGCTCATGAGCGGCTCGATCGCCGGCTCGGGCAGCGCCGCCACCTGCGCCTCGAGCTCGCCGAGCGCCTGCCAGGAGTCCTCGGCCACGAGCTCGACGCGCCGCCAGGCCGCGTTGCGGACCATGACGCGGAAGGCGCGCTCGTTGGAGGTGATCGGCCGGGCCGGCAGCACGGGCGCACCGGAGGCCGCGCGCTCGGCCGCGGCGGCCACCAGCTCGGGGTCGCTCAGCGCCTCCCACTCCTCCAGCAGCGAGGAGTCGGTCTGCCTGATCGTCTCCCCCAGCCAGTGGATGAGGTCGTCGAGCTCCTCGGTCACCGCGTGCGAGGGCACGGTCTGACGCAGCGTCCGGTAGGCGTCGGTGAGGTAGCGCAGCAGGACGCCCTCGGAGCGGGAGAGCTGGTAGAACCCGACGAACTCGGTGAAGCTCATCGCCCGCTCCCACATGTCGCGCACGACCGACTTCGGCGACAGCGCGTCCTCGCGCACCCACGGGTGGGTCTGGCGGTAGATCGACAGCGTGCCCTCCAGCAGCTCGGCGAGCGGCCGCGGCCAGGTGACGTCCTCGAGCAGCGCCATCCGCTCGTCGTACTCGATGCCGTCGGCCTTCATCTGCCCGACCGCCTCACCCTTGGCCTTGTAGCGCTGCGCGACCAGCACCGGCATCGGGTCGTCCAGGACGGACTCGACCACCGAGAGCACGTCGAGGGCGTATGACGTGTCGTCCTTGGCGAACAGGTCCACCGCGGCGAGGGCGAAGGGGGCGAGGGGCTGGTTGAGCGCGAAGTTCTCCTGCACGCCGGGGGCCAGGTCGAGGGTGCGGCCGTCGGCCCCCGGGGTCTCGCGGCGCACGAGGATGCCGCTGTCGAGCATCGAGCGGCCCAGGGCGATCGCCTTCAGGCAGAGGCGGGCCTGCGCGCGCGGCTGCTCGTGGTTGTCGCGGAGCAGCCGCGCGAGGTTGGTCACCGGGTCGCCGGCGCGGGCGACCGTGTTGAGGATGATCGAGTGGTCGACCTTCATCCGGGAGACCAGCGGCTCCGGCGCCGCCCCGACGAGCTTGTCGAAGGTCTCCTCGGTCCAGGAGACGAACCCGTCCGGCGGCTTCTTCTTCTGGATCTTGCGCTGCTTCTTGGGGTCGTCGCCGGCCCTGGCCACCGCCTTGGCGTTCTCGATCAGGTGCTCGGGAGCCTGCACCACGACATACCCCACGGTGTCGAAGCCCGCCCGCCCGGCGCGCCCCGCGATCTGGTGGAACTCCCGGGCGCGCAGGATCCGCGAGCGCGACCCGTCGTACTTCGCCAGCCCGGTGAACAGCACCGTGCGGATGGGGACGTTGATGCCCACGCCCAGGGTGTCGGTGCCGCAGATGACCTTGAGGAGGCCGTCCTGGGCCAGCTGCTCCACCAGCCGGCGGTAGCGCGGCAGCATCCCCGCGTGGTGCACGCCGACACCGTGCCGGACCAGCTTGGACAGCGTCCGCCCGAAGCCGGCGGTGAACCGGAACGCCCCGATCTTGTCGCGGACCGCCTCCTTCTCCTCCTTGGTCAGCAGCTGGACCGACATCAGCGCCTGCGCCCGCTCGATGGCGTCCCTCTGCGTGAAGTGCACGACGTAGACGGGCGCCTGGCGTTCCTGGAGCAGCTCGGTGACGGTGTCGGGCACCTGGGTCATCGCCCAGCTGAAGTGCAGCGGCACGGGTCGTTCCACGCCGGTGATCTGCGCGGTCTCGCGACCGGTGCGGGTGGTGAGGTCCTCGACGATCTCGCCGATGTCGCCGAGCGTGGCCGACATGAGCACGAACTGCGCGTGCGGCAGGGTGAGCAGCGGCACCTGCCAGGCCCAGCCGCGGTCGGGCTCGGCGTAGTAGTGGAACTCGTCCATGACGACCAGCCCGATGTCGGCGCCCTCGCCCTCGCGCAGGGCGATGTTGGCGAGCACCTCGGCCGTGCAGACGATGATCGGCGCGTCGGCGTTGACCGCGGCGTCCCCGGTGAGCATGCCGACGTTCTCGGCGCCGAAGACGCGGCACAGGTCGAAGAACTTCTCGCTGACCAGCGCCTTGATCGGGGCGGTGTAGAACGACACCCGGTCGGTCGCCAGGCCCAGGAGGTGCGCCGCTGTCGCCACGAGGGACTTGCCGCTGCCCGTCGGGGTGGACAGGACCACGTTGCTGCCGGCGAGCAGGTGGAGCACCGCCTCGTCCTGGTGCGGGTAGAGGGGGGTGCCGCGCTCGGCCGCCCACGTGGAGAAGACCTCGTAGAGGGCGTCGGGGTCGCTCGCGGCGGCCCCGGGCGGGATGAGGTCGGTGAGGGTGCGGTCGGTGAGCATCCGCTCCATTGTCGGGCATGCCGAGCGCGGGGGTCGCCGCCCCTCCTGGCGACCCCCGACGCTCAGCCGGCCCGCGGGACCCGGACGACGTCGCCCGGGTGGATCAGGTTGGGGTTGGTGATGATCGGGTTGGCGGCGACCAGCCGGTGGTAGAGGTTGCCGTTGCCGTAGTGCCGCTGGGCGATGGCCCACAGGCTCTCCCCCGGGGCCACGACGTGCTCGAGGTAGGTGGTGTAGCCGGGCACGATCAGCGGCGCGACGATGACCGGCACGACCTGGCGGTCGAGCTCGGAGCCGTCGCGGGCAGAGGTGTGGAAGACCTCGACGAAGGCCACGGTGTGCGTGAAGGCTGCGCCGGAGATGTCGACGGCGACCTGGAACTGACCGTGGCCGCCGATCCCGTCGCCCGCCATGAAGTGGCCGAGGACCTCGTCGTGCCCCTCGGTGACACGCACGCTGTAGGACGCCTCGAAGGCGCCGCCGGCCGTGCCGGCGATCTGCACGCTGCTGCCGACGAGGTCGTAGGGCTGCGGTTGCTGGACCTGGATGCTCATGACTGTGCAGAGCGACGAGAGGCCCGACAGATACCGTGGCCCTATGATCTCTGTCGATCTCGCGCGTCGGTTGCTCGACGCCGGCCTGATCTGGAGCCCGATGCCCGGCGACCGGTTCGTGGTCGACCGGCCGGGGCTGGGGCACGACGTCTTCTACCTGGCCGACATGACGGTGGAGGTGCACGACTTCGTCGGGGGCTCGGTCATCGGGTTCAACGGGGTGACCGAGTGGGCGCTCGACTCCGTGGACCTCGAGGAGACGCTGTGGCTCCCGCGGGAGGACCAGCTGCGCGCGGTCCTGGGCCTGGACTTCGTGGGCCTGGGGGTGGGCGAGCAGGGGTATGCCGTGGTCGCGCTGGTCGGCGGGACCACGCACACGTTCGCCCACCGGGACGCCGAGGAGGCCTACGGCCTGGCGTCGCTCGAGGTGCTGCTCTTCCGATCGTGAGCGACGGTCAGTCGCGCACCGTGATCTGCGGGGCGTAGAGCCTCATCGCCTGGAGCGCCCGCTCGTGCGCCTCGTCGCCGGACCCTGCGCAGGCGGCGGCCACGACCTCGACCGTGCAGCCCGCGTCGGCCGCGGCGAGGGCGGTCGAGAGCACGCAGCAGTCGGTCGCGACGCCGGCGAGCACGAGGTGGGCGTCGGCGCCCGTGACGCTGCGCAGCTGCTCGCCCCACTTGCCGAAGGTCGGCTCGGAGACGGTGTGCGGGAGGTGCAGCTCGGCGATCTCCTCCACGATGTCGAAGATGGGGTCGTACTGGGAGCGGTCGGCGAACGGGAAGGTCTCGAAGTAGGGGATCCAGGACCCGTGCTTGACGTGGGGCGGCACCCACCTGGTCTGCACGACGCGCCCCTCGTGCGCGGCGACGAGCTCACGGATCGGCTCCACCGTCTCGGCGAACCGGGGGGCGTACCACTCCGAGGCCGGGTCGGCGAAGATCCGCTGGGCGTCGACGACGACCAACCAGGGTGCGGACGTCATACCCCCTCCTCCTGGCGGCGCACGATCGCGCGCCCGAGCACCAGCCAGCCGAGGTAGCCGATGGCGAGCGCCACGAGCACCCCGAGGTTGGCCCACGCCCACGTGCCCTCCTTGCCGCCCAGGCCGAGGGGGCCGAGGAGGTAGCCCTGCCAGTTGTTCCAGGAGGCGACGTCGGCGAAGATGTTGATGACCAGACCCCAGCCGATGAGCGCGCCCACCACCATGATCGCGATCGCGGTCCAGTTCCAGTCGCCGTAGCGCCCGCGGGGGTCGAAGAGGGCCGCCTCGTCGTAGTTGCGCCGACGCAAGGTCACGTCGGCCATGAGGATCCCGGCCCAGGCGGCGATCGGCACCCCGAGGGTGATGAGGAAGCTCTGGAACGGGCCGAGAAAGCTCTGCGCGAAGAAGACGACCCAGATGGTGCCCAGGGTCAGGATCGTGCCGTCGATCGCGGCGGCGGCCGGGCGCGGGACGTTGATGCCGAGGGACAGCAGGGTCAGGCCGGAGGAGTAGATGCCGAGGACGGCGCCGCTGACCAGGGCCAGCACGGCGGCGACCAGGAAGGGCACGAGGAACCAGATGGGCAGGATCGTCGCCAGCGTGCCGATCGGGTCGTTGACGATGCCCTCCTCCAGCGCCGGGTCGGAGCCGATGAGCAGCAGGCCGTAGACCACGAGCAGGACCGGGGCGAGCGCGCCGCCGAAGGTGTTCCAGAAGACGATCGAGGTGCCGGGGGCGTCCCGGTGCTGGTAGCGCGACCAGTCGGCGGCGATGTTGATCCAGCCCAGGCCGAAGCCGGTCATCAGCAGGACGAGCGCCCCGATGACCGCCTCGGTCGGACCTGCCTCGCGGGAGGTGACGGCGGCCAGGTCGATGCGGTTCATCGTCATCGCGATGTAGGCGATGGTGACGACGCCGGTCACCCACGTGAGCACCGACTGGAGCCGCATGATCGTGTGGTAGCCGGCGACCGAGGCCAGGACGATGAGCGCGGCGATGACACCGCAGGCCAGCACCTGGGTCGTGGTGCCGCCGCTCCAGCCGAGCTGGGTGAAGACCGTCGCGGTCGCGAGCACGGCCATGATCGCCAGGAACGTCTCCCAGCCCATCGAGATCAGCCAGGAGAAGACGCCGGGGACCTTCTGCCCGTTGACGCCGAACGCTGCGCGGGAGAGCACCATCGTCGGGGCCGACCCGCGCTTGCCGGCGATGGCGATGATGCCGCAGGCCAGGAAGGACAGGGTGATGCCGACGACGGTGACGATGAGCGCCTGGACGAAGCTGACGCCGAAGCCGTAGACGAAGCTGCTGTAGCTGATGCCGAAGACCGACACGTTGGCGGCGAACCACGGCCAGAACAGGTCGGAGGACTTCGCGGTGCGCTCGGCCTCGTCGATGACCTCGATGCCGTTCGTCTCGACCAGCGCGCGCTCGGCGGTGGTGAGGGTGGTGCCCGACTGTGCGCTCATGGTCCAGAACTCTTCCACACCAGGGGCGCCGCCGGTATGACGCGCACCGTCCCCGCGTGCGGGACGGCCAGGGGCCGCGGCCCCCCGGGAGGTAACCTGATGGGCCGGTGCGGCCGCGTCCGCACCCGGGCCTCTAGCTCAATGGTTAGAGCTGCGGACTTTTAATCCGTAGGTTGTGGGTTCGAGTCCCACGGGGCCCACCTTCAGATCGTCGCAGGTCAAACGGCTTTTCGTCCCGCTGGAGGATGTCTCACAGCAGCCGAGCCGGGTTCCGTAGGCCGTCACGTAGGCCGTCACAGCCGGCTATCCAGGTAGCCGTCGAGTTTCGCGGCCGCGCCGTCGAGCGCGTCGGGCAGCAGGTGGGTGTAGAGGTTCAGCGTCGTCGCCGGCGTGCTGTGACCCAGGATGCGCTGGACTTCCACGGGTGTCGCGCCCGCCTGGATAAGCAGGCTCGCGCAGGTATGGCGCAGGTCGTGGAACCGGATGCCGCCGCCCATGCTCGCGACGGCTTCGCTCCACCCGGACCACCGCTTCCAGTTCGAGGCTCGCAACCTGTCCCCCTCCGGCGAGGTGAACAGCAAGGCAGACGCCCGACGCCCTTCCGTCTGCTCACCCAGCTCGTCGAGCAGCCGTCCGGGGATTGGCACACGGCGTTGACCGTGCCGTGACTTCGGCGCCTTGATCTCGATGCGGCCGGAGACCTCGACCTGTGCCCGCTGGACCCGGAGGCGGCGAGCAGCGAGGTCGACGTCACCGACCTGCAGGGCGGCCACCTCCCCCCAGCGCAGCCCGCAGTACGCCGCGACCCGCACGAGCGTCCCGTGGTGGTGGACCTCGTCCGCCAACGCCTCGACCTGCTCGACGCTGAGGACGTGGTCGCCGAGCTGGGCCGGAAGTCTGGGCAGCCGGACCCCGTGCGCCGGGTTGACCGCCAGCCGCCGTTCTGCGACGGCCTGGTCGAGGATCAGGCTCAGCGTCCTGTGCACCTTGCGCGTCGTCGCCGGGGACCGTCGTGCTGCGAGGTTGGAGACGAACTCCTGGATCCGTGGCACCGTCAGCTTCTCGACCGGCACGTGGCCGAAGGCCGGTTGCAGATGCGTCCGCCAGTGCTGGCAGTATCCCTGGACGGTGCGGGAGGCCGCCGTACCGGTCAGGTTGGCGAAGTAGCGCTCGGCAACCTCGGAGACGGACACCCGGCTCGAGGAGACGACGCCCGCCCGCCTGGCCCGGGCCCGTTCGCGCTCGAAGTCGAGCGCCTCTCGCCTGGTGAAGAAGGTGCGGCTCCGCTCGCGCCGCCCACCGGCGGGTTCGGTCTCGTACCAACGCACGCGCCAGACCACTCTTCCGGTGATCGGTGACTGGCGACGGTCGATCACCTCCGGCCTTCCTCCTGCTGCTCGACCCACTCCATGACGCGCTCGGGGCGGTAGCGGATCTGCTTGCCGAACCGCATGGCAGGCGGGCCCTCGCCCTTGGCGATCCAGGCGCGGACCGTCGCCGGACTGACCCGAAGCAGCTCCGCGACCTCCTGGACGGTCAGGAACATCGGGTCCGCGTGGCCTGCCCCCAGTCCGTCGGTCTGCGCTGAGCCCCTCGTCGCGGCCTGCACTGCGGGCCACCCGCTCCTGCGTTGGCTGTGCTCGACTGCCATGGTCCCCACTTCCTTCGCTCCGCAAGCACTGCTTGTGCCTGTTACCCCCCAAAGCGGACGAGGAGGCACTGGGGACTCATCCAGAGGCAGATTTCTCGGAACTCGCGCGCTCGCGCCTGCCGCGGGAGAGATGAGCCACGAGACCCAGCATGACCCCGAACGCAGATCCCGGGCCTCCTTTGTCCACAGGCTGAGCAGCATGCTCGTCCTCGGCCTGCGATCCGGACAGCCCCACGTCATCCAAGGCATGCCTGCACAGGCGCAGGCCGTGCACGACCTGCGCCCCAGTCCTCACCTCGACCCAGCGACGTCAACCAACGTCTCGCCCGCTCAAGAAGGAACACACCTACTGCACTCGGTTCGCGGGTGAGACCCAGGAGTGCGCTCCTCCGCTTATGGGGTGGAGATGATGACGATGCACAAGCTCTCGGCCGGGTCCGGGTACACCTACCTGACGCGTCAGGTCGCGGTGCACGATTCAACGGAGAAGCGCCAGGTCGGCCTAGCCTCGTACTACGAGGAGAAGGGCGAAGCACCCGGGCGTTGGCTCGGCACCGGCCTGCCCGGCCTCCACCTGAAGGTCGGTGACGTGGTGAGCGAGGAGCAGATGAAGCTGCTTTTCGGTCAGGGTCGTCACCCCCGCTCCGGCGAGCCCGCGGCCGCCGCGAAGGGGTGGGGTGCGTTGGGGCGGGCGTTCCCGACGTTCGACGCCACGTCTCTGCGGCAGGTCACGGCGCGGGCGTTCAGCGAGCACAACACCGCCCGCGGGCTGGCGTGGAACGCCCCCATCGAGCCGGAGGAGCGAGCACGGATCCGGACCCGGGTCGCCCGGGAGGCGTTCGAGCAGCGGCACGGCCGCGGCCCGGTGGACGAGGCCGAGCTGACCCGGTTCCTCGTCAAGGGGTCCCGGCCGGCGCAGGTGCCGGTGGCCGGGTTCGACCTGACGTTCTCGCCGGTGAAGTCGGTCTCGACCCTGTGGGCCCTTGCCCCACCGGAGATCGCCAAGCAGGTGGAGGCTGCGCACCAGGACGCGGTCCGCGCGACGCTGGCCATGCTCGAGCGCGAGGTGGCGTTCACGAGGGTGGGCAAGGGCGGCATCCGCCAGGTGCCCGTGGTCGGGTTGGTGGCGGCGGCGTTCGACCATAGGGACTCGCGCACCGGGGACCCGGACGTGCACACCCACGTGGTGGTGTCGAACAAGGTCCAGTCGCTGCCCGAGGAGGGCGGGCGGTGGTTGACCCTGGACGGGCGGATGCTGTTCAAGGCCAAGGTGATGGCCTCCGAGCACTACAACACCCACCTCGAGGCCGGGCTGGTGGAGCGGCTCGGGGTCCGCTTCGTCGACCGCCCCGGAGTGGAGGGCAAGCGGGCGGTGCGGGAGATCGCCGGGATGGCCCCGGCCCTGCTCGCGGCGTGGTCGTCCCGCCGGCAGGCGATCGAGGCCCGCCAGCGCGAGCTCACGTCAGCCTTCCTGACCGACCACGGCCGGACCCCCACGACCATCGAGGCGCTGGCCGTGGCGCAGCAGGCGAACCTGGAGACCCGCCCGGACAAGCACGAACCCCGCTCCGAGGCCGAGCAGCGCGCCGCGTGGCGTGAGCAGGCGACCGCCGTGCTCGCCCGCGACGGTCGCTGCCCGGAGGAGATGGTCGCCGCGGCGGTGGGGGCGCGGCGGGGGCGCGACCGGGGACGCGGTGGGGAGGCAGGCATCGTCGCAGGTGGATGGGTGGGGGCGCTGCCGGGAGACCTCCGGCGAGGCGGGGGTGGTGGGGACGTGCGCCCCCAGGTCGTCGCGGCGCGGGTGTTGTCGGTGCTCGAGGGGTCGCGGGCGACGTGGCAGGTGTGGCACGTGCGCGCCGAGACCCTGCGCCAGCTCCGCACCGCCCAGGTGCCCCTGGACAAGCTCGAGAGCTACCAACGTGACGTCCAGCGGTGGGTCCTGCAGGGGTTCTCTGTGCCGGTCGGGGTGCCGCGGGAGCTGGGCGAGCCCGAGGTGCTGCGCCGCCCGGACGGGCAGCCCGCTCACATCGTGCACGGCAGCCAGACCTACACCTCGAAGGCGATCCTCGCCGCCGAGGACGAAGTCCTCGCCCTCGGGTTGCGCCGCGACGGCCGCCAGGCCGACCCGGCCGTGGTCGAGACCGTCCTGGCCGGCCAGAGCGCGGACGGTCCGAGCCTGGACCGGTCGCAGGCGGCGATGGTCCGCAGCCTCGCGAGCAGCGGGTGCCGCCTGCAGGTCGCGCTCGCCCCCGCCGGGGCCGGCAAGACCGCTGCTCTGCGCGTGCTGGCCCGCGCGTGGGAAGCCTCCGGAGGCACCGTCCTGGGCCTGGCTCCCACCGCAGTCGCAGCCGAGGAGCTCGGCCGCGCCACCGGCGTTCCCGCCGACACCCTCGCCAAGTACCTCCACCAGACGGGCCGGAACGCACCAGCAGATCTCCGCCGCGACAGGCCCGGCGAGGGTAGCGGCGTCGGACCGGCGACGCTCGTGGTCATCGACGAGGCCGGGATGGCCGGCACCCGCGACCTCGCCGAGGTTGTCCGGCACGTCGTCGAGCGCGGTGGGAGCGTGCGCCTCGTCGGGGACGACCAGCAGCTCTCGCCCGTCTCCGCCGGCGGGATCTTCCGTGACCTGGCCGAGCAGGGCCACGCGCACGGCACCACCGCGACCCTGACCGAGCTGCACCGGTTCACCGACCCCGCCGAAGGCGCTGCCACGCTCGGCGTCCGCGACGGTGACCCCGCCGCGCTGGACCGCTACCTCGACCACGGACGCGTCCACAGCGGCGACGCCGGGGACATGGTCGATGCGGCGTATGCCGCCTGGAAGGTCGATCAGTTCGCCGGCCTGTCGAGCTTGCTGCTGGCGGCGACGCGCGAAGTCGCCCGGGGGCTGAACCAGCGCGCCCGGCAGGACCGCCTCGACGCCACCGACGGTCAACCCCCGCGTGAGGTGGCCCTGGGTGATGGCACCCGTGCCAGTGCCGGCGACACGATCATCACCCGCCGCAACGACCGACGCCTGCGCTCCCGTGACGGGTCCTGGGTCAAGAACGGCGACCGGTGGCTTGTCCTCGCCGTCCACGCCGACGGGGCCGTCTCGGTGCAACGCCACGACCGAAGCTCGCGCACGGGGACTGCCCGCCAGCTGACCCTCCCCACGGAGTACGTGGCCGAGCACGTGCAGCTGGGGTACGCGAGCACGATCCACGGCGCCCAGGGCGCCACCGTCGACACCACCCACACCGTCCTCACCGGCACCGAGACCCGGCAAGCCCTGTACGTCGCCCTCTCCCGCGGACGGGAGAACAATCACCTCTACGTCGCCGCGCCCGCGCCCTCGCTGGATGGCGTCGTCCGCGACGTGCAGGAAGCGGTCTTAGAGCCGCGGCAGGCGCTCACCGACATCCTGGACCGCGACGGTCGCGCCCTCTCGGCCACCACCGTCGAGCGCGGGGACGCCTCACAGCTGCTGCGGGAGGCGGTGCTGGCCTACCAGGACGCCCTGACCGTGCTGGCTCAGCACCATCTCGGGCAGGAGCGGATGACCGCTCTCGACGACGCGCTCGAGACGTGGCTGCCCGGCCTCACTCAGGCACCGGCCTACCCGCACCTGCGGGGCCAGCTCGCCGTCCGCTGGGTCGAGGGGACCCGGCCCGAGACGGTGGTGCAGGAGGCCACCTTGTACCGCGGCAAGCGCACCCTCACCGAGGCCGACGACCCCGCCGCCGCCCTCACCTGGCGCCTCAGCGCCCTCACCCCCCTGCCGCACGGGGACGCCCCGCTGCCGTGGCTGCCCGACCTCCCACCCGCCCTACGACGCGACCCAGGCACGGGCACCTACCTAGACCGGCTCAGCGGCCGGATCGACGACCTCAAGCACCGGGTCACGGACCAGGCCCAGCAGGCCGGCGCCGCCAACCGCGCGCCGTGGCAGCGACCCCTGCCGGCGCACGTCGACGACCAGCTGCTCGGCGACCTCGCCGTCTGGCGCGCCGCCCTCGGCATCCCACCCACCGACACAGACCCCACCGGACCGCCCATGAAAGACCCCGACGTCGCCAGGCACCAAGCCAGGCTGGTCCGGCGACTCAACGCGCCGTCCCCGGTTCTCCGCAGGCCGAAGCTAGGCGCTGTGGGCGAGCGCCTCCGAACCAGCCAGCGACGAGCAGAACATCACCCCTTCGAAGGTCCCTCGCGTGAGGTATCCGGCCCCAGCCGATGACCGATCCGCAGAGGGACGGCGTCCCCTCGCTCAACGCTGCCGAGTGCTCGATACATCGCTGTACCGCCGATGAGCGGACTCCCGCAGCTTGGCGTTCTCGGCGGCAGTCGTCTTCAGACGGTGAACCGTCCTCAACGTCAGCCGCACGCATCGAGTTGGGCCGGCAGGACTCGGCGATGACGAAGTCAGCGGGCGATCCGCTTGAGTGTCTGTTGAGGGTACGGTTGCGGGAGAAAAATGACCGCGTCGTCACAAAACTTTGAGGACCGCGGTTTGGGCACGGTGCACATCCTTCAGGCGATGCGACTGAGCGTGGCAGATCACCTAGCGCCTTCTGTGCAGCAGTCCCCCGTGGGAGATTGCGGGTGAACGCCAGGCCGGCATCTGCCTATGTTCAGACTGGGTCTAGCGCGTCTCCGGAGTGAGGAGTAGCCTGCTTCCACCGGCGCCTTTCAGGGGGCCTCACCTGTTGGAGGTGGCGAGATGGACGGATCTCAGGGCAGCAAAGGCGGGGGATTTCTTGCAGTCGTGGGGGTAGTCGTCGCAGCAGCTCTGCTCCTAGGATACCTCTTCGCCACGATCGGCATCATGTGGACCGCCAACGATCCCCCGCTACTTGCTGACCCCGCTCCCGACAGCGCACCAACGCTGATCTGTGTAGCCGGAACAGACTCCGCGAGAGATGATTCCGACTCCGTGACCGAGGACGACTCAGCACAAGCAACCGGCGGGAGCCAGGACGAGGCGAGCACGACCTCCAAAGCTGAACCGGCGAACTCCATTATAAACTGCCCGGAGGATCAGATCCGGTTGACGCCTCAATACCGCGGGTCATTCGACCCCAATACGCGTCTTATGGCGCTCCTGGCTGTCATTATGCCTTTGCTCACCACTATTGTTGCCTTCTTCTTCGGTCAACGTGCTGGTGCCGGTGAAGGTAAGGCGGAAACCGCAGCGCTTTCCGCGCAAATCAGCTCTTTGAACCCCCAGCAACCCGAGGAACTGACCGCGCTGCAGAAGCGCATCAAAGAACGAGGACGATCATGACGGAAATTGAACATATCACGGATGAAGACAGCCATGGACCTGTCGCGATCTTCCTCTCAGACGAAGGCCGCATCGGTTTCGTCTGCCGACGAGACGGAGCCTACTGGGAAGGCGATATGCCTCAACTCACAGCGCCCCGCGCGTCGGCTGATGCGATAGCAGACGCCTTGGCTGACGCAGGCGTGGACCTTAAGGAGAAGATTGTGGGCGGCCCGAGGATGAGAATTCTCAGCATGGAGGCGACACGGGGTATCCAGCGCAAGCACGGGTCGCTGTGATTGTATGACGCCATAGGACGGGCCAGCTCGTCCGCGTCGCACCTCAGCCCAATTTCATCCTTCGGGATATTGCATCGGCTTCCGTCCGCGCGGCGACCTCCGCGACGCCCCAGAGCCTAATAGCCACGATCCCAACGGCGTGTCGATCGTCGACCCCACGATGGGTCGTCGTGGAGTCCGTGGTGGACGAACAGGACCCAAGGGAGCAATGCCAGCTGCGCCTGAACCATGTGCAGCTCGGGCACCTGACAAGCTCCTACCTGCCTGGTGAATCACTCACCTGACGTGCTTTGAGGGCTCGGTCGACGCGACGCCACTGCCGCCGCCCCAGGGGTTCTGGCGGTTGTACGAAACTCACCGCCTCCTAACGGTTGCCACCTAACGCATACTTTGTCCGAGGCGCCAGGTGCCGCATTCTTCTGCCGTCTGCCGGATCTGATTGTCTCTCCTAGTCGCTCAGGTACCCGGTGCCGTTGACATCGATTTCGGCGAGGAATGACCGGACCCCCTTCTCCAACTCCGCACGCGACTCCAACTGTTGATCGGAACGCCTCGTCGTGAAGCCGTAGCCAGGGTTCGGGACGCTGACCCAGTCCATGTGCCACGCTCCTGGCTGCTGGACGTCGGCTCGCGCGCTGAACGTCTCGCCGTCGACAATCAGGACAACCGGGTCTGGAACGTCCACCCCGGAAGTCTCCCATCCGCTCTTGCCGCAGCGAGGATCGTCCAATATGCCGACTTGCTGCGTGTCTAACGTCTTACAGGTACTTGTGGCCTCGACTGAAGCGGCGCAGGTAGGGCAGTCGCGCGAGATCGTCGAGTTGGGCAGCTACGAACTCACGGTCAGCAAGTCGCTGGAAAGGCAGCTGGGCCTCCTGAAGGGTTGCGACGATGATCGTGATCGGGGCGGCCAGTCCCAGAAAGCGGCTGCTGGTTCTCCGCGGCCGGCCCAGCTGCCACCTTCTCCACTCTCCGGCGACCCAGCCGCGCACGGTGACCCGCCGTGGGATGTTGAGTGGAGTGGGCGAGATGATGGTGAGGGCGGCTCGCAGAGGGTCCAGCGCAGGAACCGGGCCAGGGACGTCCACGCTCAAACTCTCGATGGCCGACCATTCCACGATCTCGGTAAGCCCCCGGTCTTTCAGCTCCAGCCCGGCACCTGTGAACCGCATCGACGCGCCGGGACCGGCATCGACAGTGACCACGTCCGCGTGGTCGAGGAAAACTCCGGCATCCCCCCGCAAGAGAGTCCAGGCAGGCCCGCGATCGTCAGCGAACTCCGTCACCTCGAGCACGGTACGCCATCGTGGCGGCTGAGAAGGCGACCGACTCGATCACACAAGGTGCACGCTATTGCCGCAGGTCGCTCGCGTCAATTGGGTGTGATGATTCGCGGAACCTTCCCACCTGGACGTCACGGGACTGCTCACCCGGCGCTGGGGGCAGGACAGTTCAGGCGGTATCGAGGTAGCTCGAGAGCGCTTCGCGGACGACGGCGTCGGGCGACTGCCCATCTTTGGCGGCTCGCTCGTCGATGGCGTCCAGCAGATCCTCGGGCACCAGCTGAACCCGATGGAAGTGCGGATTCGGCTCGGAGGGGCGGGTCTTCAGGTCGTGGCCGGCCTCCGCTTCCTGGACCAGGTCGGCGACCTGCGCATCCGTGAGTCCGGGCACGCTGTCAGTGATCTCATAACTCATGCGTGTGCCCTCCTTTCGGGTAGTACCGCTTGCGCAACTTCATCGCGTGGATGACAACCTCGGCACCATCATCCCCTGCCACCGTGACGATCTCCAGTGGTCTGGCCGATCCGTCCACACCGACGTAGAGCCACCTGTCCGGGTCTTCGCCGACCTGAGTGCGTTGCCAGGCAGTGGCGACGGCGAGCGCGATGTCCGACGGCGTGCATCCGTGCTTCAGCGCCGATCGGAGGATCCTCACGAGATTGAGTCTGGCAGGAGCCACCGACACGGACGCACGCGCCCAACGGCGGCTCGGATCCTTCGCGCTTCCACTCTCGGCGCCTTTGACAAGGCTGTAGCCAGCCGCGCGAATCTCCAGCGCCATGTGGTCGCTGGCGTAGGCCGTCAGTAGGCCGTCACAGGTTCAGAACATCGTCTCTCTGCTGCGCTAGCTAACGACGTTTGTGCAGGTCAGTGCCCTACAGGTGTCGACCACCTACCCCCTGGACGCCCTTTTAATCCGTAGGTTGTGGGTTCGAGTCCCACGGGGCCCACCACGTTTGTGCTGGTCTGGGCCCTGCCGCGGCTGCAGCTCGGTCAAGGGTCTACCTCGACGTGGCGTCCTTGGCCACCATGCGGACACCCGGACGTGCCCAGCCTTCGAGCGGGGCGGTCTTGCGGCGCGTAGGTGACGGACCGGCGTGTCTCCAGGGTGCGCAGCGCCTCCTACACTTCGCCGTAACCCGAGGAACGGACAGTCCCATGCGCTCCAGCCACCGTCCACGACTCCTGCGCCCCAGCCTGAGTGTTGCCGCGTTGCTCATGTGGGTCCTCCTCACGCCGGCCACGGCCTGGGCGCACGGCATCGGCCCCGCCTCCCACCTGAACGCATGGGGATTCATCCCGCTCGGGATCGAGCACATGCTGCTGGGCTGGGACCACCTGCTCTTCATCGCCGGCATCCTTCTTGTCGCCGGGACTCCGCGAGCGGCCGCGAAGATCATCACGGTGTTCGTGCTGGGTCACAGTACGACACTGATCCTCGCCACGCTTGCGGGCTGGCGGTTGAACCCCGTGCTGGTCGACGTCGTGATCGGTCTGAGCATCGCCTACGTCGCCGTCGCCGTGATTCAGCGGGTGAGACCGAACCGGCGCTTCACCGTCGTGATCCTTGGCTTTGGGTTCATCCACGGGCTGGGCCTGGCCACGCGGCTGCAGGACCTGGGCCTGCCCGACGAGGGTGTGCTGGGCAAGGTGGTCGCGTTCAACGTCGGCCTGGAGATCGGTCAGTTGATCGCCATCAGCCTCATGGTGCTGGTCAGCACCGTCGTGCTGCGGCTGTGGAGGGGCCGCACAAGGGAGGACCACGCTGTGCTCACGCGGCGGCTGGGCCTCGGCCTCGTAGCGGGCAGCGCCCTCGCCGTCACGACCGTCCTCTACGGCGGCCTCACCGAGGAGGAGTCACCCACGGCGGCCGTCGCGGCTCCCGAGACGGCGGCCGAGACGACGGCCGCCCCGACCGACACCGCTGCCCGAGTGTGCACCGAGGCTGCCATGACGCTGGAGTTCCCCGGCGGCGGCGGGCACGCGGAGAAGCAGTTCTTCGATCCGGGCGAGGACGCCCCGATGGCCGACGTCGGTCACTCGCTCGCCGACGGTCACGTCGCGTTCCTCTACCGGGCAGATCTGCCTGAGGCTGACGTCCAGGCCCTGCGCACCCTGGTCGCCGACGTCCCTGGTGGGGTCACCCTCGCCGCTCCCGTACCGGACCAGACCAGTGCCGTGGTCGCCGTCACGGCGCAGAGGACGCTCACCTGCTCCACCGTCGACGATGCTGCCCTGTCGTCGTTCACCACCACCTGGCTGGAGGCGCAGCAGGGTTGAGCGGTCAGGGACCGGTCAGGGACCGGGTCCCCCTCGGAGGGCGACGGCATACCGGCACAGCGGTGGTGGTCAGCGACAGAGCTGACCTCCAGCGCCTCCCGAGCCACCTCCAGCGCCTGGACCGAGCCAAGGCTGGGGATGCTCGCCGTCGGGATGGCCCGGGCGTCGTAGCCGCGATCGACCGTCTCCGGGACCAGGCGGTCGGCCACCTGTGCTGGACTGTCATCATGATGCATCCCTTTGCTCTGCTAGCTCGGGAAGTGCCCTGACCGGGAGGGCGTGGCGTGGACCTTCTCGTGCGACGGGCGCGAGAGCACCAGACCCGGCATGACCCTTGTGGGCAGGTGGGGCGTCTCGTGGTCGTAAGGGTCCCGGCCCCGAGAGGGGCGTCGTATTCGCCGTCTTCTGAGGCATGGACGTCCATCCGTCGGGGTTCATCGAAGGAAGGATGGGACGAAGGTAGGGTCGCTCCGTGGCCACGACCACCGCACCACCGGCCACCTCAGTCGTCCCAAGGAGGCAGGGTTGGCCAGCATCCAGAAGCGTGACACGTTGGTGGACTACCTCGCCGTATCGCATCGCTGCGCCGTCCTCGGTGAGGCCCTGGTTCCGGGCCGGTGACACCGTCCCTTTCCACACCGAACACGTCGGCCTGGCAGCTCGAGCCGATCGAGGTCGACGTCGCCGTTCTTGGCGCCGGGCAGGCCGGGTTGGCCGTGGCCTACTACCTGAGGCGTGCCGGCCTGCGGGCGTGGACCGGATACGTCCTGCTCGACGCCAACCCGGGTCCGGGGGGAGCCTGGGCGCACGTCTGGCCCTCGCTGCGCCTCTTCTCGCCCGCGGAGTACTCGTCGCTGCCAGGGTGGCCGATGCCCGCACCGACGGGGCGGGGCTTCCCGCCGGCCGCGCACGTCGTGGACTACCTGACCCGCTACGAGGACCGGTACGAGCTGCCCGTCCACCACGAGGTCCGCGTCACCGGGGTGAGCCGCCTTGACGACGACGGCGACGGACGGCTGCTCGTCCAGACCACCGCAGGGGTCTGGGCTGCTCGGGTTGTGGTGTCCGCGACCGGGACCTGGGGCCGGCCCTTCGTCCCGTTCTACCCCGGCATTGACTCGTTCGCCGGCTGCCAGCTGCACAGCGCCCAGTACGCCGGTCCGCAGGAGTTCGTCGGGCAGCGGGTGGTCGTCGTCGGTGGCGGCAATACCGGCGCCCAGGTGCTGGCCGAGCTCTCCGAGGCTGCCCGGACGACCTGGGTCACGGCGCGGCCGCCGACGTTCCTGCCCGACGACGTCGATGGGCGGGCACTGTTCATGGCGGCCACTGCACGACGTCAGGCGCTGGACGCCGGCCGGCCCGACCCCGGCGGGGTGGCCAGCCTCGGCGACGTCGTCATGGTCCCGCCCGTCCGGGAGGCCCGGGAGCGCGGCGTCCTGGTGGCGCGACCGATGTTCTCCCGGCTCACCCGCACCGGCGTCGAGTGGTCCGACTGCACCGCGGAGGAGGCTGACGTCGTGCTGTGGTGCACCGGCTTCCGCCCGGACCTGGCCCACCTGGCGCCGCTCGGGCTGCGCGGAGCAGCTGGGCGCATCCCCACCACGGGCACCCGCGCCCTCGCCGAGCCGCGGCTGTACCTGGTCGGATACGGCGACTGGACCGGCCCCGGCTCGGCGACCCTCATCGGGGTCGGCCGCACCGCCCGGGAGACCGTCGCGGACCTCACCGCACGCCTGGAGGCTCTTCCGTCGGCGCCACGACGGCTGCGGCAGCGACCAGCACGCTCTGCAGAGGGCGTGCGGCACGAGGGAGGGCTGACCTCACCCAGATAGGACCCGCGAAAGCCCAGTCTCATCGGCGGACTTGACCTCCCGGCGCACGGTGCGCAGGGGGAACGTTCGCCGATGGGGCTGAGTGCCGGAGACAGGGAGGATGCGGGCGTCAGCTAGGCTTCCGGGCAAACGACACGCGCTCCGGGGTCGGTGCAATTCCGAACCGGCGGTGACAGTCCGCGACCCGGCCGCATCCAGTGGCCGGCTGACCCGGTGGAACTCCGGGACCGACGGTGAGAGTCCGGACGGGAGGCAGCGCGAGCGTCGGCCGCACGCCGTCGACGTCCGGGTCCCAGACCCAGGACGTCCCCCCACGGCCGACGGCCTGCGCCGCACCGCCGTCTCCCCTCCGCCCGGGGCACCGCACGAGACGGAGGACGCGGTGAGCACGAGCCCCGACCGCTACCTGGACCAGGCGGTCGACCATGCCCTGCGGGGTCCGGACCGCGACCGCAACCCCAGGGTGGGCTGCGTCCTGGTGGACACCGCAGGCACGGTCGTGGGTCGGGGGCACCACGGCGGCGCGGGCACCCCGCACGCCGAGGTGGTGGCCCTTACCGCGGCCGGACCGAGGGCGCGAGGCACCACGGCCTACGTCACCCTCGAGCCCTGCAACCACCACGGCCGCACCGGCCCGTGCGCCGCAGCGCTGCACGAGGCAGGCGTGGCCAGGGTCGTGTACGCCGTGCCCGACCCGACCGAGCACGCCACCGGCGGAGCGGCCTGGTTGGCCGCCCAGGGGGTGCCCGTGGAGCAGCACGACCACGCGCAGGCGCAGGCGCTGGTGGCCGCCTGGGCCCGCGCAGCGGTGCTCGGCAGGCCGCACGTGACCTGGAAGATCGCGAGCACCTTGGACGGACGGGTCGCCGCGGCCGACGGGAGCAGCCGCTGGATCACCTCGCCCGAGGCGCGCCACGACGCCCACGCCCTCCGCTCCTGCGTCGACGCGATCATCGTCGGGACCGGGACGGCGCTCGCCGACGACCCCGCGCTGACCGCCCGGACCCCGGACGGGAGCACCCTGCCGCGACAACCCCTCCGCGTCGTCGTGGGGCACCGTGATTGGCCTGGCGGCTCACGGCTGAGCGAGGGCCAGGAGCCGGCGCTCCACCTGCGCACCCACGACCCGTTCGAGGTGCTCGACGCACTGGCCCTGCTGGGCGTCCACTCCGTCCTGCTCGAGGGTGGCCCCACGCTGGCCGGTGCCTTCTGGGCCGTGGGCTGCATCGACGAGCTGCTGGTCTACCTTGCCCCCGCGCTGCTCGGCACCGGCCGGTCGGCCGTCCCCGACCTCGGTATCACCACGGTCGCCGACACCGCGCGGCTCGAGCTCGCGGACGTCGACCGGGTCGGCCCAGACCTTCGGCTGCGGCTCCTGCCCCAGCCCGTGACCGACCACCCTCCCGCAGCACCGGCTGCGGCGCTGGCCACCGAGCCCACCCCACCCGCCCCGTCCCTCCAGGAGGACTGATCCATGTTTACCGGCATCGTCGAGGAGCTCGGCACCCTCACCCTTCGCACCGACGGCCAGGACTCGAGCGTCATCGAGGTCCTGGCCCCCACCGTCGCCCAGGACGCGGCCCACGGCGACTCGATCTCGGTCGACGGCGTCTGCCTGACCGTCACGGCCCACACCCCCGGAGGGTTCACCGCCGACGTCATGGCGGAGACCCTGAACCGCTCCACCCTCGGGCGTCTGCAGGCCGGAGACGCCGTGAACCTCGAGCGGGCCATGCCCGCCGACGGCAGGTTCGGCGGACACATCGTGCAGGGGCACGTGGACGCCACCACCACCGTCGTCTCCCGCGAGCCGGGGGAGCGCTGGGAGGTCGTCACCTTCGCGCTCCCGCCGCAGCTGCGCCGCTACATCGTGCTCAAGGGGTCGATCGCCCTCGACGGCGTCTCCCTGACCGTGTCCGGCCTCACCGACCAGGCCTTCTCGGTGAGCCTCATCCCCACCACGCTGGGACGGACGACCCTGGGGAACCGCCAGCCGGGTGAGGAGGTCAACGTCGAGGTGGACGTGCTGGCCAAGTACGTCGAGTCGATGCTGGCCATCCGGGACGGGGACACCACGTGAACCGCCACGGCGTGGATGAGGCGCTGACCGCACTGCGGGCCGGCCTGCCCGTCCTCGTGATGGACGACGCCGACCGTGAGGACGAGGGCGACGTCGTCCTCGCCGCCGAGAACCTCTCGACGTCCTGGCTGGGCTGGACGGTACGCCACACCTCGGGCTACCTCTGTGCCCCGATGCCGGTGGAGTGGGCGGATCGGCTCGACCTGCCGCTCATGGTGGAGCACAACGAGGACCTGCTGCGCACCGCCTACACGGTGACGGTGGACGCTGCCGTCGGCGTCACGACGGGCATCAGCGCCGGCGACCGAGCGACCACGCTGCGCCTGCTGGCAGCACCCGGCACCACGGCGGGGGACCTGCGCCGTCCTGGTCACGTCGTCCCGTTGCGCGCCCGTGAGGGCGGGGTGCTGACCCGACGCGGGCACACCGAGGCCGCGGTCGACCTGTGCAGGCTCGCCGGTGTGGCGCCCGTGGCCGTCATCGCCGAGCTCGTCGACGACGAGGGCGAGATGCTGCGCGGTCCTCAGGTCGCCGCCCTCGGGGCCGAGCACGGGCTCCCGGTGATCACCATCGACGACCTGATCGCCTACCGGCTCGTCCACGACTCGGTGCGGCGCGAGGTGACGACCGTGCTGCCGAGCGCCCACGGCGAGCTCCTCGTGCACGGCTACCGCGACCTGGTCACCGGTGTCGAGCACCTGGCACTGGTCGGTCGTCCGGACCCCGGGCCCGAGCCCCTCGTCCGGCTCCACTCGGAGTGCCTCACGGGCGAGGCGCTGGGGTCGCGGCGCTGCGACTGCGGCCCGCAGCTCGACGACGCCCTGGCCCGCATCGCCACCGAGGGCGGCGTGGTCGTCTACCTGCGCGGCCACGAGGGCCGGGGCGTCGGGTTGCTCGACAAGCTCCGGGCGTATGCCGTGCAGGACACCGGCGTCGACACCGTCGCTGCCCAGCACGCGCTCGGGCTCCCGGTCGACGCCCGGGACTACTCGGCCGGTGCCGCCATCCTGCACGACCTCGGCCTCGCCGACCGACCCCTGCGGCTGATCACGCACAACCCGGACAAGGCCACCGCCCTCGTGCGGCACGGACTCACGGTCATCGCGACGGAGCCGTCGAGGACGGTGCCACCACCGGAGTCGCACGCCTACCTGCGGGCCAAGGCCGAGCAGCTCGGCCACGAGCCCCACGCCATCCCCGCACCCATCACCTCGAGGAGCACAACATGAGCAAGGCCGGGGCACCCACCCTGTCCGTCGACGCCGGCGGCCTGCGCGTCGCGGTCGTCGCCGCGTCCTGGCACACCGAGGTCATGGACGGACTGCTCGACGGGGCGCGCCGGGGGCTGACGGAAGCGGGCGTGACGGACGTCGTCGAGCTGCGGGTCCCCGGGAGCTTCGAGCTCCCGGTTGCCTGCGCGCGCCTGGCCAGGACCGGCAGGGTCGACGCCCTCGTCGCGCTGGGCGTGGTCGTCCGGGGTGGCACCCCCCACTTCGACTACGTCTGCGCGGCGGCGACCGACGGCCTGACACGCGTATCGATCGAGACCGGGGTCCCCGTGGGCTTCGGCGTGTTGACCTGCGACGACGAGCGGCAGGCCCTGGACCGCGCCGGTCTGCCGGGGTCCTCCGAGGACAAAGGCCACGAGGCGGCCACCGCCGCCGTCGCGACCGTGGTCGCGCTGCGGAAGGTGGAGCGGCCCTGACCGCGGGGCCGTCGACCGTCCTCGATCGGCTGCCCGGCCCTCACGCCGACGAGCACCAGACCCCGCGTCAGCGGTTCCACGTCGAGGTCTACGTGGCGCCCGAGGTGGCCGAGCAACGAATCGCCGCCGTCGCCGCGGGTGGGACCGTCGCCGACGACAGCGACGTGCCGTCTCTCACCATGATCGCCGACCAGGACGGCAACACGGGAGTCGTCTGCGTCGCCGAGCCCCCTGCGACGGAGGACTGGACCGCAGACTGGGTGACCTGCGGCCTGGCCGCGGGTCACCTCGGGCCGCATCATCGACGCACGTGACCGTCGCGTGTCGGGTCCGTGGGCGTGGACAGGCCCCCGGTCCCGGCGACACGACAGGCCCGCGCGGTCATCGCGTTCGACCCTGGTCCGCCGTCCTCGGGACGTCCGCCCATCAACGTGAGGCGTTGTCCGTCAAGGACGGACGAGGACCAGCGCCACCACTGACCCGCCGGGTGCCCGCAGCCCGCGTGAACTCGCGTTCTCGGCCGATACGGTGGGGTCATGCGCACCCTGGGCAACATCCTCTGGCTGCTTCTCGCCGGCTGGTGGCTGGCACTGCTGTATGTCGTGGCCGGTGTGATCGCCTGCGTGCTGATCATCACCATCCCGTTTGGCATCGCCTCGTTCCGGCTGGCCAACTACGTGCTGTGGCCGTTCGGTCGGCGCACGGTGTTCCGGCAGGAGGCCGGCGTCTTCTCGGTCATCGGCAACGTCCTGTGGCTCCTGGTGCTCGGCTGGGAGCTGGCGATCGCGCACCTCGTGGCAGGGCTGCTGCTGTGCCTCACGATCATCGGCATCCCGTTCGGCATCGCCTGCTGGAAGATGGTGCCGCTGGCGCTCCTCCCCCTCGGCCAGCGCATTGTCCCGATCGAGCGGCCGGAGCAGGACCCGTTCACAGGGACGATGGCGCGCTACTGAGCCGCGCGGGAGTGCAGGTACAGCACAGCTCGACGCCGTGACGAACGTGGATGAGCATCGTGGCTGCCGGCGAGACCGTGCTCGGTGCTCGGCGTATCGAGCAACTGAACGACCACCTCAGTGGCGGCTCTGCACGCCGCCCGGCCCGACGGTTGGGACCGCGTGAGAGCGGTAGTCAGGGCCTGGGTGTCGATCGCTTCCGCGACCGGCCGCCTTCTTGTCCCTCGAGCTGAGCCCTTGGCTATGCGTTCCACCGAGCCATGGGTCTCTCCGGCAGCCGCACCACCGTGCCGTCCTCGGCCGAACGACGAGCGGCGTCCAGAACCTCGAGCACAGTGACGGCCTCGCCGATGGTGACGGGCGGCGAGTCCCCAGCGAGGACGGTCCTGGCCACCCCCCGGTAGAAGGCGCCGTAGTCGCCCGGCAGGGTGGGGACGGCCACAGTCTCGTTGCCCGCCTGCAGCGCGCCCCACTCCGAGTCGTCGACGCTCCCCCAGCCCGGCCCGCCCGGCAGGCGGCCCTCGGCCAGCGCAGCCTCCTGAGGGTCCATCGTCGTCACGCCCACGTAGGTCGTGTCCCGGCCGACGACGTGGAAGCGCGGCAGCGGTCCTCCGACCGTCAGGCTCATGGTCAGGTGAGCGACGGCACCGCCGGGGAAGGTCAGCCCCAGGAACGCGTCGTCCACCGCTCGGGCGCCCGCACGTCGGGTGCCGAGCTCGGCGTAGACCGTCGCCGGGCGGCCCAGCAGCAGCAGCGCCTGGTCGACGAGGTGCGGTCCCAGGTCGAAGTGCACACCGCCGGCTGCCCCGGGGGCGGGATCGTCCTTCCAGGCCCGTCCCGGCGCGGCGACGGTCTGCGGTCGCCACCGCTCCCACCGGATCTCCGCCCGCTGCAGGGGTCCCAGCCGGCCACGGTCCACGAGGTCGCGGACGGTGCGGAAGTCGCCGTCCCAGCGGCGGTTGTGGAACGGGATGCACACGCGTCCGTGCTCCGCGGCGACCCAGGCCACCGCCCGCGCCTCCTCCGCGGTCGGCGCCACGGGCTTGTCGACGACGACGTGGCGCCCCGAGCGCAGGACCGCCATGGCCAGGGGCACATGGGTGGCGTTGGGCGTGGTCACCACCACCAGGTCCAGGTCGGCGCGAGCGAGCAGCTCCTCGACCGACCCGACGACCTCGGCGAGCGGGTGCCGCTGGAGGACGAGGGCCCGACGGCCAGGGTCGGTGGTGACGACGGCCACCAGGTCCAGCTCGGGGGTGGCGTCGATGAACGGCGCGTGGAACGAGGACCCGCCGAGGCCGTAGCCCACGAGCCCGACGCGCACGCTCGCCGGCGGTCCGGCCGCTCCCGTTTCTGCCATGCCCGATCGTCGCACGGCTGCGGTGGCAGGTTCGTTCGTCAGTGCCGTCAGCCGAGCGTCGAGGGCCCCCTCAGGAGGGAGAGCACTGTGAAAGTGCAGGAAAGGCAGCGCCGGGCCTTCAGCGGCCCCCAGCACGATCGTGGGTCCCGAAGAGGTGCTCGAGCAGGCGGGCACCCGGAGAAGTGGCACGCACCGTGCATCTGGTGCAAGGAGACCCGGTCGAGGACGGCGGTCGCCGATCACCGTGGCTTCTTGCCACACCCGGCTCGCAGCGGCAGGGTGGGGTTCGAGGAGGTGTCCATGAGCTTCGTCGACCGGGTCGATGCCGGCCGCCGCCTGGCAGCCCGGCTCGGCCACCTGACGCAGGAGCCGGTGGTGGTGCTGGGCCTGCCCCGGGGCGGTGTACCCGTCGCGTTCGAGGTCGCGCAGGCGCTCGGGGCGCCGCTGGACGTGATCGTGGTCCGCAAGCTGGGCGTGCCGTACAGGCCCGAGCTGGGCATGGGTGCGATCGGGGAGGGCGGCGCCCGGGTGATCAACCAGGACATCGTCCGGCTCGCCCGCGTGTCCGAGTCTGAGCTCGCCGAGGTCGAGGCCCGGGAGCGGGTCGAGCTCGAGCGGCGCGCCCGGCGCTTCCGCGGCGAGCGGCCCCGGCTGTCGCTGCGCGGGAAGACGGCGGTGATCGTCGACGACGGTATCGCCACCGGTGCGACCGCGCGTGCCGCGTGCCAGGTCGCGCTTGCCCAGGGCGCCGCGCGCGTGGTGCTGGCGGTCCCGGTGGCCCCGCCGGGGTGGACGTCGCGCTTCAACGAGACCGACGAGCTGGTCGCCGTCGAGACGCCGGAGCCCTTCTACGCGATCGGTGAGTCCTACGACGACTTCTCCCAGACACGCGACGAGGCGGTGATCGAGTACCTGGAGCGGGCCCACCGCGGTTCTGTGGCGTCGGCGCCGGTGGGTGCCCGCGACCGGGAGCTCACGGTGCCCGCGGGGCCCGTGGCCCTCGGCGGGCACCTCACGATCCCCGAGCACCCCACCGGCATCGTGGTGTTCGCCCACGGCAGCGGCAGCAGCCGGCACAGCCCCCGGAACGGCTTCGTGGCCGAGCGGTTGAACGGGGCTGGCTTCGGCACCCTGCTGTTCGACCTGCTCACCGACGACGAGGGGCGCGACCGCGCCAACGTCTTCGATATCGAGCTGCTGGCCCGGCGGCTGGTCGACGTGACCCGCTGGCTGGCGACCCAGCCCGGCGTCGCCGGCCTGCCGCTCGGCTACTTCGGCGCCAGCACCGGAGCCGCGGCCGCCCTGTGGGCCGCCACCGATCCCGGCGCGCGCATCGCTGCGGTGGTCTCCCGGGGCGGACGTCCCGATCTGGCCGCACCCCGACTGGCGCAGGTGACCGCGCCCACGCTGCTCGTGGTGGGCGGCCACGACGACGTGGTGCTCGACCTCAACCGGCAGGCGGCGGCGCTGCTGGTGCGCTGCGAACACGAGGTGACCGTGATCCCCGGGGCGACGCACCTCTTCGAGGAGGTCGGAACGCTTCGGGCTGCGGCCGACGCTGCCCGGCAGTGGTTCGCCCGCTACCTGCTCATCGACCCTTAGCGCCGGACAAGCACGTCCTGCGACACACCCCTGACAAGACGTCGCGGACCTGCCATCGATCCCCAGGCGAGTCCGGACGTGGGGCCGGGCCCGGGGCGCCCGGACACGAGCAGCATGCGCCACCAGGTCGCGCATGTTCAGGCCGGTGAGCAGGGTGGGCGTCAGCTCGGGACGGCTGTGCCGGGCGACGAATACCTTTGCTGGGGAGGCTGATCCAGATCTCCTCGACCGTGTGCGCCGTCGCCGTCGGATTGCTGAGGCCACGTCACAACAGCCGCGTGGCGAGCAGGTCAAGGAGCGTGGGCCTCGATGCGTCCATCGATCTCGCAGACCGCAGCAAGGGTGTTGTAGACGGTGCCGAACTTGGCCAGGTTGCGGTGGACCAGCTCGAGGCGACGCTCAGGCTCGTCGGTGCCTACGGTCAGGACGTAGTCGATCGCCACGAACGTCGGCGGCCGGTCCTGGCGGCGTGCGTCGACCTGGACGTGGGCCGAGGTGTACGAGAACCCGGTGAGGGCCGCGGCCCTGGCGAGGTTCTTGAGCAGGCACGCGGCGAAAGCTCCGGCCAGCAGGTCTGCCGGGCCGGGGTCTTCGGTGGGCGGACCGCCCCAGGCGGCGGCCAGGGGGATGTCGGTGCCGGCGGCGTGGAGGACGGCAGCGCCTTCGTGCACCGCCTCTGCGGTGATGCGGTACGCCTGGGGGGCGCTGCCGTCGGGGGGCTGGTGGGAATCCATCCACCCAGGATGCTCCGGGTCACCGGTGGACCGCGCGGGTTGGGTGCGACCTCGACGTGATCGTTCTCACCCCACACCACCCGCCGCGGTATCGCCATACCGGGGCTAACATATAGATAGGTGTGCATACGAAGCACGTGAGGGGTGAACGTCGTTGACTCTGCCCGACATCCGGCCCATCCGGACGACCCGTCCGGCACGGACCGTGGCGGCCCTCATGGTCGGCGCCCTGGCGTGGGTCGGGGCGTACTGGGCGAACGAGCGGGTCTGGGACTGGGCCTTCGAGGCCCTCGGCGTCGACCTGGCGACCCCGGCCGGCGGGGCCGTCCACTTCTTCCTCTACGACACCGCCAAGGTGCTGCTGCTGCTGGTGGGGATGATCTTCCTCATCGGGATGGTGCGCACCACGATCCGCCCCGAGAGCGTGCGCGCCTATCTGCTGGGCAAGCCGCTGCCCGTCGCTCTCGGCCTGGCCGCGCTCTTCGGGGCCATCACCCCGTTCTGCTCTTGCTCCTCGATCCCGCTGTTCATCGGCTTCGTTGCCGCCGGCGTCCCGCTGGCCGTGACGCTCACCTTCCTCATCGCCTCGCCGCTGGTCAACGAGGTCGCGGTGGTCATGCTCGGCGAGTCGTTCGGATGGGGCATCACCACCGCCTACGTCGCCGCCGGCCTCAGCCTGGCGATGGGCCTGGGCGCGATCTTCTCCCGGATGGACCTGGACGACCAGGTGGCCGACTTCGTGCGCAGCACCCCGACCGCCCGGCTGCTGCAGGAGACCGGGCGGCGGCACACCCTGGCCGACCGGGTCGCGGCCGCCCGGCAGGAGACGGCCGAGATCGTCCACCGGGTCTGGAAGTGGGTCATCGTGGGCGTGGCCGTCGGCGCCGGCATCCACGGGTGGGTGCCCGCCGAGGTCCTGGCCACCTACGCCGGACCGGACAACCCCCTGGCCGTCCCCGTCGTCACCGCCGCCGCCGTACCGCTGTACTCCAACGCCGCCGGCGTCATCCCGATCGCCGAGGCCCTGTGGGCCAAGGGCATGGCCACCGGCACCGTCCTGGCCTTCATGATGGCCACCGTCGCCCTGTCCCTGCCAGAGTTCGTCCTGCTCAAGCAGGTCCTCAAGCCCCGCCTGCTCGCCCTCTACTTCGGCTCCGTCGCCGCCGGGATCATAACCATCGGCTTCGTCTTCAACGTCCTCTTCTGACCCCGCACGACGAACGGAGAACCAGATGAACATCAAGATCCTCGGCCCCGGATGCCGCAACTGCGAAGCCCTGGAGAGGGAGACCCGCGCCGCGCTCGACACGCTCGGGATCGAGGCCACCATCGAGAAGGTCACCGCCTACCCCGACATCGCCGCCTACGGGGTCATGTCCACCCCCGGCCTCGTCGTCGACGAACAGGTCCTGGTCTACGGACGCGTCCCCAAGCGCGACGAGATCGCCCAGCTCCTGACGCGCTGACCCCGACCAGGGCCGGGTGCAGCCGTGACGTCATGCCTGCGTGGGGGCGGTGAAGTCGGGTAGCGGTAGCCTGGAGATGCGGCGAGCCGAGGGTGCCGGCAGCCCGAACATCCGCAGCAGGTCCTCGGCCACCCGGTCGGTGGTCTCCTCGACCTCGCGGTCCGGCTTGTCGTGAAAGAGCTGACCGAGGGCGAGCAACGCTCCGGCGGTGATCGTGACCGCCACGTCGAGGTCCTCGACGTCGAAACGGCCTGCATCCACGGCGGCCGTGATGTCTCGCCGGACCCGTGGCGCCAGCCCGTTCTCGGCGCTGATCAGACGGAGCACGTTGTTGAGCAGGACCCGGCTGAGCTCTGGCTCCCGCCGGTGCAGCCGCCCGGTGAGCCGGAAGCTGCAGGCGAACACCTCAGCAGGGTCCTCCAGCTCGGCGGTGAGTCTGTCGACCCGCTGGCCGTAGGCCTCCATCACTGCCTCGACAGCGGCCTCGAACAGTTGCTCCTTGGTCTCGAAGTGGTTGTAGAAGGAACCCATCCCGACGTCAGCGGCCTGGGTGATCTCCAGGATCGGCACGCTCGTCCGGCCCTCTGCGATGAGCGTCTGCGCCGCCCCGATGAGAGCAGCACGCGTCTGGGCCTTGCGGCGGTCCAGCCGGTTGGTCGGCTGCGTGGGTGCGCTGGTCATGTCGGCTCCTCTCTGTCTCGTCTCCGGTTGCGCATCGATCTTAGCCTGGCCAGTCAGGATTGACGAAAACCTCACGTGCACCTCCTGCAACCGCCCGGCATCGGCGAATGCTGAGGCTTGCGTCACAGTTGACCGTGAAGCCTTGTCGTACCTGCACTCCTGACGTTATCGTCAGTAGTGCAGGAGTATGACACGTGGCCCACATCGGGCCGACCCAACGGAGGTGGTTACGCATGACGCAGCACCCAGACTTTTCCACGCGACTAGATGATCTGCAGCAGCGCGTCGAGAAGGCCAAGTCGGCGGTGGAGACGGCCGCGAACGAGTCCGATGCACAGCTCACGGAGCGGATCGAGTCGGCTGCGGCCGATCTGGACCAATCCGTCGAGGACACCCGCCGCGAGGTCTCGGACGCCGCCGACAGCGCCAAGGCCAAGTGGGCGCAGCTGAAGGCGGACGCCGCGGCCAAGATGAGTGACGCCAAGGCGAACATGGACAAGAGGGTCCTTCACGTGGACGCCAAGGTCGCCGCGTCTGACGCAGACTGGGCAGAGGCAGATGCGCTCGAAGCCCTCGACTTCGCAGACTGGGCCATCGGGAACGCGCAACTGGCTGTCCTCGACGCCACCCACGCCCGCATCTACGCCGACCGGCTCAAGGCTGCAGACAACGCGTGACATCAGGGACTGGTGATCAGGAGACCCAGGTCTCCTGAGACCGGATGAGCGCCGCCGCGGGCAGGAGTCACAGTCCTGCCCGCGCAGCGTCATCGCGTAGGGAGGGTGTCATGACCACGCGGCCGAAGCCCGCGGAACCCGCCAGCCCGGCGCTGCTGCGGCATCTGAGGGAGCGCAGCAGGCGTCGGGAGAACCGCGCTGCGGACCAGATCACACGGTTCGCCGGTTCGATGAAGTTCGTGTACATCCACGTCATCTGGTTCACCCTGTGGATCGGCCTGGGCGTCGAGGACTATCCGTTCGGGCTGCTGACGATGATCGTGTCGCTGGAAGCCATCTTCCTGTCGACATTTGTCATGATCAGCCAGAACCGCGCCGACGAGAAGCGTCACGTCATCGCGGACGAGGCGTGGCGGACGGTCCAGGAGGAAGAGCGGCAGAACGAGAAGCTGCTACGCCTGTCCAGCGAGATCCTGGATCTCACCAAGAAGCTCCACGCGGGGACGGAGTAGCGGCACATGAGCCGACCACGGCATCCAGCCCCGGCGCTGTCGCGGCTGATGGACCTCGGCTGGCACCCGGTCGATCCTCCTCGACGCCCTGCGCTGCTCGTCAACCCCAACTCGGGCGGGGGCGCGGCGACCCGTGCCGGGGTTCTGGAACGGGCCCGCGAGCGCGGGATCCGCACAGTGACCGTCAACTCCGGCGACGACTTCGGAGCACACGCCCTCGAGGTCGTGGCCGATGGTGCGGATGCCCTCGGGGTGGCAGGTGGTGACGGGTCGCTCGCGGACGTTGCAGCAGTCGCTGCGACGCACGGGGTGCCTTTCATCTGCATCCCGGCCGGGACGCGCAACCACTTTGCGCTGGACCTCGGTGTGGACCGGCAGGACGTGCCCGGGGCCCTCGACGCGTTCACCGACGGGGTGGAACGCCTGATCGACATGGGCGAGGTGAACGGGCGGACCTTCCTGAACAACGTCTCCCTCGGAATCTACGGAGAGGCGGTCCAGCAGGCCGGCTACCGCGACACGAAGGTCCGCACCCTGGCGGAGACGGCGCGCAGGGTGCTTGGACCCAGTAGGCGCACTCCGGCCCTACGCCTCGTCGACGACTCCGGACGAGAGCATGCACAGCTCGCTGTCCTGCTCGTCTCCAACAATCCGTATGCGCTGAACGGTCCGGGCCTCGGCACTCGACCGACCCTCGACAGCGGCCTGCTGGGGATCCTGGTGCTCGACACGCCTGACGAGAAGCAGCACCCCCCGGGCCGAGCGTGGAGCGTTCCTCACCTGGACGTCCAGGCCCCTGGGACTGTGCATGCCGGCATCGACGGCGAGGCGGTCGAGCTGGTCGCCCCCCTGGAGTTCGCCACCCGCCCTGCGGTGCTGCGGGTCCGGATCTCAGCGCGGCACCCGGGCGCTTCACCGGCAGCCAGGCTCCCCTCCCTCAGGTCACGCGGCCCTGCTGCAGGACCCCTCGCCACGACCGCCGAGTAGTCACGGCATCACCCTTCCTCTGTGCTCGTCCGAAACTGCCGGTTGCGGGCTGCCCCGACCATGGCCGCGATGCCTGCGCCCAGGATGGCGCCGATCACCACATCGCCCGGGTAGTGCACACCGGTGTGCACTCGCGAGTACGCGACACCTCCGGCGAGGAGGCGAAGGGGCACCGAGAGTTCTGGAAGATACCCGCTCATGGTGTGGGCGAACGCGAACGCCGAGGCCGCGTGGCCGGACGGGAAGGAGTCCGACTCCGGCATCGGCACGCCGCGAGCCTCGAACCGAGCGGGCTCGACCCGATCCGGTCGCCGCCTCCGGGCGAGCGGCTTGATCCCGATGTTGACGGTCGCCGAAGCTGCTCCGATCGCCAGCAGCGACTCGGTCGCTGCTCGGCGCCCGTTCTTCCCACCAACCACGGCCGTTGCTGCTGCGATGCCCAGCCACAGGACCGAGTGGTCAGCCGACCTGGAGAGCCTGCGGAAGTGTCCGTCCAGCACCGGGGTGGAGGTTGCCGCCACCGCCTCGTACACGGCCCGGTCCAGCGCCGCGAGCTCCTCCAGCGGCGTCACCAGCCCAGGGCCGGCACCTGTACGGCCGGCCAGGGACTGCGCCAAGGAGTCCCCAGCTGGATGCGGCGGTTCGCCGATGCGCTGCGACATAGGACCATCGTACGGAGGAGGCGCTCCCGCGGTCGAGGACAACCATCGGGGGCGCCGTGACGGAGGCGCCCGCAGAACCACGTCGGCGGCAGGATCCGTGCGCTACCCGTGCACCGCCCCAGGAGCGCCTCTCGCCGGTGACGCCACGTCGGCGAGGGCCACCAACGCCCGGCAGTCCGCGATCGACAAGAACCCTGCGCGCACCGTGGCGTCGGCGATGAGCGCCGCGCGCCGTGCGAGGAAGCGGCCCGAGGTGGCCGCCACGTCGTCCGCCCAGGGGTCGTCGAGCGCCTCCAGGACACGGTGGCACGCCAGCAGCCCGCGACCGGGGTGCTGCTCGCCGCCCGGTTCGGGTCCGTCCGGCCCGATGGTCGCGACAGCCTGCCGTGCGACTGTCCTGGCCTCCTCCGGGCGCCCTGCCAGGAGCAGCGCCTCGGCCAGGATCGCCTCGGCCTGGACCGTCTCGACCCGCAGGCCCAGCGCCCGGGTCCGGTCCCTGGCCTCCCCCAGGTCCGCCACGGCCGCTGCCCCGTCACCCGTCGCCAGACGGGCCAGGCCCAGAGCGAGGGCTGACTGCGCCAGCGCGAGCGGAACCCCGCTGAGCGCCGCGGCGGCCTGGGCCCGTCCGGCCAGCTCCAGCGCCTCCCCGGGCCTGGACTCGTCCAGCGCCAACGCGCTGAGGGACGTGAGCGAGTGGCAGACGAAGTAGTGCAGCCCGTGCTCCTCCCCGAGACGCACGCCACGCTCGAGGTGGGAGCGAGCCGCTCCCGTCGAGCCGGTCAGTCGTTCGGCCTCGCCGAGGCGCTGCAGCGACGACACCACGCCCTCGAAGTCCTCCACGGACTCGGTCAGTTCCAGCGAACGCCGGGCGGTCACCAGCCCCTCGTCCAGGTGACCGGTGTCGAGAGCGATGCTGGTGAGGTTGCCGAGCACGATGCCCTGACGCACCACATGGCCGCTGGCGGTGAAGACGGCCAACGCCTCCTCGCAGTGCACCCGCGCCTCCTCCATCCGACCCGCCAGCATGAGCACCGCCGCGAGCTGCCCACTGACCAGCGCCAGACCCTCGTCGTCCCCGACCTGCCGGAAGTGGCCGGCGGACTGCTCGAGCAGGCCGACGGCGAGCGCCTGCTCGTGGAGGTTCGTCGCCACGACGCCGAGCAGCCGCAGCGCCTCACCCACCTGCAGCAGGGTCCCGCACTCACGGGCCAGGTCCAGCGCCGCCTGCAGGTGGTCGCGCGCCTGGCGGTGCTCGCCGGAGAACGCGAGCGAGCGGCCGCTCATGATCCGCGCCTCCACCTCCTCCTCCCGCAGCCCGACGGCGCCGGCCAACCGGGTCGCCTCCTCCGACACGCCCACGGCATCGGCATACTCCGCGTGGAAGAACAACCAGCGCCCGCGTGCCACGAGGACCCTTGCCCGGCGACCGGGGTCGTCCCCGGCCGCTTCGGCGAGAGCGTCCAGGACGACGCGCTGCTCCTCGCGCCGCCCGGTCCGGTCGAGGACCCGCTCCTGCTCGAGGAGGACCTCGAACAGCAGGTCGCCGTCCCGCGTCGCCCGGGCGGCCCGGGTGAGCAGGTCGAGAGCCTCGTCGTTGGCGTAGGTGCGGGCGGCATGGCGGGCGGCGCTGAGGAGCCAGGGGGCCGCGACGTCGTCCTGACCGGCGGCGAGCAGGTGGTGGGCGACCGTGCCGGCGTGCTCGTCGAGACGTCCGCTGAGGCTCGCGGTCTCCAGCAGCCAGTCGGCGGCCCGCGCGTGGTAGCGCCGTCGCTCCGGCGTGAGCAGGCAGTCGTAGGAGACGTCACGCAGCAGGGCGTGCCGGAACGCGAACTCGCGGGCCTGCGCGAACGCGGACGACGGCCGCTGGTGGACCACCTCGCGCAGGCGCAGTGCGTCGTAGGCCCCGGCAGGGGGCGCGGACTCCTCGGCAGCAAGGTGGTCGACCGCAGCGTCCCAGAAGACGCGGCCGATGACGCTGGCCCGGTCCACCAGGGCGCGCTCAGGCCGGGGTAGGGCGTCGAGCCTGGCCTCCAGCAGCGCTCGCAGAGTGCCGGGCACGGCCGTGGTCACCGGGGAGGGGAGCACGGTCCAGTGCTGGGGGCCCGGGCGGATGGTCCCGGTGTCCACGAGCCAGGCGATGACCTCCTCGACGAAGAACGGATTGCCCTCTGCGGCGTCGACGGCCAGGGCGCGCACCCAGTCCGGCACGGCCTCCACCCGCTGGAGAACCTCGGTGACGAGCAGCCCTGTCTCACGGCGGGACAGCGGCTGGAGCCGCACGTCCCGATGCCCCGGCAGTCCCTCTCCCCAGTGCGGATGCTGCTCGAGCAGGGTCGGTCGCGTGGTGGCCACGACGAGCAGCGGGACCGGTCGGGGGCTGGACTGCAGGTCCATCAGGAGGTCCAGCACGGGCCGGTCCGCCCAGTGCAGGTCCTCCAGCAGGAGCACGACGGGCGCTTCCTCGCACATCGCGCGCACGGCGGCGTCGAGGCTGGCCCAGGCGCGACGCTGCAGTGTGGCCGGGTCGACCGAAGGAGAGGTCCCGCCGGGGGTCGCCGGGGTCGTGAAGCCGACCCAGGCCATCAGCTCCTCCGCCCCGCCCACCGAGCCTGCCGCCATGGCCGCCATCCCCTCGCGCCACTTGGCGAGGACCTCCGGCGGAGTATCGGTGTCCTGGATCGAGAAGCGCTCCGCGAAGGCGGACCGCAGGACCCCACGCGGGACCCCCTCGGCCGTCGGGTCGGCCCGACCGCGCAGCAACCACGCCGGTTCGGGCAGGCCGGCCAGCCAGGCCTCGAAGTCGGCGAGGAGGCGCGACTTGCCGATCCCCGCGTCGCCGACGACGGTCACCACGGTCGAGGTGTGCTCCTCGACGGTGTCCTCGAACAGCTTGGTGAGCTGCTGCAGCTCCACCTCGCGCCCCACCGTCCGGGTGGACACACCCTCCAGGCCCCGGGCGGTGCTCCAGAACCCCGACTCCGCGGCCGAGTGGACCAGGAAGGTCCGCACGGGGCGGTCCAGGCCGCGCAGGTCCAGCTCGCCGTGCTCCTGCAGGCCGAATGAGCCGCGCACGTGGCGCGCCGTCGCCGCGGAGAGCAGGATGGCGTCGGGCGGCGCGGCGGTCTGGAGCCGGGCGGCGCGGTTCATCGTCGCTCCGACGACCACGAGGTCACCGTCGCCTCGTTCGTCGAAACGACCGAGGACCACCTCCCCCGTGTCGATCCCGACGCGCGTCTTGAGGGCCTGTCCGTGCTCACCCCCTACCTCCGTGGCCAGCCGGGCGAGCGCGGGCCGCACGGAGACCGCTGCCCTGACCGCCCGGTGCGGGTCGTCCTCGCGGGCCCGGTCCATGCCGAAGACGCCCACCACGGCGTCGCCGATGAACTTCTGAACCTGGCCGTCGTGCGCCTCGATCGCCTGCCGCCAGAGGGCGAAGTAGCGGCCCATCAGCTCGCGCATCGCCTCGTCCCCCAGCGCAGCGGTGAGCGGCGTAGAGCCCACCACGTCGCCGAAGAGCACCGTGACGAGCTTCCGACGGTCGCCCGGCTGGACGGTGAGCCGGTGTCGCCGCGTCAGCAGGGGACGCAGCGCCGCGTCGACGACGGCGTCGCCGAGCGTCTCACGCTGCTGCTCCAGGGCGGCGATGCCCCGGTCCAGGGCGTCCAGCTCCCCTGCCGTGCTGTCCACGGGCATGAACCGATGATGCTCGCGAACGCCCGCGCTGTCGAGGGGTGCGAACGGACACCGGAAGCGTCACGCGCGAGAGGGTCCGCTCACGCCGTGACGATGACCTTGAGCGCACGCTCGTCCGCCGCGCGGGAGAAGGTGTCGTACGCCTCCTCCCACTGGTCGAAGGTGAACCGGTGGGTGACGAACTTCTCCGGGGCGATCTTGCCGGCCGAGATGTCGTCGAGCAGCTGCTCGGTCGTCGTCGCGTTGACCAGCCCGGTCGTGATGGTGATGTTGTTGATCCAGTCACGCTCGAGCGGGAAGTTCACCGGGGCGCCGTGCACCCCGACGTTGGCCACCCGGCCACCGGGACGGATCGCATCCAGGCAGGTCCCGAACGTCTGGGGAATGCCGACCGCCTCGATGGCGACGTCGACGCCGGCACCGCCACGTCCCATGGCGCGGATCTGCTCCAGCGCGTCCGGTCCGGCCTCGATCGTGTCGGTGGCTCCGAAGTCTCGGGCCGCCTCGAGGCGGAACGTGTTGCCGTCGACCGCGATGACCCTCGTGGCGCCGGCGGACGCAGCCGTCATGATCGCGGCCAGACCGACGGGTCCGGACCCGACGACGGCGACCACGTCACCCTCCTTGACGGCGCCGTACTGCACGCCGATCTCGAAGCCGGTGGGCAGGATGTCGGAGAGCATGGTGCCCTGCTCGGCGGTGACGCCCTCGGGCAGCGGGATGAGCCCGTTGTCGGCGAAGGGGACACGGACGTACTCCGCCTGGGTGCCGTCGATGAGGTGCCCGAAGATCCAGCCGATGCCCCCGAGGGTCTGGCAGTGCGACGTCAGCCCCTCCTTGCAGTAGTCGCACTCCATGCACTTGCTGATGCAGGAGATGATCACGCGGTCGCCGACCTTGACCTTGGTGCAGGCCTCCCCCACCTCGGTCACCACGCCGACGCCCTCGTGCCCGAGGATCCTGCCGTCGGTGACCGCGGGCACGTCGCCCTTGAGGATGTGCAGGTCGGTCCCGCAGATCGTGGTGGTCTCCACCTTGACGATGGCGTCCGTGGGGTCCTGCAGGACCGGGTCGGGGACGTCCTCCCAGGCCTTCTGTCCGGGACCGTGGTAGACGAGTGCCTTCATGGTGCTTCCTTTCGCCGGGCGGCTCGACGGCGGCCGGCGGATGCCCCGCCGGCCATCGGCGTGCGAACTGCTGCTGCGGTCCACACTAGTGTTTGTAGTAGATCTCGGCGAGGTGTCGTGCGCCCTTGCCAGGTGTCGGTCCAGGATGGCCCCATGACCCTGCAGATCATCCACATCACCGTCGACTGCGCCGATGCCGCGCGGCTGGCGACGTTCTGGGGCGCGGCGCTCGGCCTCCAGGCCCACCCCCGGGCCACGGCGGAGTTCGCCTCGCTCGCGGTTCCCGACCGCGGTGCGCCCGGCTGGCTGTTCTTCCAGGTGCCCGAGGGCAAGACCGCCAAGAACCGCCTGCACCTCGACCTCGGCGCCGACGATCTCGACGCCGAGACCGAGCGGCTCGTCGGGCTGGGTGCGAGGGTCCTGCACGAGAAGCACGAGTGGGGGACGCACTGGCGCACCCTCGCCGACCCGGAGGGCAACGAGTTCTGCGTGGTGGGACAGGCGCCGGACTGAGAGGATCCCCCCATGACCTTCCCCGCCCAGGGCCACCCCAGCGACGACGAACCCCGCCCCGACGCGCTCCCCGGCGCCGAGCCTGCAGACCCGTGGGCCGAGGAGGAGGCCGTCCGTCGTCAGACGGAGCAGGAGTGGGTCGCGGAGAGCGGGGGAATGGGCCCGATCCCCGCGCGGACCTGGTCGAGAGGGAACACCCGCGTCACCGTGGGAGGCTGCTGCCTGCCGCTGCCGATCGGCTGCCTCACGACACTGGTGGCCGCCGGACTGGTGGCGGCGAAGATCGTCCGCCGCGGTCGCTGAGCCTCAGCCCTCGGCGCGCCCCAGGACCCGCTCGAGGAAGGTGCCGAGCAGGTCCAGCTCCTCCGTCGTCATCCCCTCCAGGAACAGTGAGCGGACCGCCCGCACATGACCGGGCGCGGCGGCGTCGAGCGCCGCCCGACCCTCCGCCGTCAGCCGCACGTAGGACCCCCGCCCGTCGTCCGCGCAGTCCTCCTTCGCGACCAGCCCGCGGCACGCCATACGCCGCAGGTGGTGGGAGAGGCGGCTGCGCTCCCAGTGCATCTCATCGGCGAGAGCAGAGATCCGCAGGCGCTGCTCGTCCGCCTCGGAGAGCCAGACCAGCGTCTCGAAGTCCTGCATGGACAGCTGGCTGTCCTGGTGGAGGGCACGCCCGAGCGCAGCGGGCAGCTCGGTCTGGACGCGCAGCCACCGACGCCACACCTGCTGCTCGCGATCGGACAACCACGGAACCTCTTCGACAGCCATGACCGTCACACTACCACTTGCTTGACACGTCACCTTCAATTGTTCTAGCGTTGGTGACACATCAACCACCTCTTCGGAAGGACCACCGCATGTCCCTCAACGAGCTCAACGGCACCTACACGATCGACCCGGCCCACTCCCGCGTCGGCTTCTCCACCCGCCACGCGATGGTGACCAAGGTCCGTGGCGCCTTCAACGAGGTCAGCGGCCAGGCCACCACCGACCCGAGCCTGGAGAGCGCGTCCATCGAGGTCACCATCCAGACCGCCAGCATCGACACCCGCAGCGCCGACCGCGACGGTCACCTCAAGTCGGCCGACTTCTTCGACGTCGAGACCTACCCGACGATCACCTTCCGCTCCACCGAGGTCGTGGCCTCGGACGTCGACACCCTGCGCGTCACCGGCGACCTGACCATCAAGGACGTCACCCGTCCGGTCACCGTCGACTTCGAGTACGCCGGCTCGGCCCAGGACCCGTTCGGCAACACCCGCGTCGGCTTCGAGGGCTCGACCGTCGTCAACCGCAAGGACTTCGGCCTGACCTGGAACGCCGCCCTCGAGACCGGTGGCGTCCTCGTCTCCGAGAAGGCCACCCTGGAGTTCGAGGTCTCGGCCATCAAGGCCGCCTGACACTTCAGCGCCAGCTCCCCGCACAAAGACCCCCACCGCGGCACTGCTGCGGTGGGGGTCTGCGCCGTGTATGCGGTGCGCTCAGTCGCGCATCTGCGTGAACTCCGCGGTGCTCGGGTCGGGGAACATCCGCTCGGGCGTCTCCAGGGCGGTGATCGCGGCCATCTGCACCTCGTCGAGCTCGAACCCCAGGACGTCGATGTTGGAGGCGATCCGCTCGGGCGTGGCCGACTTGGGGATCACCACGCGCCCCTGCTGCAGGTGCCAGCGCACGACGACCTGGGCGGGCGTCACGCCGAGCGCCTCCGCCACGTCCACGACGGCCGGCAGCCGCAGGTCCTCGCCCTGACCGATCGGCGCGTAGGCCTCGACCACCATGCCCGCCCGCCGCGCCGCGTCCTGGGCGTCGGTCTGCTGGAAGGACGGGTGGACCTCGATCTGGTCGACCGCCGGCACGACCTCCGCCTGCGCGAGCAGGTCCTCGACGTGCTCGGGCAGGAAGTTGGAGATGCCGATCGCGCGGACGGCGCCGTCGGCGTAGAGCTTCTCGAGGGCCTTCCAGGTCTCCGTGGCCAGGCCCTTGGCCGGCACCGGCCAGTGGATGAGGTAGAGGTCGACCACGTCGACGTCCAGGGCAGCGCGGCTGTCCTCGAACGCGCGCAGCGCACGGGCGTATCCCTGATCGCCGTTGCGGAGCTTGGTGGTGACGAAGACGTCCTCCCGCGGGAGCCCGCTCGCGCGCAGCGCGGCACCGACGCCCGCCTCGTTGTAGTAGCCCGCGGCGGTGTCGATGTGCCGGTAGCCGGCGGCGAGCGCGCTCTCGACCACGCGCTGCGTCTCGTTCTCGTCGACGCGGAAGGTGCCGAACCCGATCTGCGGGATCTCGACGCCGTTGTTCAGGATGAGGGTGGGCTGGGTCGTCATGGGTCTCCTGGGTCAGATGGCGCGAGGTGAAGACACTACGCGCCGCAGGGCACCGCTGCCGACCCAGCCGGGATCAGGACTCCGGCTTCGACTTCGGCTTGCGGAGGCGACCGACGGCGAGGAGGGTCAGCCCCTCCAGCAGCGTCTGGACGCCGAGCAGCGTGCCCAGGAGGGTGAGGGTCGCGGTCCCGATGTTGAACAGCACCCACAGGCCCAGCAGGACGGAGACGACACCCGAGGCGATGAGGAGCCACCGTCCCTGGGTGAACTGGGCGGAGGCGAAGATGCGGGTGAGTCCGCTGGCCAGGAACAACGACCCGGCCAGCAGGGTCAGCGCGACCGCGCCCACCAGCGGGTTCCGCAGGATGAACACGCCCAGAACCGTGAGGATCGCGCCGCCGAGCGCGGCCGAGAAGAAGCCGCCGGACCTGATGCGCCAGAACGCGGAGATGATCTCCACGACACCCGCCACGAGCACCGTCCACCCCAGGAGGAGGACAGAGATCGCGGTGGCAAAGAAAGTGTTCCCGAGGAGGAAGAGCCCCGCCACCACGACGACGATTCCAAGGACGACGTCGACCCCGGTACGGCGGTGCACGAGCTCGGGCGATTCACCGGTCATGGCGGTCTCCTCCGTTGAGGCGATCCGGCCGCGGTTGCGGCCTACGGTCCCAGGATCGCTCGCGCCCTGCGTCGCTCGCATCACCCGCTGCGGGTGGATGCGGTCGGTCCGGGGACTCACCAGTCGGTCAGCGAGCGGAGCGCGTCCTCGAGCCGCTGGGCCATCCCGGTCTCGGCCGCCACGGCGGCGCGCTCCTCGAGCGCTCGGGCGGGAGAACCGGTGATCAGCCCGTCGACCCCGTCGCGCACGAAGGCGCGCATCCGCACCGGGTCCGTCACGGTCCAGAGGTAGACCTGCACCCCGGCGGCGTGGGCCTGCTGCAGCACGGCCGGGGAGTAGGACGTCTGCTCCATGGTCACGAAGTCGGCGGCCCCGGGGTCCAGCCGGCCGCGGGAGAACGCCACCACCCAGCCGGCGCTGACGGCCGGGAAGCGCATCTCGATGTCCTCGACCGTCCCGGCGTCGAACGCCTGCACGAGCGAGTCCTCCACGAGGTCGTGCGCCTCGAGGACGGCGACCACGTCCCCCACCAGGTCCCCCTGCTCGTGCCCGTGCGTCTTGAGCTCGACGAGGAGCGGTACGTCCAGCTCGTCAGCGCGCTGCGCGAACTCGTCGAACGTCGGGAGCCTCCCCTCCCGGCCACCCTGCCGGACCGTGGTGGCCGTGAGCTCCGCCGTCGTCATCTCCCACACGTTCCGGTTCACCCCCGCGATCCGACGCAGGTTGGTGTCGTGCACAACCACCAGGCCCCCGTCGCCCGCCTGCAGCACGTCCAGCTCCACGAGGTCAGCACCGAGGGCAGCGGCGGCCTCGAGCGACTCCAGCGTGTTCTCCACCGCCCCGTCGGTCACCCCCCGGTGGGCGACGACCTGCGTCGTCACCCCGGTGCCCAGGTCGAGGAGCGCGACCGTGTTCGCCGCCGCTGCCACCGCTGCCGCCACCGCTGCAGCGACGAGCACGGCGGGCGCGGTCCTCCGGGGCGGGGCGTCCTCGGCCGGAGGAGGTCCGGGCAGCTCTGAGGCCCTCCCGGGCGTGGCCAGGAGGACGAGCGCGACGCTGGCCCACGCCGCGAGCAGACCCTGGGCCACGACGAGGAGCGCCTGGACGGCGGTCAGCGCCAGCCCGGCGACGACCGGGGACGCGGCGGGCCACACGAGGTCGGACACCCGGGCCAGCGCCACGACGGCGGTCGCCAGCCCGCCGCCGAGGACTGCCGTCGCGGCGCCCGTGGCGAGCGCGACGAGGGCGATCTTCACGGCCAGGGCTCTCGTGAGCCGCCAGCTGGCGGCCAAGGCTCCTGCCGGACCCAGGTCGGTGGTCAGGACCAGGGTGGGGACGAGGACCAGGCGCAGGTTGAGGACGACGACGGCGACGACGGCCAGCAGCCACACCGCGGTGCCGATCGGTGTCTTCTGGAGCTCGCCGGCGATGAACGGCGGTAGCTCGATCCCGCGTGCGACCGAGGCACCGAGGGTGAACCCGCCCAGGGGGACCAGCACGAACGAGTACAGCAGCACGAGGCCGGCCTGCGGACCGGCGATCCGGCGCGCCGCCGCGAGGCCCTGACGCGCGAGGTCACCGACGGTCGGGACGTGACCACCCAGGAGGTCGCGGGCCACGAGCACGAAGGCGGCGTGCTGCACCAGGACGATCACGGTGGCGACCCCAGCGAGCACGAGGAGCAGCAGCACCGCCAGCGGGTGGCGCACCACCTGGCCGAGGCTCGCCTCGGTGAGCGCGGCAACGCCAGCCGCTCCGAGCGCGGCGCGCAGGAGGAGCACGATGACCGGGCCTGCGATCACGGCCGCGATGGCCTGGAGCACGAGGGCGGTCCGCAGCCACGTCCACCGGTGCGCGCCGACCACCCGGGCGGCGTCGACGAGGGCGGTCCGCACCCTCACGTCAGGGCCCTCGCGCCGGGCCCGTGCCGACGCTCGCGCACGGGGATCGCGGAGGCGAGGGCGGCCGTCACGTCCCTCAGCCTGCCACCCCGCGACGCGGGGGTCGAGGGCGGTCGTTCACGGCCAGGACAGTGGGACGAGGCCCGCTCGCCACCACAGAGCGCCTCCGCTACGTCCACACTGGAGGTATGCCGTGGGGCGAGCCCGAGGACCCGTGGACGGAGGCGTTGCAGCGCAGCGCCGACCGCCTGCAGGTGACGCTGCCCTCTCTGGTCGCGCGGAGGGTGCCCGTGCGGCTGCTGGAGCCGGGTCCGCTCACGGGCGTCGGACGGCTGCGGATGGCCGACGGCACGACCTTCCTCGTCTCGGCCGTCACCCGCGGCGACCTCGGTCGGGTGATCAGGGCGCTCTTTGCCCGGCAGACCCTGCTGTGCAGCGGCTGGGAGCGGGACTCCGAGACGCTGACGATCACGCTCTCGGGGGTGCCGGGCCGGCACCCGGTGCGGCTGCACTGCCTGCCCGACCAGCCCGACTGAGCGCGCGCAGGACCGAGCCGGCCTTCACGAGCATCTCGGCGTGCTCCTCGGCCGGGTCGGACAGCGCGGTGACCGCACCGCCGACGCCGAACGTCACGGCGCCGGCGTCCCAGGTGGCGGTGCGGATGACGATCGAGGTGTCCATCGAGCCGTCGAGGCCGATCCACCCCACGGCCCCGGAGTAGACGCCGCGGGCCGCCCCCTCCAGCGCGTCCAGGATCTCCATCGTGCGGACCTTCGGCGCACCGGTCATCGACCCGCCGGGGAAGCACGAGCGCAGGACGTCCGTCGGTCCCATCCCGTCGGCCAACCGCCCGCGGACCGTGGACACCAGCTGGTGGACGGTCGCGTAGGTCTCGACCTCGAAGATCCTCGGCACGTGCACGCTCCCGGCGCGGCAGACGCGGTGCAGGTCGTTGCGGAGCAGGTCGACGATCATCAGGTTCTCGGCGCGATCCTTCTGCGCCGCAGAGAGATCCGCGGCGAGCGCAGCGTCCTCGTCGAGGGTGGAGCCCCGCGGTCGCGTGCCCTTGATGGGACGGGCCTCGACGTTCCCGCCGCTGCTGACCCCGACGAACCGCTCCGGCGAGCAACCCAGGATGCTCACGTCCGGCGAGCGCAGCCACACGCCGTGCGGCACCGGGCTGACCTCGCGCATCGCCCGGTAGAGCTCGGCCTCGCCGAACCCCGGTCCCGCCGACCACGTGGTCGTCAGGCAGATCTCGTAGCTCTCCCCCCGCGCGATCTGCTCCTGGCACGCGCGCACCAGCTCCAGGTACGCCGTCTCTGTGTGCCGTGGGTGCGCAGGTGGTGGGGCGAGGTCGGCGGTCGCCGCTTCGTGGACGGCGCCCGGCCGGGACGCCACGACGGCCGCGCGGACCTCGTCGAGCCAGGCGCTGGTGACGACGTCGGCGCCCGCGTCCTCCTCCGTCTCTGCGTCCGCCAGCCACACGGCCCAGACGTCCCCGCCCGCGTGGTCGACGACCACCCCGCGGTCGGCGAGCAGCAGCCACGCGTCGGGCCACGGGGAGCGGTGGGCGGCGACGCCGCCGGTCTCCGCCTTCAGCTCGTACCCCAGGTAGCCCACCACGCCCGGCCGCCACGCGAACGGCACCTCCGGCACCGGCCCCACCAGCTGCCACCGGCCCAGCAGAGCGTCGACCCGGTCGAGGAGCAGCTCGCCCTCCCCCGCACCGTCTCCCACCCACCCTCCGACGCGGTGGGTGATCTCGTCGGCCAGCGGTCCGCTCCCGTCCACGATGAGCGACCAGCCCGAGCCGTCGGAGGAGTCGAGCCAGACCGAGGTCGGCGACCCACCCACCAGCCTCTCCCGCAGCTGCCACGTGTCCACGGGGCCGGCGAGACGGCATACCTGCACCGTGACGGGACGGCCGCCGGCCGCCGGGGGGTGCGGCGACAGGGTGTCCCCGACGGCGACCGCACCGGTGTCGTCGTCCGCCGCCGCCCCGGCCGTCAGGGTCGTGGGGGCGAGCCCGGCGAGCCCGGCGAGCCGCAGAAAGTTGCCCACGATGGTCTCGCCGCCCTCCGACAGCACCGACTCGGGGTGGAACTGGACCCCCCAGCGCAGGGAGGCGCCGTCGGCGAGGGCCATCACGCAGCCGTCGTCGGCCGCGCGGGCCGTGACCCTCAGCGGCGCAGGGAGCGGCTCGGCCACCTCGAGGGAGTGGTAGCGCACGACCTGCAGCGGGCTGGGCAGGCCCTCGAAGAGACCGGTCCCGTCGTGCTCGACCGGGCTGACGATCCCGTGCCGGGGGACGTCTATCTCGCCGACCCGGCCGCCGGCCAGGTGGGCCAGGCCCTGGTGGCCGAGGCAGACACCGAGGACGGGGACGTCGGTCTGGCGCAGCGCGAGGTCCGACAGCCCCATGTCGGCCGGGACCTGCGGGCGCCCCGGCCCGGGACCGACGACGATCGCGGCGAACCGGCGCAGGTCGGCGGCGTCGGCGGGGTGGTCGTGGCCCCAGACGACGGGCGGTCGTCCGAGCACGCGGTGGAGCAGGTCGGCGACGTTGTAGGTGAAGCTGTCCACGTTGTCGACGAGCAGGACCTCGGGCGGCACGGCGGCAGCGGTCGGTTCAGGCGCGTGGCCGCAGGCGGACCGGCGGCAGGGCCGGCGCCGGCAGCGAGTCGCCGGGGTAGTCGACGGCGCCGAAGCGGCCGTCCTGGGCGGAAGCGAGCTCGGCCTGCCACTGCTCGCGCGCGGTGACGATGTCCTCGTGGGTGCGCCCGATGAAGTTCCACCACATGACGATCTCCTCACCGAACGGCGTGCCGCCCAGGACGATGGCGTCGGCCCCCTCCGCGCCCGCCGTGAGCGTCATGGTGGTCGGTCCCGGCGCCTCGTGGAGCAGGTGGGAGCGCTCGAGCGGGCAGCCGTTGACGTGCAGCTCCCCCCGGTCCAGAAGGACACCATGCTCGAAGGCGGGGTCGAGGACCAGCGTCACCTCAGCGCCCGGCTGGAGCCGGACCTCGGCGCCGAGGAGCGGGGAGTATGTCGTGACCGGCGAGGTGGCGCCGGGGCCGTCCGCGACGGCCAGGCTGCCCAGGAAGACGGTGAGCGTCGCGCCGACGAGCTCCACCGGCTCCGGCTCGTGGTGCTGAAAGCTCGGCGGGACGTCGCGGTGCTCGAAAGGCAGCGCGGTCCACAGCTGGACGCCGTGCAGGAGGGTGGTGTCAGGGGTGGAGACCTCGGAGTGGCTCACCCCGTGACCGGCCGTCATGAGGTTGAGCTGGCCCGGGACGACGACGGCGTGGGCGCCGGTGCTGTCGCGGTGCTCGACCCGGCCGCTGAACAGCCAGGACACGGTCTGCAGGGCGGTGTGCGGGTGCGGCGGGACCACCATCCCCCCGGTCTGCGCCACGTCGTCGGGCCCGTAGTGGTCGACGAAGCACCACGCGCCGATCATCGTGCGGCCGCGGGCGGGCAGGGTGCGGCGGACCGTCATGGCACGCGGGCCGCCGAGCGGGACCTCGCGGGGCGCGATGATGCTCGACCCCGGGTGCATCGCGTCCCGCCCGCTCGTGTGCTCGCCGGGCCGGACCTGGAGGTCACTCATGGGGGTCAGTCTGACACCCGGTGACACACGTCACCACGCCGTCAGGAGTGGGCGTCGGGAAGATTCCGCGCCACGGGGGCGCTGCTCCCTCCATGAGCGACCTGGCCTCCGCCGCCCTTCCCGCCCCCGCCGGCCTTCCCGACACCTCCCTCGCCGACCGTGCGACCGCCCCGACCCGCCACCGCGTGCTCGTCGTCGGCTCCGGCTTCGGCGGGCTGTTCGCCACCAAGGCGCTCGATGCACCGGAGGTCGAGGTGACGATGGTCGCGCGGACCAGCCACCACCTCTTCCAGCCGCTGCTCTACCAGGTCGCGACGGGCATCCTGTCCGAGGGCGTCATCGCCCCGACGACCCGCGACGTGCTGGCCCGGCAGTCCAACGCCCGGGTGCTGCTGGGGGACGTCACCACGATCGACCTGGACGCTCGGCGGGTCACGGCCCAGGCGGTGGGGCAGGAGTCGGTGTACGAGTACGACAGCCTGATCGTCGCCGCAGGCGCCAACCAGTCGTGGTTCGGCAACGACAGTTTCGCCGAGTTCGCGCCCGGGATGAAGACGATCGACGACGCACTGGAGCTGCGGGGCCGGATCTACGGCGCGTTCGAGATGGCCGAGGTGGCCGCGGCCGCAGGGCGGACCGAGCGGATCGACCGGCTGCTGACCTTCGTCGTGATCGGTGCCGGACCGACCGGCGTCGAGATGGCAGGCCAGCTGGCGGAGCTGTCCCACCGGACGCTGGCCAAGGAGTTCCGCCACATCGACCCTAGCAAGGCGCGGATCGTCCTGCTGGACGCGGCGGACTCGGTGCTGGGCAGCTTCGGAGGCAGGCTGTCCGGTCGCACCACCCGGGACCTGGAGAAGCTGGGCATCGAGGTCCGCCTGGGAGCCAAGGTCGTGGACGTCGACGCGAACGGGTTGCTCGTCGAGGAGCGCGACGGGACCCGGCAGCGGATCGAGGCCACCACCAAGGTGTGGGCCGCGGGCGTGCAGGCCAACCCGCTCACCCGGACCCTCGCCGAGCAGACGGGTGCCGAGCTCGACCGCGCCGGGCGCATCCGTGCCATGCCGAACATGTCGCTGCCGGGCCACCCCGAGGTCTTCGTCGTCGGTGACCTCGTCGCGATGGACGGCGTGCCCGGGGTGGCGCAGGGAGCGATCCAGATGGGTCGCCACGCGGCGAAGCAGATCCTGCGCGCAGCGCGCGGCCAGGAGACCGGGGAGGCGTTCCGTTACTTCGACAAGGGGTCGATGGCCACGATCTCCCGCTTCCGCGCGGTGATGAAGCGCGGCCGGATCGAGCTGACCGGGGTGCCGGCGTGGATCGCCTGGCTGGCGGTGCACATCTTCTACATCATCGGCTTCAAGACCCAGGTGGCCACGCTCATGCACTGGGCGGTGAGCTTCGTCGGCCGCGACCGCTCCGAGCGCACCGTCACCGAGCAGCAGGTGCTCGCGCGGCTGGCGATGGAGTATCTCGGCGAGGACTTCCTCCGCACGTCCCTGCGGACGCCCGCGGAGTAGCACTCACGAGGCCCACTCTCCCCTGCCGAGCGAGTCCCACGGTGGCGTGGGTGCACCGTCCGGGCCGAAGGGGTCCGGACTAAGGGGCGGCGGCGCCGACCGCCACTGGGCGAGGAACTCCGACGTGGCGAGACTCAGGTCGAGCGGCTGCCCTTCCCAGCCGCCGGTGACCGTGCGCGGCGTGATCGTCCGGTTGGCCAGGATGTGGTCGGCCCGCCCGAACTGCGGCGGCGCACAGCTGAGCACTCTCCCGGAGGCCGCGTCGACGAACTCGAACCGCTGTCCTCCGACCGCTGTGATGACGAGCCGTCCCAGGTGCACCGACCGGTGGCAGGAGCTGCACAGCAGCACGGCGTTGTCGAGGTCCGTCCCGCCGCCGTCCCACCAGTAGACGACGTGGTGCGCGTGCAGGAACCGGGTGCGTCCGCACCCGGGGGTCCGGCAGGCACGATCCCGGAGTCGCAGGGCCTTGAGCTGGGTGCTGGAGAACAAGCGGCGCTTCCGCCCGAAGGCCAGTACGGCCCCCTTCGTGTCCTCGACCACGCACCTACCGTGGCTGTCGCAGCGCACCTCCTCGCCGGCCCCCGGGTCGAGCGACGGCCCGTCGTCGGCACGGACGACGGCCTCGTCCTGGCCGTCGGCGACCGAGGAGTGTTCCGCGGAACCGTCCTGGGGGTCAGATGCCGCCGGGCCACCTACGGCCCGGCGCTGGTGCAGGTAGATCACCTCGGCCGCCGGCGCGAAGGCGGGGGCGTCCTGGACGGTCAGGCCGATCTGGGCGAGCGCGACGAGCGCCGGACCCGCATCGAGCGGCGGCGGTGCCGTCCGGTCCACGGCGTCCGACGTCGTCCCGGCCGAGGCGTTGTCCGGGGCGTGCTTGTCCGTGCCTGCGTCCGTGCCCGTTCCTGGGTTCTCGTCGTTGCCGGTGTCCTCGACCGCCCTGTCGTGGATCGTCGTGCGGACCCGCTCCAGCTCCGCCCTGGTCAGCGCCGCCAGCAGCTGCTGACCGTCGGCGGCACCGAAGCGGCCCCAGACGACGAGCTCGCCCGAGTCCTCGTCCCAGCGCCACTGCAGGGACTGGGGCGGCGGGAGCGGTGGCTTAGGCGGGGGCGGTGGAAAGTTCTTGTCCGACTCGTCCTCGTGGTCCGGCGACTGCTCCCTGGCCTTGCGCAGGCCGGCCGTGAACCGCTCGACGTGTGCAGCCGGGGAGTTCATGGCCATCGTGACGAGATCGCGCTCGTTGTCCGGTGTCGCGACCCGCGTGATCGCCCTGACCTTGGAGAACGACAGCTCGCCCCTGCCGAAGGCGTCGGCCGTCCGGGGCAGCTGGCGCAGGGAGCATGCGACCCGGACGTGCTCCCTGGCCGTGCGCAGGCTCATCCCGGCGCGCCAGGACAGCCAGTGGGGCAGGGACCGGATCCCCACCCCGCCCCAGCCCCCGACCGCGTCGAACTCCCCCAGCAGGACCAGGAACCGAGCCGTCGCCGCCGCGATCTGTCCCGCCAGCAGGGCGACCTCCTCGCCCAGCGCCTCCACCTCGTCCGCGGTGGGTTTGTCGCGAGGCGCCGCACCCGCCGTCGTCTCCTGCCACTGGTCGTCGTGCTTGTCGTCCTGCTGGTCCTGCTGCTGGTCATCCATGTGGGTCCCCTCCCCTGCCACCCGGGCCCCTCCCGAGCTCTTCACCAGACGCTAGGCCCGACCACCGACAGACCCCCCGGCACCCGCCTCCAGGTCGCTGACCTGCGACGACCTGGTGTTCCGCGGAGCACCTACAGCTCCCGCCCCTGCTCCCTCCCTCACTCCCGACGCATCGGCAGGTGCGGGATGCCGTCCTCGAGGAAGTCCGGGCCGGTACGCACGAACCCGAAGCGGCGGTACCACTCCTCGAGGTAGGTCTGCGCCTCGATCTCCACGCGCGCGTCGCCGATCCGGCGCAGGGACTCGGCGACCAGGGCGGCCGCATACCCGCGGCCGCGGTGGTCGGCGTGCGTGGCCACGCGCCCGATCCGCCAGGCGCCAGGGGACGCACTCTCGTCCCGCAGCACCCTCAGCGTGGCTACCGGCGCTCCGTCCACCTCGACCCACAGGTGCTGGGTCGTCGGCTCGGCGTCGCGCCCGTCGATCTCCGGGTAGGCGCACGCCTGCTCCACGACGAACACGTCGACGCGCAGCCGGAGCAGGTCGTGCAGCGTGACGGGGTCGAGCTCGCGCAAGGTCGCGCTGCGGACGGTGGGGCTCACGGAGCCGAGGGTATGCCGTGCGCGCGCCGGACGGCATACCGTCGGGTCCATGAGCATCGAACCCGTCGACGCCCTGCGCCGGATCGCCTTCCTGCTCGAGCGCAGCCGGGCGTCCACCTACCGCGTCGAGGCCTACCGCTCCGCCGCGAAGGCCATCCTGCCGCTGGGCGAGGACGAGGTCCGACGGCGCGTCACAGACCGGACACTGCGCGACATCCCGGGGATCGGGCCGTCGACCTCCACCGTCATCGAGCAGGCCGTGGCGGGGCAGGTGCCGGACAAGCTGGCCGAGCTCGAGACCGAGTCGGCCGGACCGCTCGCCGAGGGCGGGGAGGAGCTCCGTGCCGCGCTGCGGGGCGACCTGCACAGCCACTCCGACTGGTCCGACGGCGGGTCGCCGATCGAGGAGATGGTGGCCACGGCGATGGAGCTGGGTCACGAGTACCTGGCGCTCACCGACCACTCCCCCCGCCTCACGGTCGCCAACGGGCTCACCGCGGAGCGACTGCGGCGCCAGCTCGGCGTCGTGGACGCGATCAACACCCACACGGGCGACGCGTTCACCCTGCTCAAGGCGATCGAGGTCGACATCCTCGACGACGGGACGCTCGACCAGGAGCCGGGGCTCCTCGGCGAGCTGGACGTCCGCGTCGCCTCCGTGCACTCCAAGCTCGCGATGGGCTCGACCGCGATGACTCGCCGGATGCTGACCGCCGTGGGCGACCCGCTCACCAACGTCCTCGGCCACTGCACGGGACGGATGGTGATGCCCCGCGCCGGGGACCGGGCCGGGGACCGGTCCGGGAGGCGCGGCGGCGGCAGGACGCGAGCGCAGTCCACGTTCGACGCCCGCGCGGTGTTCGAGGCCTGCGCCGAGAGCGGGACGGCGGTCGAGATCAACTCACGGCCGGAGCGTCAGGACCCGCCGGAGGACCTCATGGCCCTGGCGCTGGAGCTCGGCTGCCTCTTCGCCCTGAGCACCGACGCGCACGCCCCGGGCCAGCTGGACTTCCTCGCCTACGGGTGCGCCCGGGCGGAGAAGGTCGGCGTCCCACCGGGGCTGATCGTCAACACCTGGCCGCTGGAGGACCTGCTGGAGTGGGCCGCCCCCGGCGGCTGACGACGCGTTTTGTGTCCGTCCGCCCGGTCGCGTATGCTCACTCACTGTCCTCAACGGTTCCAAGTACCCGCTTGGCGGAGAGGGGCCTGCAGGACAAGGTCCCCATCGTCTAGTGGCCTAGGACCCCGCCCTTTCACGGCGGTAACACGGGTTCGAATCCCGTTGGGGATGCACAGGTCTCGTCCTGAACGAGGCCCCGTAGCGCAGTTGGTTAGCGCGCCGCCCTGTCACGGCGGAGGTCGCGGGTTCGAGTCCCGTCGGGGTCGCAGTAGGCGGCGTGGTCGCAGTCGGAGACGACTGGGGCCACGCCACAGCAGTACTCACGGCCAGGTAGCTCAGTTGGTACGAGCGTCCGACTGAAAATCGGAAGGTCGGCGGTTCGACCCCGCCCCTGGCCACAGCGACAGCCGCGGGGCTGCCCCTGAGACCCCCGCGGCTTTCGCGTGTCCGGGGGGTATCTTCAGCCGTGTGACGCCGACCCGCCGCCTCCAGCCGCCCGTGCCCCCCGACGACCTCCTGGAGCTGGACTCCCTCCTCGACGAGGAGGAGCGGGCGATCCGGGACACGGTCCGCCAGGTCGTCGCCGAGCACGTCAGGCCGCACGTCGCCGGCTGGTACGAGGCCGGTGACCTGCCCGTCCGCGAGCTGGCCCGCACCCTCGGCTCCGCCGGTCTCCTCGGCATGCACCTGGAGGGGTACGGCTGCGCGGGGACCAGCGCCACGGCATACGGGCTCGCCTGCCTGGAGCTGGAGGCCGGCGACTCCGGCATCCGCTCCCTCGTCAGCGTCCAGGGCTCCCTGGCGATGTACGCGATCCACGCCTACGGCAGCGAGGAGCACAAGACGCAGTGGTTGCCGCGGATGGCGACCGGCGAGGCGATCGGCTGCTTCGGCCTGACCGAGCCCGACTTCGGGTCCAACCCCGCGGGTATGCGGACCCGCGCCCGCCGCGACGCCGCCGACTGGGTGCTCGACGGCACCAAGACGTGGATCACCAACGGGTCGCTCGCCGACGTCGCGGTCGTCTGGGCGGGCACCGACGAGGGGGTCCGCGGGTTCGTCGTCCCCACCGACACCCCCGGCTTCGGCGCGAGCACCATCCACCACAAGATGTCCCTGCGGGCCTCCGTGACCAGCGAGCTCGTGCTGCAGGACGTCCGGCTGCCCGCCGACGCCGAGCTGCCCGGCGCCAAGGGCCTGTCCGGGCCGCTGGGCTGCCTCGACGAGGCCCGGTTCGGCATCGTCTTCGGCGCGGTCGGCGCCGCCCGCGACTGCCTCCTCACCGCGATCGACTACGCCGGCAGCCGCGTGCAGTTCGACCGGCCGATCGCCGGGTTCCAGCTGACCCAGGCCAAGCTCGCGGACATGACGGTGGAGTACGGCAAGGCCCTCCTGCTCGCGCTGCACCTGGGCCGCCTCAAGGACCAGCACGGCCTGGCACCCGCCCAGGTCAGCCTGGGCAAGCTCAACAACGTGCGCGAGGCCCTGGAGATCGCCCGGACCACCCGCACCATCCTGGGCGCCAACGGGATCACGCTGGACTACCCCGTCATGCGCCACGCCAACAACCTCGAGTCCGTCCTCACCTACGAGGGCACGAGCGAGATGCACGCCCTGACCATCGGCCACGCGCTCACCGGCCAGCAGGCCTTCCGCTGACCGGTCCGCGCGCCCCACCAGGAGGAGAGACATGCCGCTCAGGATCGGTTACAAGGCCTCGGCCGAGCAGTTCGCCCCGCGCGAGCTGGTCGAGCTCGGCGTCGCCGCGGAGGCGGCGGGGATGGAGAGCGCCTTCGTCAGCGACCACTTCCAGCCGTGGCGGCACGAGGGTGGCCACGCGCCGTTCGCGATCGCCTGGATGACCGCCGTCGGCGAGCGCACCAGCTCGATCGTGCTCGGCACCTCGGTGCTCACGCCGACCTTCCGCTACAACCCGGCCGTCGTCGCGCAGGCCTTCGCCACGATGGGCTGCCTCTACCCGGGCCGGGTCGTCCTCGGCGTCGGCTCCGGGGAGGCCCTCAACGAGTTCGCCACCGGCGGCCTGCAGGGCGACTGGCCCGACTTCAAGGAGCGCTTCGCCCGGCTGCGGGAGTCGGTGCGGCTGATGCGGGCCCTGTGGGGCGGGGAGCCCACGACCTTCGACGGCGACTACTACCGGACCTCCGACGCCACCCTCTACGACGTCCCCGACCGCGGCGTGCCCGTCTTCGTCGCCGCCGGCGGCCCCACGATGGCCAAGTACGCCGGCCGCGCCGGCGACGGCTTCATCTGCACCAGCGGCAAGGGCATGGAGCTCTACACCGAGCAGCTGCTGCCCGCCGTCGCGGAGGGCCGCTCGCTCTCCTCCACCCCGGACCGGCCCATCGAGAAGATGATCGAGATCAAGCTCTCCTACGACCGCGACCACGGGACCGCCCTGGACAACTGCCGGTTCTGGGCGCCGCTGTCCCTCACCGCGGAGCAGAAGCACAGCATCAGCGACCCCCAGGAGATGGAGCGGGCCGCCGACACCCTTCCCATCGAGCAGGTCGCCCGCCGCTGGATCGTCGGGAGCGACCCCTCGGAGGTCGTCGAGCAGGTCCGGCCCTACGTCGCAGCCGGCTTCGACCACCTCGTCCTGCACGCCCCCGGCCACGACCAGCGCAGGTTCCTCGACCACTTCGCCGAGGACCTCGCCGAGCCGCTGCGCGCGCTGGGCTCCGAGCTGCCGTGAGCCGCCGGTGAGCAGGTAGGCGATCGGCCCGGTCACGGCGCTCGCCTCCATGGTCCTGCTCAGCCTCGGACCCGGGTATGGCGTGTGGGACCGCGCCGCGGAGGTCGAGTTCCTGGCACCGGGGCGCGCCTAGCAGGACGGGTAGCCGATTTTGCACTCACGGGGCTGTCTGTGGTGAAGTTAGCCAAGCCTTACTTCACCCCCTCGTCGCAAGGAAGCTCATCCCCATGAAGTCGACCGCTCGCCTCCTCGGGCTCACCACCGTCGCCGCCCTGGCTCTGGGCCTGTCCGCGTGCGGCACCGCAGAGCCGACCGAGACCGCCGAGCCCACGGAGGGTGACGGCACCCTCACCCTCTACTCCGGCCGCAACGAGGAGCTCATCCAGCCGGTCCTCGACGCGTTCAGCGCCGAGAGCGGCATCGAGGTCGAGGTCCGCTACGGCGACACGGCCGCGATGGCCGCCCAGATCCTCGAGGAGGGCGACAGCTCCCCGGCCGAGGTCTTCCTCGCCCAGGACGCCGGGGCCCTCGGTGCGGTCGCCAAGGAGGGCCGTCTCGTCGCGCTGCCGCAGCCGACCCTCGACCTGGTCCCGGACACCTACGAGTCGGCCCAGGGCGACTGGGTCGGGCTGACCGGTCGCTCCCGCGTGCTCGTCTACAACAAGGACCTGGTCAGCGAGGACGAGCTGCCCGACACCGTCGCCGAGCTCACCGGGCCGGAGTGGTCGGGCCGCGTCGGGGTCGCCCCGACGAACGCCTCGTTCCAGTCCTTCGTCACCGCGATGCGCGTGCTCGAGGGGGACGCCGCCGCCGCCTCGTGGCTGGCCGACCTCGCCGCCAACGACCCCCAGATCCGCGAGAAGAACGGCATGATCGTCGCGGACGTGGACGCCGGCGCCATCGACGCGGGCCTGGTCAACCACTACTACCTCTACGAGCTGGCCCAGGAGCAGGGCGTCGAGGCCGAGGAGCTCACCGCAGCCCTCCACTTCTTCGGCGAGGGCGACGCCGGTGCGCTGGTCAACATCTCCGGCATCGCGCTGGTCGACGAGCAGTCCGACGCCGACGGCCAGGCTCTGGTCGACTACCTCCTCAGCGAGGCCGGCCAGACCTACTTCGTCGAGGAGACCCACGAGTACCCGGTCGTCGACGGCGTCGAGCCGCCCGCCGGGCTCCCCGCGCTCGACAGCCTGGAGACCCCCGAGATCGACCTCAACGACCTCGACGACCTCCAGCGCACCATCGAGATGATCACCGAGGCTGGTCTGCTCTGAGCACCCGCCGCCCGCACGCCGCGCTCACCGCCGGGGCCCTCGTGGCCACGGCGGTCGCGCTCATCCCCCTGGCCTACCTGGTCCTGCGGACCGGGCAGGGGGGCCTGCGGGCGTGGCTCGACACGGTCGCCACCGAGCGCACCGCCACCTTGGCGACGACCTCGCTGCTGCTCGCGGCCGTCGTCACCGCTGCGTGCCTGGCCATCGGGGTCGGCAGCGCGTGGCTCGTCACCCGGAGCAACACCCCCGGGCGGCGGGCGTTCGCCGTCCTCCTGGCCCTGCCGCTCACCGTCCCCAGCTACGTCGCCGCCTTCACCTGGGTCTCGGTGTCCGACCTGTGGGCCGCCGACCCGGGCACCCGCTTCGAGGGTTTCTGGGCCGCCGCGGTGGTCCTCACCCTCTACACCTACCCCTACGTCTACCTGCCCGTCGCCGCCGCTCTCGTGCGGGTCGACCCGGCCCAGGAGGAGGTGGCGCGCTCCCTCGGGCGCAGCGCACCCCATACCCTCCTGACCGTGACGCTCCCGCAGGTGCGGCCCGCGATCGTGGGGGGCGGGCTGCTCGCCGTCCTCTACGTGCTCGCCGACTTCGGCGCCGTCTCGATCCTGCGCGTCGACACCTTCACGCGCGCGGTGTTCACCGCGTTCAGCGCCGGGTTCAACCGGCAGGGGGCCCTGACCCTGGCCAGCCTCCTCGTGCTCATCACCGTGGTCATCCTGCTGCTCGAGGGCCGCACCCGCCGCGCCGGCGCCCGGTTCTCGGGCAAGCACGTCACGCGCCCCGCCCGCGCCGCGGACCTGGGGGTATGGCGCTGGGCCGGGCTGGCGGGGCTCGTCACGGTCGTCGTGGCCGCCCTGGGGGTGCCGGCCGTCTCCTTGGCGCGGTGGATGGCGAGCGGCACGTCCGGGTCGGACGCGACCGGTCGCCTCTGGGACGCCGCCGTCGGGTCGCTGACCGCGTCGCTGCTCGGAGCCCTGCTGACGATGGCGCTCGCCCTCCCGGTCGGCATCCTCGTGGCCCGGCACCCGGGGCGGCTGAGCCGGGCCCTGGAGCGGACCGCCTACCTGGCGCACGGCCTGCCCGGCGTCGTCGTCGGCCTCTCGCTCGTCTTCTTCGGGGTGACGGTGGCGCTGCCGCTCTACCAGACGACCTGGCTGCTCGCGCTCGCCTACGCCACCCTCTTCCTGCCGCTGGGCGTCGGTGCCGTCGCCTCCGCCGCCTCGCAGGCGCCGCCGTCGCTGGAGGAGGCCGCCGCCTCGCTCGGCACCTCCCCCGCCGCGGTGTTCCGTCGGGTGACCCTGCCGCTGACCCTGCCGGGCATCGGCGCGGGCGCCGCGCTCGTCTTCCTCACCGCGATGAAGGAGCTGCCCGCCACGCTCCTGCTGCGACCGACGGGGATGGACACGCTGGCCACCCGGCTGTGGAGCGCCACCGCGATCGGGAGGTATGCCGAGGCCGCCCCCTACGCCCTCGTCCTCGTCGCGCTGGCCGCGGTCCCGACCTGGTTGATCACCCGCCGCAGCGGCATCCTGCCCGCTGCCGGCGACCGCGAGCCGCTCACCCCCGTCGAGCTGGTCGAGGAGACCACGGCCGTCGAGCTCTTGGAGGGCGTGAAAGCATGAGCCTGACCACCTTCTTCCGCACCGAGAGCGACCCCGCCCACATGCCCGGCAGCAGCGCGCAGCACGCCGTCGAGGTCGTCGGCGTCTCGAAGCGGTTCGGGCAGATCGCCGCGCTCGACGGGGTCAGCCTGTCGATGGACGCCGGCGAGTTCGTCGCGGTCCTGGGCCCCTCCGGGTGTGGCAAGACGACGCTGCTGCGCTGCATGGCCGGCTTCGAGCGGATCGACGCCGGCCGCATCGCGCTCGGGGGGCGCGCCGTGGCCCTGCCCGGGATCCACCTGCCCCCGCACCGACGGCACGTGGCGGTCGTGCCCCAGGAGGGCGCCCTCTTCCCGCACCTGTCGGTGGCCGACAACGTGGGCTTCGGGCTGACCGGCGGGCGAGGTGCGGGGCGCACCGGCCGCAGCGGGGGCCAGCGCGCCCGACGGGTCGACGAGTGCCTCGAGCTGGTCGGCCTGGCCGGTCTGGGCGCACGGATGCCGCACGAGCTGTCCGGGGGCCAGCAGCAGCGGGTGGCCCTGGCCCGCGCCCTCGCCCCGAGCCCCCCGCTGGTGCTGCTCGACGAACCTTTCAGCGCCCTCGACGCGTCGCTGCGGACCGAGCTGCGCGCCGACGTCCGCAGCGCCCTGCGCGAGGTGGGCGCGACCGCGATCCTCGTCACCCACGACCAGGGCGAGGCCCTGTCGATGGCCGACCGGGTGGCCGTCATGTGCGCGGGCGAGATCCGGCAGGTGGGGACGCCGGAGGAGGTCTACACGACGCCCGTGGACGCCTGGGTCGCGACCTTCGTCGGCGAGGCCGACCTCATCGAGGTGCCGGCCGGGCACGTCGGCCGGCTCGACACCCACCTCGGGCCGGTGCAGGTGCTCGAGAGCGGGCCGACCGGCTCGCACCTGGTGATCCGGCCCGAGCAGGTCCGGCTGGCCGCTGCCGGTGCCGTCTCCCCCCACGCGGCCCCGGCCGGCGCCGTCACCACGACGGTCCGCACCGTGGACTTCCACGGCCACGACGCGCTGGTCGGTCTGGAGCTGCCCGACGGCCGCAGTGCCCGCGCGCGCACCGGGGCGCACCCGCCCCAGGTCGGGACGACCGTCCTCGCCTGGGTCGAGGGCGCGTGCCGGGCCGTCCCCGGCGGCGTCCCGCGCGACCTGCCGAGCGACGTCTAGACCGGCACGACCAGCGTGCGCCGCACCGCGTCGGACACGACCTCGGACAGGCGTGCGCTGCGGCGGTAGACCTCGCGCTGCCGCTGCGCCTCGCCGCCCAGCAGCCGACGGACCGCATCCTCCACGAGGGCCACGTCGCCGGAGTCGACGAGCGCCGGGCGCACGTGGTCGACCAGGTCGGCGACCACCCGCGACGCCGGGGCCGGACTGCCGGTGGCAGGGTCGACGAGCTCGCCGGTGAGCCCGTGGCGGGACGCACGCCAGGTCGCCAGCCGCAGGTGCGTGGTGTCCGGGGCCGCCGCGACGCCCGCCCTGCCCCCTCGTACGCGACGGTCCTGGTGCCACTGCCCCGCCGCTGTCTCGACCAGCGCCCTGACCAGGAGCGCGAGCAGCACCGGGACCCGCACGTCGGGGCAGACGTCGGCGACCCTCACCTCGACGGTCGGCAGGTGGCTCGACAGCCGGGCGTCGAGGTAGACCATGCCCTCGTCGAGGACGACACCCGTGCCCAGCAGGTCGTCGACCCACCGCCGGTAGCCCTCGCCCGACCCCACGACCACGGGTGGTCCGGAGATCGGCCAGCGGGCCATCAGGTGCCAGCGGAAGCTCGCGTAGCCGGTGTCCTCGCCACCTCGGAAGGGGGACCCGGCCGTCAGCGCCAGCAGGGTCGGCAGCCAGATCCGGGTCCGGTCGAGCACAGCGGCGCCCTCGTCCTCGTCGGCGACCTCGACGTGCACGTGGCGGCCGCAGGTGAGGTGCTCGCGGGCAAGGACGCCGAACTCCGCAGCGATCCGCGCGAACCTCGCCACCGGCATGACCGTCCCGGTGGCCGGCAGCGGTGACGTGCTCAACGCGGCGGCCGCGGTCCCGAGCGCGCCCGCGCGCACGCCGATCTCCGCCCTGAGTGCGCACAGCTCGGCCGCCAGGTCGCCGGCGTCGGTGTGCGGACGGGTCCGCATCTCGATCATCTCGGCGAGGAACTCCGCGACGATCCGGTCGTCGGCGTCGGCGTCGGCCGCGAGCACCTGCTCGGCGACGGGTGCCGGGACACCGGTGCGCGCGTCGACCAGGAGCAGCTCCTCCTCCACGCCGACGGTGCGCATGGCCCTATCCTCCTCCGGAACCCGCCCCCGCCGCGTGCCGCAGCAGTTCGTGCAGGGTGACGAGACCGTCCCGCGAGAGCACCGACTCGGCGTGACCCTGGATGGTGGCGACACCGCGGCCGCGCAGCGCGACCACACCCTGACCGTCCGCGTGCACCGCCACCTCGAGCTCGCGGCCGAGGAGCACCGGTGGCTGCTCCGGTGGGCGGGCGACGAAGGTGTTGTAGAAGCCGATCCGCCGCACCTCCCCCCACAGGTCGACGGGCAGCTGCACACCCTGGTTCGGCCTGGACAGCTTGGCGATCTCGAGCCCGGCCAGGGACGCGAGCACCTGGTGCGAGAGGCAGACCGCGAGCACCGGAAGGTCGGCGTCCAGGCGGGCGGAGATGAGGTCGCGCAGCCGCACGATCCGCTCGTCCGACAGGTCGCCGGGGTCCCCGGGGCCGGGGCCGAAGAGCACGAGGTCCCAGACCGGGTCGATGACGTCGTCCACCTGCACCTGCTCCCACCGGCGCACCTGAGCCCCCATCCCGACGTGCCGCACCATGTGCGCCAGCATCTGAGTCCAGGTGTCCTCGACGTCGACGACGAGCACCCGGCGGCCGGCCAGGTCGGGGTCCGGGCGCGCCTCCTGCGGAGACAGCCAGAAGGGTGAGAGCGCCTCGTTGCGCGAGGCGAGGTCTTTCGCCACGCCGGGGAGCGAGCCGAGGTGCACGGCATACCCGAGGTCCCGCCGCGGTCGCAGCCCCAGCGCGGCGAGCACCCCGCGCGCCTTGGCGCTCGTCTCGGCCACCTCGGAGCGCGGGTCGGAGTGGCGGACCAGGGTGGCGCCGGCGCTCACCGTGATCGTGCCGGCGTCGTCGACGTGGGCGGTGCGGATGAGGATCGGCGCGTCCAGGCGCTCCCCACCCTCCTCGTCGAGGTCCACGAGCGCCAGGACGCCGGAGTAGTAGCCCCGGCCCGCGGGCTCGTGCCGCTTGATGACCGTGCACGCGTTCTCCATGGGCGAACCGGTCACGGTGGGAGCAAACATGGTGGCGCGCAGCACATCTCGCACGTCTGCCTCGCTGGCGCCGTCGAGGAGGTACTCCGTGTGCGTCAGGTGCGCCATCTGCTTGAGGTAGGGCCCGGCGATCCGTCCACCGTGGGAGCAGATCTGGGCCATCATCTTCATCTCCTCGTCGACGACCATGAAGAGCTCCTCGGTCTCCTTGGCGTCCTTGACGAAGCTGCGGAACTGCGGCTCGACGTCCGCCTCCTCCTGCGGGTGCCGGAAGGTGCCGGAGATCGGGTTCATCCACACGCGCCCGTCGCGCACGCTCACGTGCCGCTCCGGGGTGGCGCCGACCAGGGTGTGACCGGGGGTGTGCACCGCGAAGGTCCAGTAGGCGTTCCGCTCGTCGACGAGCAGCGTGCGCAGCCAGGTCAGCGCCGCGGTGGCGGGGTCGGCGTCGGTGTGCGCGACCACGTCCCGGCGGATGACGAAGTTGGCGCCCTCCCCCTCGCCGATCTCGTCCTCGATGACCCGCTGCACCGTGGCGGCGTAGTCGTCGTCGCTCACGCTGAACCGCTCGCCGCCCACCTCCACGGGGGCCGTGGGCAGGGCGGCGACCAGGTCCGCGACGTCGAGGCGCTGGTATGACGTCGCGCCCCGCGGGCGCAGCACGCGCAGCGGGGCACCGTCGTCGTGGGCGTCGAGACCGCGTTCCCGGATCTGGCGGAACGGGACGATCGCGAGCACGGGGGCCTCTGCGGTCGGCCGCGGGATGTCCGCGAGCAGCGGCAGGTCCTCGACCTCGCCGAGGATCACCTCGGCCTGCCCTTGCTCGCCCCGCCACAGGATCGCCCAGGACTGCTCGGCGGGGGCTGCGAGGATCTGGTCCAGGGGTCGCTGCGGCATGCCGGACAGTCTCCCATCCCGACCGGACGCGTCCGGTGGTGGTGCTCAGTGGGTGACGGCCCCCTCGGAGGCCGAGCCGACGAGCCGGACGTACTTGCTGAGCACGCCGCGACGGGCCCGCTCGGGCGGCTCGGGTGCGGTCCAGGCGGCACGTCGGCGCTCCAGCTCGGCGGCGTCCACCTCCAGGTCGAGACGGCCGGTGGCCACGTCGAGCACGATCGGGTCGCCGTCCTGCACGAGCGCGATCGGGCCGCCGTCGGTGGCCTCGGGCGCGATGTGGCCCACGCACAGGCCGGTGGTGCCTCCGGAGAACCGGCCGTCGGTGATGAGCAGCACGTCCTTGCCGAGGCCGGCTCCCTTGATCGCCCCGGTGATCGCGAGCATCTCGCGCATCCCCGGGCCACCCTTGGGGCCCTCGTAGCGGATGACCACCACGTCGCCGGCGACGACCGTGCCGTCCTCCAGCGCGTCCATCGCCGCCCGTTCCCCGTCGAAGACGCGGGCGGTGCCGCGGAAGACGTCGGAGTCGAAGCCCGCGGATTTCACCACGGCGCCGCCAGGAGCCAGCGTCCCCTCGAGGATCGTCAGGCCACCGGTGGCGTGGATCGGGTTGTCCATCGCCCGCAGGACCGTCCCGTCGAGCGGCGGGGCCTTGAGCTCGGCGAGGTTCTGGGCCACGGTCTTGCCCGTGACGGTCAGGACGTCGCCGTGCAGCAGCCCCGCGTCGAGCAGCGCCTGCATGACGACCGGGATGCCACCGATCCGGTCGATGTCGACCATCACGTGCCGGCCGAACGGCTTGACGTCCGCCAGGTGCGGCACCTTCGCACCGATCCGGCGGAAGTCGTCCAGCGTCAGGTCGACCTCGGCCTCGTGGGCGATGGCGAGCAGGTGCAGCACCGCGTTGGTCGACCCGCCGAAGGCCATCGTCACCGCGATAGCGTTCTCGAAGGCCTCCTTGGTGAGGATCTGCCGGGCGGTGATCCCGGTCCGCAGCATGTTCACCACGGCCTCGCCCGACCTGCGCGCGAACCCGTCCCGGCGCCGGTCCGTGGCGGGCGGCGCCGCGGACCCGGGCAACGACATACCCAGCGCCTCCGCGGCAGCGGCCATCGTGTTGGCGGTGTAGAACCCGCCGCAGGCCCCCTCGCCCGGGCAGATCGCCCGCTCGATCGCGTCCACGTCCTCGCGCGACATCAGCCCTGCGGCGCACGCACCGACCGCCTCGAAGGCGTCGATGATCGTGACCTCCTTCTCCGAGCCGTCGGAGAGGCGGGCCAGGCCGGGCAGGATCGAACCGGCGTAGACGAACACCGAGGCCAGGTCCAGGCGCGCGGCGGCCATGAGCATCGCGGGCAGCGACTTGTCGCAGCCGGCGAGGAGCACCGAGCCGTCCAGCCGCTCCGCCGACATCACGGTCTCGACCGAGTCGGCGATGACCTCGCGGGAGACGAGGGAGTAGTGCATGCCCTCGTGGCCCATCGAGATGCCGTCGGAGACGGAGATCGTGCCGAACTCCAACGGGTAGCCCCCGGCGGAGTGCACCCCGTCCTTCACCGCCTTCGCGAGGCGGTCGAGCGAGAGGTTGCACGGGGTGATCTCGTTCCAGCTGCTGGCGACGCCCACCTGGGGCTTGACCCAGTCGTCGTCCCCCATGCCGACGGCGCGGAGCATGCCGCGGGCGGCGGTCTTCTCCAGCCCGTCGGTGACGTCGCGGGAGCGGGGCTTCGGGTCGACCTGCGGCCGGTCGTCGACCTCAGCCACGGGAGGCCGAGCCCTCCACGTAGTCGCTGTCCTGGTCGGCGGACCGCACCCACGCCATCATGCCGCGCAGCTCGCGACCGACGGCCTCGATCGGGTGCTGGGCACCCTTCTCGCGGAGGGCCTTGAACTCCGGGGCGCCGGCGTCCTGGTCGGTGATGAAGCGGTCGGCGAAGGCGCCGTTCGTGATGTCCGCCAGGACCCCCTTCATGTTCTCCTTGACCCGGTCGTCGACGACGCGCGGGCCGGAGACGTAGTCGCCGTACTCGGCCGTGTCGGACACCGACCAGCGCTGCTTGGCGATGCCGCCCTCGTACATGAGGTCGACGATGAGCTTGAGCTCGTGCAGGCACTCGAAGTAGGCGACCTCTGGCTGGTAGCCGGCCTCGGTGAGGACCTCGAAGCCCTTCATCACCAGCTCGGACACGCCGCCGCAGAGCACCGCCTGCTCGCCGAAGAGGTCGGTCTCGGTCTCCTCGGTGAAGGTGGTCTCGATGCCGCCGGCGCGCAGGCCGCCGATCGCGGAGGCGTAGGACAGCGCCAGCGCCTTGGCGTTGCCGGTCGCGTCCTGCTCGACCGCGATGAGCACGGGGACCCCGCGCCCGTTGGCGTACTCGCGGCGCACCAGGTGGCCCGGGCCCTTGGGCGCCACCATGCAGACGTCCACGTCCGACGGAGGCTGGATGTAGCCGAACCGGATGTTGAAGCCGTGGCTGAAGAACAGCGCCTTGCCGGCGGTCAGGTTGGGCTCGATCGCCTCGGCGTAGATGTGGCGCTGCACGTGGTCGGGCACCAGCACCATGATCACGTCGGCCTCGGCGCAGGCCTCGGCCGGCGTCAGGACCCGCAGGCCCTCGGCCTCCGCCTTGGCGCGGCTCTTCGAGCCCTCGGCGAGGCCGACCCGCACGTCCACCCCGGAGTCCCGGAGGGACAGGGCGTGGGCGTGACCCTGGCTGCCGTAGCCCAGGACCGCGACCTTGCGGCCCTGGATGAGGGACAGGTCGGCGTCGTCGTCGTAGTACATGGTGGCCATCGGCGGAAACTCTCCTGGAGGTGGGGGCGGGTGGTGCTGGATCGGCGTGCGGGAACGGCGTGCGGCTCTGGGGCAGTCTGCCCCAGCGTCGACCGCGCAGAGGGTGCGGGGGTGCGCTCAGAAGGCGGCGGCGGCCATCGCGCCGACCGGTCGCGGACCGTGGTCGTTGATGGCCCACAGCGAGCTGCGGATCGCCTCGGGGTCGTCCAGCTCCTCGATGTGGATGACCTCGACGAGCTTGTCGAGCTGGCTGGTGACCCGGTGCAGCTGCTCGGAGCTGACGTTGACGACGATCGTCATCCGGGAGACCTTGCTGTCCTCGGTGGGGCCCACGACGAGGTGGTCGATGTTGAAGTTGCGCCGGGCGAAGAGGACGGAGACCCGGGCGAGGACGCCAGGGTTGTTCTCGACCAGGACGGACAGTGCGTGGCGGGTACGGCTGGAGTCGGTGCTCATGGGAGTGCCTTTCGGTGCGGGGTTCGGCTGGTAGGCGGTGGGGGCGGTGGGAAGCTCGGGTCCGGGTGGGGGGTAGTCGCGCAGGAGGGTCACTCGTCCTCCCCGAAGTCGGGCGTGAGGTCGCGGGCGTGCTGGATGGCGTCGTTGCTCGTCCCGGCCGGGACCATCGGCCACACCATCGAGTCCTTGCTGACCCGGAAGTCCACGACGACCGGCTGGTCGTCCACGGCCATCGCCTGCTCGATCGTCGCGTCGACGTCGGCGGCCGAGTCGCAGCGCAGCCCGACGCAGCCGTAGGCGGTGGCCAGGGTGGCGAAGTCGGGGATCTGCATCGACGGGAGCTGGGAGGCGCTGAACCGCTCGGAGTAGAACAGCGCCTGCCACTGCCGGACCATGCCCAGGGCGGCGTTGTTGATGATCGCCACCTTGATCGGGATGCCCTCGACGGCGCAGGTGGCCAGCTCCTGGTTGGTCATCTGGAAGCAGCCGTCGCCGTCGACGGCCCAGACCGTCGAGTCGGGCATGCCGACCTTCGCGCCCATCGCGGCGGGCACGGCATACCCCATGGTGCCCAGGCCACCCGAGTTGAGCCACCGGCGCGGCTCGTCGTAGCGGATGAACTGGCTGGCCCACATCTGGTGCTGGCCGACGCCGGAGGCGAAGATCGCGTCGGGGCCGGCGAGCATTCCGAGCCGCTCGATGACGTACTGCGGGGCGAGCGCACCGTCGGTCGGGGAGTCGTAGCCGAGCGGGTAGGCCAGCTTCCACCCCTGGCAGCGGGCCATCCACGTCCGGTGGTCGGGCTGGGCACCGGCGGCCGTGCGGGCGGTCCACTCGGTGATGAGCAGGTCGATGGTGGTGCGGGCGTCGCCGAGCAGCCCGACCGCCGTCGGGAAGTTCTTGCCGATCTCGGCCGGGTCGATGTCGGCGTGCACGATCGTGGCGCCGGGGGCGAAGGAGTCCTTGGCACCGGTGACCCGGTCGTCGAAGCGGGCGCCGAGGCTGATGATGAGGTCGGACTTCTGCAGGGCCGCGACCGCCGAGACGGTGCCGTGCATGCCCGGCATCCCCATGTGCTGCGGGTGGCTGTCGGGAAAGGCACCACGGGCCATCAGCGTGGTGACGACCGGCATCCCGGTCAGCTCGGCGAGCGCCCGGACCTGGTGGTGGGCGTTGGCGCGGATGCAGCCGCCGCCGACGTAGAGGACCGGGCGGCGGGCGGTCAGCATGAGCTCGACGGCGTCCCGGACCGCCTCCGGCGCGGGGGCCGGCGGCACGTGGTAGCCCGGCAGCGGCAGCTCGACCAGGCCCTCGGCCGCAGCACCGACCAGCGCGTCCTTGGTGATGTCGACCAGGACCGGGCCGGGGCGTCCCGAGCTGGCCAGGTGGAAGGCTGAGGCGATGGTCGCGGCGACCTCGTCGGCGCGGGTGACGAAGAAGGAGTGCTTGGTCACCGGCATCGAGATCGAGCGGATGTCGGCCTCCTGGAAGGCGTCGGTGCCGATCGCGGTGCTGGCCACGTTGCCGGTGATCGCGACCATCGGGACCGAGTCCATGTTGGCGTCCGCCAGCGGCGTGACCAGGTTCGTCGCACCCGGGCCGCTGGTCGCCATGCAGACACCGACCTTGCCGGTGGCCGCCGCGTAGCCCTGGGCAGCGTGACCGGCGCCCTGCTCGTGCCGCACGAGGATGTGGCGCAGGTGCTCGGCGTGGTAGAGCGCGTCGTAGAGCGGCAGGACCGCCCCACCCGGCAGCCCGAAGATCGTCTCCACGCCGATCCGCTCGAGCGTGGCGACGAGGGCCTGGGCCCCGGTGCGGGTCGGCGCGGCGGGCGTGGCCCGGTCGGCGAGTGGGTCGCTGCTCAGGTGCGTGGCGGTCATGTCAGTCCTTGACGTGGGGTCACTCTGGGGCGGGTGCTGCGGCAACAAAAAACCCCTCGGCCCGGAGGGCAAACGAGGGGAAGGACGCGTCTCGGCTGGTGATCAGGCCGGGGCGCGCCCCTCGGTAATAAGTACGACGACGGAAAGCTGCATAGGCCCACCCTGACCCATCCGTGCCCCAGCGTCAACCCCCTGGATGAATATGTGACTCACCGCACAACTATGCATCGCCTCGTCGTTATCGATATAACGTTGACATGTCTTGATAGGTCATGTCAGTCTTGGGTATGACGCAGCGCGCGTTCAGGGGCGCTGCCGGATTCCTTCTTGGAGGCAGACATGACCTACCGCAACCGGGGCTTCGACCCCGAGCAGTTCTTCGGGCCCGAGGGCCCCTTCGGACCGCGCGGCCCCCTGGGGCCGGGCGGGATCTTCGGGCCTCAGGGCCCGTTCGGCACAGGCGGCGGCTGGGGCCAGGGCTTCGGCTCGTGGGCCGGCGAGGAGGGCCGCCGCGGACAGCGTGGCCCCGGCGGTCCCGGTGGGCGGGCCCGCCGGGCGCGCCGCGGTGACGTCCGCAACGCCGTGCTCCACCTGCTGCAGCGCGAGCCGATGAACGGCTACCAGCTCATGCAGGAGATCGCCGAGAGCACCGGCGGGGCGTGGCAGCCCAGCTCCGGCGCCATCTACCCGGCGCTGGCGCAGCTCGAGGACGAGGGCCTGGTCGAGCAGGCAGAGGTGGACGGGCGCAAGGCCTACCAGCTCACCGACGCCGGCCGGCAGGCCGCCGAGTCCGGCCCGGCACTGGCCTGGAGCTCCGGCGAGGAGCCGGAGGACCCGTGGTCCGGTCGCGGACCACGGGGGGCCCGGGGCGAGCGCAGCGCGCGTCACACGCACGGTCAGGGGCACGGCGGTCAGGCCCAGAGCGCCTGGCGCACGGGCGGCACCCTGTTCAAGGCCCTCGGCAGCCTGGCGATGGCCACCCAGGCGGTCGGCCAGGCCGGTGACGACACGCTGACCCGGCAGGCCGTCGAGGTCATCGACCGCGCCCGCCGCGACCTCTACCGCATGCTGGCCGAGTCCGAGGTCGAGCGCGACGACGAGGTCGCCGACGAGGTCGCCGACGAGGTCGCCGACGGCGAGATCATCGAGGACTGACCGGTCGGCGTGCCGACACCCGGGGGACCCGGGGGGCGCCGCCCCCCGGGTGTCGGCATACTGACCCTCATGGCCGATCACTTTGACGTTGTTGTCCTGGGCGCCGGTCCTGGTGGGTATGTCGCGGCGATCCGCGCGTCCCAGCTGGGCAAGAAGGTCGCCGTCGTCGAGAAGCAGTACTGGGGCGGTGTCTGCCTCAACGTCGGGTGCATCCCGTCCAAGGCGCTGCTGAAGAACGCCGAGCTGGCGCACACGCTGACCCACGACAAGAAGAAGTACGGCATCGAGGGCGACGCCACGATGTCCTACGGCCCCACCCACGCGCGCAGCCGCCAGGTGTCGGCAGGCATCGTCAAGGGTGTCCACTTCCTGATGAAGAAGAACAAGATCACCGAGATCGACGGCTGGGGCACCCTCACCGGCCCGAAGAGCATGGACGTGGCGCTGAACGACGGCCAGACCCAGCAGCTCGAGTTCGACAACCTCATCCTCGCCACCGGCTCGGTGACCCGGATGCTCCCCGGCGTCGAGGTGAGCAAGAACGTCGTCACCTACGAGGAGCAGATCCTCGACGACGAGCTGCCGGGGTCGATCATCATCGCCGGTTCCGGCGCGATCGGCGTCGAGTTCGCCTACGTCATGACCAACTTCGGCGTCGACGTGACGATCGTGGAGTTCATGGACCGGATGGTCCCCGCCGAGGACGCCGACGTGTCCAAGGAGCTGGCCAAGCACTACAAGAAGCTGGGCGTCACGGTCCTCACCGGCACCAAGGTCGAGTCCGTCGAGGACACCGGGTCGGGCGTGAAGGTGACCGTCTCCCCCGCCGCCGGCGGCGACCAGAAGGTCCTCGAGGCCGACCGTCTGCTCTCCGCGATCGGCTTCGCCCCGCGCACCGAGGGCTTCGGTCTGGAGACGACGGGCGTCGAGCTGACCGACCGCGGCGCGATCGCCATCGACGACTACATGCGCACGAACGTCGACGGCGTCTACGCGGTCGGCGACGTGACCGCCAAGCTCATGCTCGCGCACGTCGCCGAGGCCATGGGGATCATCGCTGCCGAGGTCATCGCCGGCGCCGAGACTATGCCGCTGGACTACCGGATGATCCCCCGCGCGACCTACTGCCACCCGCAGGTCGCCTCGATGGGGCTGACCGAGCAGCAGGCCAAGGACGCCGGTCACGAGATCACGGTCGCCAGCTTCCCCTTCAGCGCCAACGGCAAGGCGATGGGGCTGGGCGACCCCGTCGGGTTCGTGAAGATCGTGGCGGACGCGGAGCACAACGAGATCCTCGGCGCCCACATGATCGGCCCTGACGTCACCGAGCTGCTGCCGGCGATCAACGTCGCGCAGACCTGGGACCTCACCGCCGACGAGCTGTCCCGCGTGGTGTTCGCGCACCCGACCCTCGGCGAAGCGGTCAAGGAGTCCGTCCACGGCATCGCCGGCCACATGATCAACTTCTGACGCACAGGTGGCAGCGCGCACCGGCGTGGGGCGCGCAGCCGTCCTCGTCGCGGGGCTCACCGCCCTGTCGACCCTGCTGGGGCTGGTCAGCAGTCGTCCCTCCTGACCCCCCAACCTCCCCGGGGGATATCCCCCGCTGAGGTTCGGGAGTCCTCCGGCTGATCCGGACCACCCCTCGAGGGACACGATGGATCCATGAACGACACCCAGCCGCAGACCCCCGTCCCCACCACCCCACCCCTGTCGGGATCGAGCCCCCGGCCGACCCCCCAGCAGGACGTCTGGGGGGTCCGACCGGCCGCCCTCCAGGACCCGGGTACCCAGGCGGGCCCGAGCTCCGGGACCGGGGCGACCAGCAGCAACGGCGGCCCGGTCCCCGGCCCCAGCAGCCTGGACCGCGGCTTCGCGACCCTGCGCCGCTCGCCGCTGCGTCGTGACTCCGAGAACGGCGTCCTCGGTGGCGTGTGCGCGGGCATCGCGCGCCAGAGCGGTCTGTCGGTCGCCGCGGTCCGCCTCTTCGCGGTCGTGCTGGCCCTGTTCTTCGGGACCGGTATCGCGGCATACCTCGTCGCCTGGGCCGCCCTGCCCGACCAGGGCGGGCGCACCCACGCGGAGGGCGCGCTCCGCGAGGGCCGTGGGCGCTCGCTCGTCGTGCTCGGCCTCGGGGCCCTCGCCGCCTTCGGGATCGTCGCCTCGATCCTGGGCGAGACCGTGCGCTTCCTCCCCCTCCTGCTCGCAGTGGCCGTCGTGGGCTACGTGGTCTCGAAGAGAAAGGGACGCTCGACGACCAGCCACCTCCACGACTGACGGCGCGCTCCTCGCACCGTCCGGCGCCGGGCAGGACCTCATCGGTCCGCCCGGCGCCGTCGTGCGTGATCGCCGGCGAGGGGCGGCGGAACCGGGACCGTCGGGGCCGCGTCCGACGGAGGACACTGCCGTCAGCCACCCTCGTCGCAGGAGGCCCCCGATGCCTCGACCGCTCCTCTCCCTGCTGGCGCTCCCCCTCGCCGCCACCCTGGCGCTGGCCGGCTGCGCACCCGCCCCCTCGACGCAGGACCCGCCCGGCACACCCGGGCCCTGGGACGAGACGCAGGCCCGCGCCGCCGTCACCGCGCTCCCCGTCGGGTTCGTCGCCGACTTCGACGGTTGCGAGCAGCTGCTCACCTACTACCAGGCCAACGCCCTCGCGGTCGTCGGACCCTGGGGACTGGGCGGGGGCGGCACCTGGTCGATGGCCACCGAGGACTCGATGGGAGGCGACGCGGCCTCTGCGGCCGACGGCGCCGCCCCCGGCTCGGGGGCTCCCGAGCACTCGAGCACCAACGTGCAGGAGGAGGGCGTCGACGAGGCCGACATCGTCAAGACCGACGGTCGGGTCATCGTCGCCGCCGTCAACGGCACCGTGCGCATCGTCGACGTCGCGTCCGAGGAGGTCGTCTCGACGGTGCCGGTGCCGGGCCGCAGCGCCACCGCTGCCGAGCTGCTGCTGCACGGGAGCACCCTCGTCGTGCTCGGCCAGGAGTGGGGCGGCTGGGCACAGCCCGTCGACGGCCGGCACGTGGCCTTCCCGCCCTCGCGCACGATCGTCACCACCGTCGACATCAGCGACCCGGCGAAGCCGCGCACCGTGGGCTCGATGCGGATCGAGGGCTCCTACCGCTCGGCGCGGATGGTCGAGGACACGGTGCGGATGGTTCTGGTGTCCGAGCCGCCCGGCGTGGAGCAGACGCAGCCGCGCAACTCCACCCTCGTCGCCGAGGACGAGGCCGAGCAGGCCAACCGTGACCTCATCCGGGCCACGACGATCGACGACTGGGTGCCCCACGTCCAGGTGCTCGACGCCGACGGTCGGGCGGTGTCGACCGACCAGCTGCTGGGGTGCGACCAGATCGCCCGGCCGCGCGACCCGGCCGGACTGTCGACGATGAGCGTCCTGACCTTCGACGTGGCCGCCGCCGACCCGGCCCCCACCTCAGGGGCAGGGCTGGTGGCGACGGGCAGCACGGTGTACGCCTCCTCCGACCGGCTCGTCGTCGCCACCAGCGGGTGGGACATGTGGCAGTGGGCGGGGGGTGCCGACATCTGGCCAGGACCGCAGCCGACCAACCGCACCGATCTGCACACCTTCGACATCTCGGACCCGGACGCCACGACGTACCGCGCCTCCGGGAGCGTCGACGGCCGGCTGCTGAGCCAGTGGTCGCTCGACGAGGCGGACGGCGTGCTGAGGGTGGCCACGACCACCGACCCGCCCGGTGCGTCGCAGCAGTCCCAGTCCGCGCTCGTCGTCCTGCGCGAGGACGGCGACGCCCTCACCGAGACCGGCCGGGTCGACGGCCTGGGCGTGACCGAGCAGATCCGGGCGGTGCGCTACCTCAGCGACGACCTCGCCGCGATCGTCACCTTCCGGCAGACCGACCCGCTCTACCTGGTCGACACCTCCGACCCGGCCGCACCCACCGTGGCCGGCGAGCTGAAGATCCCGGGCTACTCCGCCTACCTGCACCCGGTCGCCGACGGCTGGCTGCTGGGGGTCGGTCAGGACGCCGACGTCGACACCGGCCAGACCAACGGCCTTCAGGTCTCGTTGTTCGACATCCGGGACCTCTCCGCCCCCGTGCAGACCACGGTGCTGACCTGGCCGGACACCTGGTCCCCGGTCGAGGGCGACCACCGTGCGTTCCTGCTCTGGCCCCAGACCGGCCAGGTGGTCCTACCGGCGCACAGCTGGACCGAGAAGCCCGGGGACAAGCCCTCGACCTTCGCCGGGGTGCTGACGATGACGGTCGGCGAGGGCACCCTCGTCGAGGGCGGACGGGTGTCCACGACCCCGACGACGCAGGAGTGGGGCGAGCCCCCGTCCCGGACGTTGGTGATCGGCGAGGACCTGTGGGCGCTGAGCTGGCAGGGTCTGTCCCGGTTCGACCTGGACACCCTCGAGGGCGGGTGGGTGGTCGACCTGCCGTGAACATCGGTGGAGGGGGTCGAGCCGACCCCCTCCTGCCGGAAAGGGCCCCCACGCCCGACTGATCTGCACACAGAGTAGTGATGACCGCAGGATCCACCGTATGGAGCGGTGGTCCGGGTGGCAGGGCGCATTGACTTCGGGCGTTTGCCGCTGGTAGACATCACCCATGCCCACCGACCGCCGCCGAATGCGCAGCTGCTGAGCCCCGCCTCCGCAGCACCCTGCGCCCTGTCCGCGGCCGCACGGCACACCTCCACGCTGCCGAGGAGGGCTCAGCAGAGCGAGCACACCGCCCCTGCCGAACCCTTCGCCCCGAAACGAGCAGCTCGTGACCCACTCCTTCACCACCCGTCAGATCCACGCCGGCCAGACCCCCGACACCGCCACCGGCGCCCGGGCCCTGCCGATCTACCAGACCACCTCCTACGTCTTCGAGGACGCCGACCAGGCGGCCAACCGCTTCGCGCTGGCCGAGCTCGGTCCGATCTACACGCGGATCACCAACCCGACCCAGGAGGTCGTGGAGAACCGCATCGCCGACCTCGAGGGCGGCGTCGGCGCCCTGCTGGTCGCCTCCGGCTCCTCGGCGATCACGCTGGCGATCCTCAACATCGCCGGCGCTGGCGACCACATCGTGGCCAGCCCCAGCCTCTACGGCGGCACCCAGAACCTCTTCGCCCACACCCTGCCCCGGCTCGGCATCGAGGTCAGCTTCGTGCCCGACCCGACCGACCCCGAGTCCTGGCGGGCGACCGCCCGCGCCACCACCAAGGCGTTCTTCGGCGAGACGATCGCCAACCCCAGCAGCGAGGTGCTGGACATCCGGGCGGTCGCCGACGTCGCCCACGAGGTCGGGGTGCCGCTCATCGTCGACAACACGATCGCCACGCCCTACCTGACCCGGCCGTTCGAGCACGGCGCCGACGTCGTGGTCCACTCCGCGACGAAGTACCTCGGCGGCCACGGCACCGCGATCGCCGGCGTCATCGTCGACGGCGGGACCTTCGACTACGCGCAGAACGACCGCTTCCCCGGGTTCACCACCCCCGACCCCAGCTACAACGGCCTGGTCTACGCCGAGACCCTGGGCAAGGACGGCATCTTCGGGGTCAACCTGTCCTACATCCTCAAGACCCGCGTGCAGCTCCTGCGCGACCTCGGCCCGGCGGTCTCGCCGTTCAACGCCTTCCTCATCGCGCAGGGGATCGAGACCCTCTCGCTGCGGGTCGAGCGGCACGTCGCGAACGCCCGCGTGGTCGCGGAGCGGCTCGCCGCGCACGAGCAGGTCCAGCAGGTCCACTACGCCGGACTGCCGGACCACCCGTCCCACGCGCTCGCGCAGAAGTACCTGCCCGCGGGCGCGGGCGCCGTCCTGGCCTTCGAGATCGCCGGTGGTGCCGAGGCCGGACGCGCCTTCGTCTCCGCCCTCGAGCTGCACAGCCACGTGGCCAACATCGGCGACGTGCGCTCGCTGGTCATCCACCCGGCCTCCACCACGCACAGCCAGCTCTCGGAGGAGGCGCAGCAGGCCGCGGGCGTGACGCCCGGGCTGGTGCGGCTGGCCGTCGGCATCGAGGGCGTCGAGGACATCTGGGCCGACCTCGAGACCGGCTTCCTGGCCGCGGCGCAGGTCGTCCGCGCGACCGAGGCGGCCTGACCCGTGGCCACCGTCCCGTGCGACGTCCCGGCGTCGCGCCGACGCACCCTGTCGCTGGGAGCCCTGCCGCTCGACGGCGGGGAGCAGCTGGAAGACCTGCGGGTCTCCTACCAGACCTGGGGTCGGCTCAACGCCGCCCGTGACAACGCGGTCCTGGTCCTGCACGCCCTGACCGGCGACAGCCACGTCGTCGGCGAGCGCGGGCCGGACCACCCGACCCCCGGGTGGTGGCCCGGTCTCGTCGGGCCTGGACGACCGGTCGACACCGACGACCACTTCGTCGTCGCCCCGGCGTTGCTCGGCGGGTGCCGGGGCACGACCGGCCCGTCGTCGAAGGCCCCGGACGGCCGTCCCTACGGCTCATCCTTCCCGCGGATCACGGTCCGCGACCAGGTCCGCGCGGAGGCCCGGCTCGCGGACGCCCTCGGCATCCACCAGTTCGCCCTCGTGGTCGGCGGCTCGGTCGGGGGCATGCGGTCGCTCGAGTGGGCGGTCAGCTACCCCGGGCGCGTGCGGCGGTGCGTGGTCCTCGCCGCGAGCGCCGCCGCCACGGCCGACCAGATCGCCTGGTCGGTGCCGCAGTGCCACGCCATCCGCCTGGACCCGGCCTTCCACGGCGGCGACTACTACCCGGGTCCTGGGCCGCGCCAGGGCCTGGAGATCGCCCGGCAGATCGCGCACGCGACCTACCGCTCCGCCGAGGAGCTGGGCCTGCGCTTCGGTGCGTGCGCCCAGGACGGCGAGGAGCCGCTGCGCGGGGGCAGGTATGCCGTGCAGTCCTACCTCGAGCACCACGGCAAGAAGCTCGCTCGCCGTTTCGACGCCAACTCCTACCTGGTGCTCACCGAGGCCATGAACAGCCACGACGTGGGCCGGGGTCGCGGCGGGGTGGAGGCGGCGCTGCGCCGCATCACTGCCGAGCTGACGGTGGGGGTGGTCAGCAGCGACCGGCTCTTCACGCCGGCCGACGGCCGGGCGCTCGCCTCCTCGCCGGCCTGTCGCGAGCTCGCAGTCATCGACTCGCCCTACGGCCACGACGCCTTCCTGATCGAGACCGAGCAGGTCTTCGGGATCATCGCGCGGGCGCTGACCGGCGGGTCCGCACCGCAGCCGGTCGCGCCGGCGCCGGCCGAGCGGCCCGCGCCGAGCACCCCGGTCCTCGTCGGCCCCTCCCTCTGGTAGCCGGTGCCGGGTAGCCCCTGCCGTTGGTAGCCCCCTGTCTGGTGGCCCCGTGGAACCGTCCGGGGTCGCGGGACGTCCACCCCATACACTGGCGGGCACACAGACCAAGGAGGCTGCATGGACTGGCTCAGGGAATCCCCGTGGTTGTTGTGGATCGGTGCGGCGCTCGCGTTCGGTGTGGTGGAGATGACCACGCTGGACCTGCTCTTCCTCATGCTCGCGCTCGGAGCCCTGGTGGCCGCCGTCGTCGCGGGCGCCGGGCTGGGCATCATCGGGCAGATCCTCGTCTTCCTCGCCGCGTCCTCCCTGCTGGTGCTCGCCCTGCGTCCCATCGCGCTGCGCCACCTGCGCGTGCGCGGTGCGGACTCCACGATCGGCATCGGGGGCAACGTCGGCCGTCCGGCCACCGTCCTCGAGGAGGTCACCGACCGGGCCGGGCTGGTCAAGCTGCGGGGTGAGCAGTGGACCGCACGGGCCGAGCTGGAGGGGCAGACCTTCGGCACCGGCGAGATCGTCACCGTGGTGCGCATCGACGGCGCCACCGCCGTCGTCGGCGTAGCGACACCGGAGGACAAGCCGTTCGAGGCCTGAGCCGGCACCCCGCAGACACGCACGTCACTGACATCCAAGGAGAAAGTTCATGCCGGACCCCATCAGCATCGTCGTCTGGGCGGTCGTCGCCCTCCTGGCGCTGTTCGTCATCACCGCGATCGCGCGCGCGATCCGCATCGTCCCCCAGGCCACGGCCGTCATCGTGGAGCGGCTCGGCAAGTACGACCGCACCCTCGACGCCGGCCTGCACTTCCTGATCCCGTTCGTCGACCGCCCCCGCGCGGTCGTCGACCTGCGCGAGCAGGTCGTCAGCTTCCCGCCGCAGCCGGTGATCACCAGCGACAACCTGGTCGTCTCGATCGACACCGTCATCTACTTCCAGCCCACCGACCCCAAGGCGGCGACGTACGAGATCGCCAACTACATCCAGGGCATCGAGCAGCTGACCGTCACCACGTTGCGCAACGTGATCGGCTCCCTCGACCTGGAGCAGACGCTGACCAGCCGCGACATGATCAACGGCCAGCTGCGCGGCGTGCTCGACGAGGCCACCGGCCGCTGGGGGATCCGGGTCAACCGCGTCGAGCTCAAGGCCATCGACCCGCCCGCCTCGGTGCAGGACTCGATGGAGAAGCAGATGCGTGCCGAGCGCGACCGGCGCGCCACCATCCTCAACGCGGAGGGCGTCAAGCAGTCCCAGATCCTCACGGCGGAGGGCGAGAAGCAGGCCCAGATCCTGCGCGCCGAGGGCACCGCCCAGTCGGCGATCCTCGAGTCCCAGGGTGAGGCCCGCGCGATCCTGCAGGTCTTCGACGCCATCCACAAGGGCAACCCGGACAGCAAGCTGCTGGCCTACCAGTACCTCCAGATGCTGCCGGAGATCGCCAAGGGCGAGTCCAACCAGATGTGGGTCGTGCCCACCGAGCTCACCGCGGCCCTCTCGGGCATCGGCAAGGCGCTCGGCGGCGGCAGCGGGGGCGGCAGCGACGCCGGGCTGGACGGCCCGTCGATCGGGCTGCGCCCCGACGCCGGCCAGGTGACCTACGACGACATGGACACCCCCACCCTGGAGGACCCGCGCGAGGCGCTGCGCCGGGCCCGCGCGGAGGCCGAGGACGCCTCCCGGGACGCCGAGGGGGCCACGAAGGGCCGCAGCAAGGAGGAGGCCGACAAGGCAGTCGCCGCGGCGGCCGAGAAGGCTCGCCGACAGGCTCGCTCCCCCGAGCTGGGAGAGCTGCCGCAGCAGGAGGACCTCACCGACCTGCTCGGGCAGGACACGCCGGCGGTCGAGGCCCCGACGGCACCGGCGCACCGTGACCAGCCGGGCGCGCACTCCTGGGAGCGGCCGGAGGGTGAGCGCAAGCCCTGGGACCAGAGCCCGCAGGGCTGAGCCCCCCGCAGGACCCGACCACGGGGCCGTCACCGCACCAGCGGTGGCGGCCCCGTCGTGGTCTTCCTGTCAGTCTGTGGTCCGTGGCGTCCGGAGGACCTCGCTGCGGGCGTACGCCGCCGCCTGCTCGAGGGTCATCTGCGCGCCTTCGGACCAGGCCTGCTGGAAGGCCTCCGCGGACAGCTCCTCCCGGCAGCGCACCGTCCACCGGTCGATCAGCACCCGTTCGGGCCCGCTGGCGACGAGCCCGGTGCGGCGGCGGAAGGCTTCGGTCGCAGCGGCGACCCGCGCCGCAGCGGTCCACCTCCCCCGCGCGACCCCGACCCCCACGCACGCCTCGAGCGTCTCGGCAGCTCCGTCAGAGTCCTCCTGCTCGAGAAACACCCCGAGAGCGTCGCCGATCAGTGGTGCTGCTCCGTCGGGGTCGTCCTCCACGAGCTGGGCCACGCCGAGGTTGAGCATCGAGCAGGCGGCGCCCCAGGCGTCGCCGCGCTCACGGTCGAGCACGAGGTTGTCGGCGAACAACCGTTTCGCCTCGGCGACGCGGCCCCGGTCCACCAGCACCAGACCGATGTTGTTGTGGACGTTGATGAGCCCGCCCTGCTGGTTGAGCTCCTTGCGGATCGCGGCAGCCTCCCACAGTCGGTCCTGCGCCTCCTGGAGTCGGGAGAGGTACCGGAGCCCGGCACCGAGGCTGTTCAGGCTGGCTGCCTCGCCGTCGCGGTCCCCCGCCTCCTGGCGGAGGGCGACCGCTCGCTCGAGCACCTCGACCGCACGGTTGGCCTGACCCGTGTGCTGCAGGAGCACACCGAGAAAGTGCAGCGCCAGCGCCTCATCGTCGGCGGGCGGGTGAGGCGAGGAGGCGAGCGCCAGCTCCAGCAGGCGACTTCCTTCCCTGGCCTGCCCGTGCATGTACCAGTGGTGACCCAGCCTGCCTGCGAGACGCACCGCTCTGTCCCCGGCTGCGCCATCCCCGCGCGCGGCCTCGTCGAGACAGAACTGCAGCGCCGCCTCGAGGTTGTCCCGCTCCTCGTCGAGCACGTGCTCCTGGGGAGCCGGGCCCGGGTTCGGACCCCTCACCCGGGTCGCCAGGTCGAGGAAGTGGTCCGCGTGCCGCACCCGCACGGCCTGGAGACGAGCAGGGCTAGCGCGCGCGACCTCGAGGCCATAGTCGCGCAGCACCTGCAGGATCTGGAACCGTGGCTCGCCGTGGTCGGGCTGACGCTGCCGGACGAGGCTGTGGTTGACGAGCGACTCCAGCAGGTCGAGCGCGTGGCCGTCGCTGACGGGGACCACGGCCTCGACCGCCTCGAGGCTGGCCCCACCGCTGAACACGCAGAGATCGCTGAAGAACTGACGCTCCTCGGCGGACAGCAGGTCGACGCTCCAGTCGATCGTCGCCCGCAGCCCGCGGTGCCGCTCGGGGGCGTCGGCCGGGCCGCCGCTCAGCAGGCCGAGCCGGTCGTCGAGCCGCCGCACCAGCACCTGCGGCGTGAACAGCCTCGTCCGTGCGGCAGCGAGCTCGATGGCGAGGGGCAGTCCGTCGAGCAGCCGGCACACCTGCGCCACCGCGGCCGCGTTCTGGATCGTGAGACGGAAGCTCGGTCGCACCTGGGTCGCTCGCTGCACGAACAGCTGGACGGCGTCGCTGGCACCGACCTGCGCGAGGGAGTCGTCGGCAGGCAGCGACAGTGTGTCGAGCGGGTACTCGTGCTCCCCCTGGATCCCGAGCGGGAACTGGCTCGTCGCGAGGACCGTGACGCGGGTGGTGGCCTCGAGCAGTGCCGAGACCATCACCCCGGCGGGCAGGACGTGCTCGACGTTGTCGAGCAGGAGCAGGAGTGTCCGGTTCGCCAGGTGCTGGCGCAGCCGCTCCTCAACCGAGGCGTCGCCCTCGGCCGTCACCCCCAGCACCTCCGCGATCGCCGGAGCCACGGCAGCCGGGGAGCTCACGGCGGAGAGGTCGACGAAGTAGACGCCGTCGGGAAAGAGCTCCAGGGCCTCCAGCGCGACGTGCGCCCCGAGGCGCGTCTTGCCCGTGCCACCCATGCCCGTCACCGTCACGAGGCGGACCGCCGGGTCCTCGAGCAGCGCCCGCAGCTGGCGCCGCTCCTCGCTCCGTCCGACCAGGCTGCTGACGTGGTGCGGCACGTTCGTGGGCGACCCCAGGGACTTCAGGGCCGGGAACGTGTCGGGGACACCCTCGACCAGCAGCTGGTAGAGACGCTCCGGTCGCTCCAGGTCCTTGAGGCGGTGCTCACCGAGGTCCTTGACCGGCGTCCCTCCCGCCAGCTCGAGGGAGCGCGCGGACACGAGCACCTGGCCGCCGTGGCCGGCGTTCGCGATGCGGGCGGCCCGGTGGACGTCCATCCCGACGTAGTGGCCGTCCACCAGCAGTGCCTCGCCGGTGTGGAGCCCCATCCGCACCAGGACCGGCTCACCGTGGGGCCACGGGTACCCGTACAGAGCCTGCTGCGCCTCCCCCGCCGCGGCGATCGACTCGCGGACCGAGGAGAACGCGACGAAGAACGAGTCTCCCTGGGTGTCGACCTCGCACCCGCGGTGCCGGGCGAAGATCTCCCGGAGCAACCGCTGGTGCGTCCCCAGCACCTCGGGGTAGCCGTCACCGAGTCGACGCAGGAGCTGGGTGGAGCCCTGGATGTCGGTGAACAGGAACGTGACGACGCCGTGCGGGAGCAGGTCCCCGGCCGACACCGCCGACGTGGTCGACATCGACCCACGATAGGACAGAACGGTCTGGGAGAGGTCCTGTCGCGCCGGGTGCGGAGCTCGGGCCGCGGCGCAGCGGTGGCGGACTGGTCCCCGTTCGGCAAGGGTGGGGGCATGCGCATCACCGACACCAGCGACCTGTGGTGGAAGAACGCCATCGTCTACTCCATGGACGTGGAGACCTTCTACGACGCCGACGGCGACGGGGTGGGTGATCTCGAGGGACTCGCCCAGCGGATCGACTACCTGGCCGACCTGGGCGTCACCTGCCTGTGGCTCATGCCGTTCTACCCCAGCCCCGACCGCGACGACGGCTACGACGTCATGGACTACTACGGCGTCGACGAGCGGCTTGGCAACCTCGGGCAGTTCGTGGAGCTCGTCCGCCTCGCGCACGACCGCGGCATCAAGGTCATCACCGACCTGGTCATCAACCACACCAGCGACCAGCACCCGTGGTTCAAGGCCTCCCGCAAGGAGAAGGACCCGGCGAAGAACCGCTACCGCGACTTCTACGTGTGGCGCCCCGACGACCCGGGCGACACCTCCGACCAGGTCGTCTTCCCCGACAAGGAGGACTCGATCTGGGAGCTGGACGAGAGGACCGGGGAGTACTACCTGCACCACTTCTACACGCACCAGCCCGACCTCAACCTCGACCACCCGGCCGTCGTCGACGAGATCATGCGCACGGTCGGCTTCTGGCTGCAGCTGGGGGTCGACGGGTTCCGGGTCGACGGCGTGCCCTTCCTGGGCCAGTCCGCCGAGATGACGGGGTCCCCGGAGTATGTCGTGGACCCGCACCGCTTCATGAGGCAGCTGCGCGACTTCCTCTCCCGCCGCCAGGGGTCGGCGATGATGCTCGGCGAGGTCAACATGGGCCGCGAGGAGCAGCTGCGCTTCTTCGGCGGGGACTCCGCCGACGAGATGCACATGCAGTTCGACTTCATCACGATGCAGGCGTGCTACCTGGCGATGGCCCGCGAGGACGTGCGACCGATCGTCGAGGCACTGCAGGGGCGCCCCCGGCTCCACCGGACCTGCCAGTGGGCGACCTTCCTGCGCAACCACGACGAGCTGACCCTCGACAAGCTCACCGACGACGAGCGGCAGGAGGTCTTCGACGCCTTCGGCCCGGAGGAGGAGATGCAGGTCTACGACCGCGGGCTCAAGCGACGGCTGCCCCCGATGCTGGGCGGTGACCCACGGCGGGTCGCGATGGCCTACTCGCTGATGTTCTCGCTGCCCGGGACCCCTGCCCTCTACTTCGGCGAGGAGATCGGGATGGGCGAGGACCTGCAGGCCGAGGGCCGGATGGCGGTGCGCTCGCCGATGCAGTGGAGCCCTGGGAAGAACGGCGGGTTCTCCACCGCACGGCCCTCGAAGCTCGTGCAGCGGGTGGTGCCCGGCCCCTACGGCCCCGAGCACGTCAACGTGCTCACCCAGCAGCACGACCCGGACTCGCTGCTGTCCTGGATCCGACGACTCATCGACGTCCGGCGCACCTGCCCCGAGGTGGGCTGGGGCGAGCTCACCGTGCTCGAGCACGACGCTGGCCACCAGGTGCTGGCCCACCGGCTCGACATCGACGGCTCGGCGGTGCTGGCGGTGCACAACCTGGGGGCGGAACCGGTGACCGTGCAGGTGTCCGTCGACGGCCCCATCCCCGACCCGCACCTGACCGACCTCCTCTCGCACGAGACGCTGGCGGTGGAGAAGGGTGGCGTGCTGCCCGTCCAGCTCGACGGCTACGGCGTGCGGTGGGCAGGGCTCCGCCCCCAGGGCCGCCTGGCCATCCCCTGACACAGACAAGGACCACGATGACCCGCTTCGGCTTCCACGCCTCGCACGAGCAGATCAGCCCCCGCCAGCTGCTGGCGGACGTCCAGCACGCCGAGCAGGCGGGCTTCGAGATGGCGATGTGCTCCGACCACCTCTTCCCCTGGGGCGCCCGGCAGGGCCACTCCGGCTATGCGTGGGCATGGCTCGGGGCGGTGCTGGCCACGACCGACCTGCAGCTGGGCTGCGTGTCGGCACCGGGCCAGCGCTACCACCCCGCCGTGCACGCGCAGAAGATCGCCACCCTGGGCCAGATGTTCCCCGGCCGCTTCTGGGTGGCGCTGGGCAGCGGCGAGAACGTGAACGAACACGTCACGGGTGCGGCCTGGCCGCGCAAGGAGGTGCGCACGGCCCGGCTGGAGGAGTGCGTGGACGTGATCCGACGGCTGCTGGCGGGCGAGGAGGTCTCGCACGACGGCCTGGTCACGGTCGACCGCGCGAGGGTCTGGGAGAGGGCAGACCCGACGCCGCTGCTCGTCGGTCCTGCCGTCTCGGTGGAGAGCGCCGCACGGGTGGCCGGGTGGGCCGACGGGCTGGTGACGCTCAACCAGCCGGAGGACCGGCTGCGCGAGCTGCTCGCCGCCTACCGCGACGCGGGCGGCCGGGGCCGGGCGTCGCTGCAGGTCCACCTGTCCTGGGCCCCGGACGAGGACGAGGCCGAGCGCATCGCCCACGACCAGTGGCGCAGCAACGTCTTCGCCGAGCCGGTCAACTGGGACACCGCCACACCAGAGGCCTTCGACGTCATGTCCGAGCCGGTCACGCCTGCGGTGGTGCACGACCACGTGCGCATCTCCACCGACCTGGGTCGCCACCGGGAATGGCTGGCGGAGTATGCCGCCCTCGGCTTCGACGACGTCTACCTGCACTTCGTCGGCCGGGACCAGGCCCGGTTCGTCGACACCTTCGGTGCGGAGGTGCTCCCGCAGCTGCGCTGACCCCGGTCGGGTCAGACGGCCCGCGACACCCGTCGCAGGACGACGGCCTCCCAGCCGGGCAGCACGCCGCTCCCGAGCAGGGACGTGGCGGCCCCGGCCGAGGTGGTGACCACGGCTGCGGCGTCCGTCCAGCCCTGCAGCATCTCGGCGGGCACCGTCACCGGCTCGCGCCCGAACGCCGCGAGCGTGAGCAGCTCGACGCCGTCGTGGGCCCGGCCGAAGGCCCACAGGTCGGGGTGGTCCATCGCGAGCGGGGTGATGCTGCCGCGTGCGACGACCGGCTCCTCGTGACGCAGCGCCACCAGTACCCGGTAGTGCTCGAACACCGAGCCCCGGACGCCCACCTGCGACTCCGCGTTGACGCGGGAAGCGTTGGGCGGCACAGGAATCCATGGCTCTCCGGTGGTGAATCCAGCGTGCAACCCACCCGTCCACTGCATCGGTGTGCGGGCGTTGTCGCGCGACTTGGCGCGCAGCCCGGCGAGCAGGTCCCCGAACGACGCCCCGGCTGCGGTCTGCTCGCGGACGTAGTTGAGCGACTCGATGTCCCGGAAGTCCGAGGGGGAGTCGAAGGGCACGTTGGTCATCCCGAGCTCGTCGCCCTGGTAGACGTAGGGCGTGCCGCGCAGGGTGTGCAGCACCGTGGCGAGGGTCTTGGCCGAGCGCTCCCGCCACACCTCGTCGTCGTCGCCGAAGCGCGAGACCGCTCGGGGCTGGTCGTGGTTGTCCCAGTAGAGGGAGTTCCACCCCACCTCGGCGAGCCCGACCTGCCAGCGCATGAGGCTCTCGCGCAGCCGCGGCATGGCCAGCGGCACGACGTCGAACTTGCCCCCCGGCCCTGAGTCGAGGTCGACGTGCTCGAACTGGAAGACCATGTCGACCTCGCGCCGTGCGGGGTCGGTGAAGAGCGCGGCCTGACCGACGCCCACCCCGGGCATCTCGCCCACGGTGAGGAAGGCGTGGGGGTGGTCCGCGAAAACCCGGTCCTGCATCTCCCGCAGGTGGTCGTGGACGCGCGGGCCGTTGGCGACCATCGAGAACGAGTCCCCCCACAGGTCGCCCGGCCCGACCCGGCCGTCCGGGAGCCCCCCTGGCTTGTCGATGAGGTTGATGACGTCCATGCGGAAGCCGTCGACCCCGCGCTCGAGCCACCAGCGCATCATCGCGTAGACGGCCTCCCGGACCTCCGGGTTCTCCCAGTTGAGGTCCGGCTGCTTGCGGCTGAAGAGGTGCAGGTAGTGCTGGCCGGTGGCCTCGTCCGGCTCCCAGGCGGAGCCGGAGAAGAAGGAGCCCCAGTTGTTGGGCTCGTCCCGCCAGTAGTACCAGTCCCGCCGGGGAGAGGTCCGCGACGACCGGCTCTCGACGAACCAGGGGTGCTCGTCGGAGGTGTGGTTGACCACGAGGTCCATGACGACCCGGATACCGCGGGCGTGCGCCGCCGCGATCAGGGCGTCGAGGTCCGCGAGCGTGCCGAAGATCGGGTCGACGTCCTGGTAGTCGCTGATGTCGTAGCCGTTGTCGTCCTGCGGCGAGCGGTAGACCGGGCTGAGCCAGAGGACGTCGACGCCCAGCGCCTCGAGATGACCGAGGTGGTCGATGATCCCGCGCAGGTCGCCGATCCCGTCACCGTCGCTGTCGGCGAAGCTGCGGGGGTAGATCTGGTAGACGACGGCGCTCTTCCACCAGTCGCGGGGCAGGTCCTGGGTCAGCACGCCCCCAGGGTATGCGGTACGCCCTAGCCTGGGTGTCCATGTGGATCCGCCGATGCCGCCCCTGGGGAGGGGACCTGTCCGACGTCCGCCTGGACGGCGAGGTGGTCGCCGAGATCTCGTCCGCCAGGGAGGCGGCGGCCGGTCCGGACGACGTCGACGGCAGGGCCCGTCTGCTGCTGCCGGCGTTCGCCGACGTGCACGTGCACCTGGACTCGACGCGGCTCGGCCTTCCGTTCCGGCCGCACACCGGGGGGCCCGGGGTCTGGGCGATGATGCTCAACGACCGGGAGCACTGGCGCGGGGCCGAGGTCGGCATCACCGAGCGGGTCGCGCAGACCCTGGGGATGATGGTCGCCCGCGGGACGACCCGGGTCCGTTCCTTCGCGCAGGTCGACGTGGACGCCGGGCTGGAGCGTCTCGTGGCGGTGCTGGCCGCGCGCGAGACCCACCGCGACCGGGCCGAGGTGCAGGTCATCGCCTTCCCGCAGGCGGGGCTGCTGCTCGAGGAGGGCTCGGCGCAGGTGCTCGAGGACGCCCTGCGGGCAGGCGCCGACGTCGTCGGCGGGATCGACCCGTGCAGCCTGGACCGCGACCCGGTCCGTCACCTGGACATCGTCTTCGGGCTGGCGGAGAGGTATGGCGTGCCGGTGGACGTGCACCTGCACGAGCCGGGCGACCTCGGCCGGTTCTCCGCCGGCCTCATCCTCGAGCGGACCGTGGCGCTGGGCATGCACGGCCACGTCGTCGTCTCCCACGGCTACGGGTTGTGGGACGGCACCGAGACGCAGACGCGGTCGCTCGTGGAACGGTTCGCCGAGGCGGACGTCGCGACGACGACCGTGGCGCCCGGCGGCCGCCAGAACCTCCCCCTGGAGCTGCTGGTCGAGCACGGGGTCCGGGTCGGCCTCGGGGAGGACGGGCAGCGCGACTACTGGTCGCCCTACGGCAACGCCGACATGCTGGACCGGACGTGGCAGCTGGCGTTCACGCACGGATTCCGTCGCGACGAGCTTGTCGAGCACTGTCTGGCGGTCGCCTCGCGCGGCGGGGCGTCGATCATGGACCGCGGCCTTCGGCGTCTCACCGGGACGGACGACCGCCCAGGCCTGCTCGTCGGCGACCGCGCCGACCTGCTGCTCGTGGGCGGCGAGACACCGACGGCTGCGGTGATGGACCGGCTGCCGGACCGGACGGTCCTGCACCGCGGCCGGGTCGTCGCCGAGGGCCTAGAGCTCCTCTGAGGGCGTCTGCACGTTCCCCGCAGGGACGTCCAGCTGCGCCAGCACCATGCGCGCGACCCGCTCCGGAGGGTTGGCGACGTCGACGAGCATGCCGCGCTCGTCGGGTCCAAGGTCCTGCAGGGTGTCGAGCTGCGACTCGAGCAGGGTCGGCGGCATGAAGTGGCCCGGGCGGTGCTGCATCCGCTCGAGCAGCAGACCCTTGTCACCGACGAGGTGGACGAAGAAGGTGCCCTCGCCCCCGCGCCGCAGCACGTCGCGGTAGGAGCGTTTCAGCGCCGAGCAGGTCAGGATCGTGGGCAGCCCCTCCGCGTCCCGCTCGGCCGTCCACCGGCACAACGTCTCCAGCCACGGCCACCGGTCCTCGTCCATGAGAGGCCGCCCGCGGGCCATCTTGGTGACGTTCTCCGGCGGGTGGTAGCTGTCCCCCTCTGCGAACTGCCAGCCCAGCAGGTCGCGCAGCGCCCCGGCGATCGTCGTCTTGCCGGTCCCGGACACCCCCATGACCACGAGGTGGACGGGGACACCGGGCGCGGGATCGGGGAGCGGGGTCATGACGGTCACCGTAGCGGCGCCGCTGCAGCGTCCATGCCGGGTTGCCGCGAGTTGCCGAGCCTCAGCCCACCTCGGCGACCACGCGCGCGACGAGCGCGGCCTGGGCGTCCACGGCATACCGGGGCAGCCGCTCCCCCGCCTGCCCGGCCAGCACGGACAGCTCGGTGCACCCGAGGAGGACCGCGTCGGCGTCGCCGCGCAGACGCTCGAGGAGCGCCAGGAAGTCGTCACCAGGCACGTCCAGCCCGGCCTTGACCCCGTCGTAGATCATCGCCATCACCGCCCGCTGACCGTCCTCGGGCGGGAGCAGGGCCTCGGCGCCGAGGTCGGTCAGGGCCTCCTGGTAGACCCTGCTGAGGAGCGTGCCGTCGGTGGCCAGGACCCTGACCCCGGGCTGCCGCCCGGCGGCGTGCTCGCGGGCCCGCTCGACGGCCGCCTCTGCACCCACGCGCACCAGCGACAGGAGCGGCAGCGGGAGCTCGCGCGGCAGGAACGCGTGCGCGGTGTTGCACGCGATGACGGCGCAGGCGGCCCCGAGCCGCGCGAGCAGCTCCAGGTCCCCCATCAGGTATGGCGTGGGGTCGGGCTGGGAGAGGTCGAGCAGCCGGGCGGTGCGGTCGGGGGTGGTGGCGTGACCCAGCACGACGGTGTCGATGTGGTCCTGGTCGCGGTCGGCCGGGGTGGCCCGGACCAGCGCGTCGAGGAAGCTCACCGTGGCGGCCGGACCCATCCCGCCCAGGACCCCGAGGACCGGACGACGCCACGTGCCCGGCAGGAGCGGAGGCGTCGCGCCGACGCCCCCGACGTCGCCCGCGCCCCCGACGTCCCTCCCGCTCACGAGGTCACCGGCCGGCGGTAGTGCGTGGCGAAGTTGCGGGCGTACAGCGCGTCGCTCTTCAGCTGCGCCACGCGCCGCTCGGCGCCGCTGTCCACGGAGTACCGGAGTGGACGGATCACCCGCCCGCCCTTGCGGATGGTGGCGAGCCGGGCGCGGTTCTCCTTGTCGGTGACGTAGCGCATCAGCAGCGGCACCGGGACGATCGAGTAGAGCCAGTCGTCGGTCTCCGGCCCCGGGTCGACGTCGTCGAAGGGGTCGCGGCCCTCGACGTACTCCCGGACGAGGGGGGCGGCCAGCGGATGGCCGGCCGCGTGCAGGTAGGCGTGCGAGCGGCCGAGCCGGGGGTTGAGCTCGAAGAAGTACTCGGTGCCGTCGCGCGGGTCGACCTTGAGGTCGAAGTTGGCGTAGCCGGTCCAGCCGACCTGCTCCAGCAGCCGGGTGATCTCGGCGAGCGCGGTGCTGCTCGCACCGTGCATCACCGCGAGGGGGTTGCCGATCATCGCCGGGTCGTGGTCCTCGAGGAGCACCTGACCCAGCCGGCCCCACCGCACCCTGCCCGAGCGGTCGCTGTAGGTCGTGAGAACGCGCATCTGCTCGTCGCCTCCCGGGATGCGTTCCTGCACCACCAGCGCACCGGCATACCCTGCCCCGGACATGGTGCGGCGCAAGGCGATCAGGGAGTCGAGGTCGTCGCAGTAGGCAACCTTCTGCTTGCCCTCGTAGACGAGCGTGCTGAACGAGACGGAGTCGGCGGCCTTGGCCACGAGCGGCCAGCGCAGGTCCTCGACCAGACCGGCGACGTCCGTCTCGGGGGCCTGGTCCGGCAGGAACCGGGTCACCGGGTGGGCAATGCCCACCTGCTGGCAGGCCGCCGCGAAGCCCTCCTTGTCCGACAGCTGCTCGATGAGGGGCAGGGGCGGGTAGGGGACGGCGATCCGCTCGTCCAGGCGGTCGCGCAGCCCCGCGATGCGCCCGACCCACACGTCCACCGTGCCCAGCAGCAGCAGCCGGTGGCCGGGGTGGGCGTCGGCGATGCGGGCGAGCGCGGCCAGCAGGACGTCGTCGTCGTCCATCTGCGGCACCCGGACGTTGTCGATGATCGCCGACCCGCGGACCGCCGAGGGGACGGTCCGGCTGACCACGGTCGTGCGCACGCCGAACTCGGCGTGGAAGGCGCGGGCGAGGGTGTAGGACGCCAGCTCGCCGCCGAGGACGACGGGGACGAACGGGACGGTCGACACGTGCGCGGGCATGGCGCTGAAAGTACCAGCCGGGCCTGTCCCTCAGTCCTCGTCCCGCCAACCCTCGCCCCCGGTGCCCGGCACCGTCGCCGCCCGCCCGCCGGTCAGCTCGGCGAGCAGACCCGGCAGCTCCGCGCTCCCGACCGCGGGCACCTGCACGCGCAGGGTGACCTGCTCGCCGTACCTGGCACCGAGGACCGCCACGCCCCGGGCGCGGAGGTCGTGCTCCAGGCGCCCCGCGACGTCGTGGCCGACCCGCACGTCGACCTCGGCGACGCGCACCCGGGTGAGGACCTCGGCCTGCCCGACCGCTGCCCGCACGGCGTCGGAGTAGGCGCGCACCAGGCCACCGGTCCCCAGCAGCGTCCCGCCGAACCAGCGGGTCACCACGGCGACGACGTCCGTCAGCCCGGAGCGGGTCAGCACCTCCAGCATCGGGGCGCCCGCGGTGCCGCCCGGCTCCCCGTCGTCGCTGCTGCGCGTCGTCGCGCCGCCGGGGCCGAGCACGAACGCCGAGCAGTGGTGCCGGGCGTCGCCGTGGGTCGCCCGCGCCTCCTCCACGACGGCCCTCGCCGCCGCCTCGTCGTCGACGCGCCGCAGCCAGCACTCGAACACCGAGCGCCGTTCCTCGACCGTCGCCACCACGGGGGAGGCCAGGGTCCGGTATGACGTGAGACTCACCTGGGCAGGGTAGGCGCCCGCGGCTCCTACACTCGGAACCATGACCCGCACGCTGCGCGCACTGCTCCTCCTGCTGCTCGCCGGGCTGGTCCTCGGACCCGCGCAGGTGGCGGTGGCGCACGACTCGCTCGTGGGGACGACCCCGTCCGACGGCAGCACCGTGCAGGCGGCACCGGAGTCGCTGACGCTGACCTTCACGGGAGCGATCGCCACGGTCGGTGCCCAGGTGGTCGTCCGGGCTGCCGGGGGCGCCGGGGACGACCTCGTCGACGGACCGCCCCAGATCTCCGGCGCGGAGGTGGTCCAGCCGCTGGCCCCGCTGGAGCCGGGGGCCTACGACGTGCTCTGGCGGGTGACCAGTCAGGACGGTCACCCGATCTCCGGCGAGCTGTTGTTCACGGTGGCGGGGACGGGCGGGGATGCGTCGACCGAGCCCACGGCGTCCGCGGAGGACACGGCCACCCCCGAGGTCACGGTCACGGCCGAGGCCACGACGACCGGGGCGACCGGTGCCGCGACGACGGAGACGGCACCCGCGACGACACCCGCGACGACGACGACCGCGACGGCGGGCGACGGCGACGGCATACCCCGCTGGGCCTGGTTGGTCCTCGGCCTGGCGGTGCTCGGGCTCCTGATGCTGCTGGGCACGACCTGGAGCCGACGCCGCCGCTGAGCCGATGCGGGGCGTGAGCGTCGTCTCATGTAGCCTGAGTCCACGACTTTTCACATCCCCGAGCCGGCTCCGCGACCTGACCACGTCAGCCAGCGATGCCGCCTCGGCAGACTCGACACAAGGGGGTCACGCCATGGGGCGCGGCCGAGCCAAGGCAAAGCAGATCAAGGTGGCACGGAAGCTGAAGTACTCAGCACCGTCCACCGACCTCACCGCTCTCGAGCGCGAGCTTCACGGAGCTCCACGCACGGAGGTCGACCTCGACCTCACGCAGCTCGACGACGACGAGGATGACGACGACCCCTACGCCGCCTACGCGGTCGACGAGGACGAGGACGACGACGAGTGGACCGCTGACGACCGGGACTGAGCCAACGCCGCGCGGCGCACCGGCACCCGGCCCCACCACACCGTCCCACCCGCTGGCCCAGCTCTGGGTCCGCTACCGGGAGTACCGCACCAGGGTCCTGCTTGCGTTCGTGCTGTCCACGGTCCGCAAGGTCATGGACGTCATGCCCGAGCTGCTCATCGGAGCCGCGATCGACGTCGTCGTCCGCGGCTCCGACTCCTTCGTGGCCGGGCTGCTCGGCGTCAGCGACCGCCGGGACCAGCTCGTCTGGCTCGCGGTCATCAACGCGGTCGTCTGGGTGCTGGAGTCGACCTTCGACTACCTGGCGGCGCTCACCTGGCGCAACCTGGCCCAGCAGGTCGAGCACGACCTGCGGCTCGAGGTGTACGCCCACGTCCAGGGTCTGGACATGGCCTGGCACGAGTCACGCGCGACCGGGACCACGCTGGCCGTCGTCAACGACGACGTCAACCAGCTCGAGCGCTTCCTCGACACCGGCGTGGACAAGCTGTGGGCCCTGGCGCTCAACATCGTCCTCGTCGGTGCGGTCTTCGCCGCGAGCAGCTGGACCCTGACGCTGCTGGCCTTCCTGCCGATCCCGGTCATCGTCGTCGGGTCCATGTGGTTCCAGCGTCGGCTCCAGCCCCGCTACGCCCTCGTGCGCACCGCGGTCTCCCGGATCAGCGGGCTGCTGTCGGCCAACCTCGGCGGGATGGCGACGATCAAGTCGTTCACCGCCGAGGGCCGCGAGCTCGAGCGGGTGCGCGCGGTCTCGGAGGACTACCGGGTGGCCAACGCCGAGGCCATCCGCGCCTCCGCCGCCTTCGTCCCGCTCATCCGGATGGCGATCCTGGCCGGCTTCACCACCACGTTGCTGCTCGGCGGGTGGATGACCCTCGACGGGCGGCTCGAGGTCGGCCTCTACTCGGTGCTGGTCTTCATGACCCAGCGCCTGCTCTGGCCGCTCACCTCCGTCGGCGAGGTCCTGGACCTCTACCAGCGGGCGATGGCCTCGGTGCGTCGCATCCTCGCGCTGCTCGACGAGCGCCCCCTCACCCTGCCGGGCAGCCACGAGCCGGCGGCCGTGAGCGGGAGGCTCGAGCTGCGCGGGGTGAGCGCGGGGTATGCCGAGGGCCCGGCGGTCCTGCACGAGCTGTCGATGCTGGTCCCGGCGGGCGAGGTCCACGCGGTGGTCGGCCCGACGGGCGCCGGCAAGTCGACGCTGCTGCGGCTGCTGCTGCGCTTCGCCGACCCGCGCGAGGGGCAGGTCACGCTCGACGGCACCGACCTGCGCGACCTCACCTGGGAGGGCCTGCGGGGACGGCTCGGGTACGTGGCCCAGGACGCCTTCCTCTTCGAGGGCTCCGTCGCCGACAACGTCGCCTACGGCCGTCCCGACGCCTCCCGCGAGGAGGTCGTGCGCGCCGCCGAGCAGGCCCAGGCCGCCGAGTTCGTCGACCGCATGCCGGACGGCTACGACACCCACGTCGGCGAGCGCGGGGTGACGCTCTCGGGCGGTCAGCGGCAACGGCTGGCGCTGGCCCGGGCGATCCTGCGCGACCCCGCCGTCCTCATCCTCGACGAGGCCACCTCGGCGGTCGACAACGAGACCGAGGCCGCCATCCAGCGCTCGCTGGAGGAGGTCAGCCGGGGCCGCACCACCGTCATGGTGGCGCACCGGTTGTCCACCGTGCGGCACGCCGACCGCATCTGGGTGCTGGACCGAGGAAGGTTCGTGGACGCCGGCACGCACGACGAGCTGACCGCACGGCCCGGCCCCTATGCCGACCTGTGGGCCGTCCAGACCGGGGTCCCCAGCGGCACCGGGGTAGCCTGACCCGCTATGGCACGGGCACGGCACGAGGCGAGCTGGACCGACGAGGACGCGGTCGTCAAGGGGCGGGTGGGACGCAACCGGGCGTGGGTGCTGCTGGCGCTGTTCGCGGCGCTGGCGGTGCTCTCGACGGTGACCTTCAACCGGTTCATGAACTTCCAGGACGTGACCTACCAGCTGCGCAGCTGCACCGCCCCGTTGACGCAGGAGTCCACGTGGGACGAGGTGCAGGCGGCCGCGTGCGACCCGGTGCCGGCGGCCGGCGCCGAGCTGACGCTCTGGGCAGCGAGCCACGAGAGGCCCGCCGACGCGACGACCGGGGACTCGTGGACCTTCGAGGACGTCCCGGTCAACACCGCCCAGACCTCGATGGAGATCCGGCTTCCGCAGGCCGCGCGCAGCGTCGTGCTGGCCGAGCCCGACAACGAGGTGGTCCGGCGCGAGCTGCGCCCGGACGCGAGCGACCGGCGGTGGACCGCCAACGTCGGCGGCCGCGGCCCGACGACCTACTGGGTGCTCGTCACGCCGGCGGGGTAGGTGCCCAGCCGGGGTAGTCCCCGAGCATCAGCACCCCTCCCCCGTCGACGCCCTTGGCCCCCTGGACCACGGGAGCGTCGTGGCCCTCGGCCGTGCCGGGGAGAGCGACGGCCCCGACCACCCAGGAGTCCGTCCCCTGCGCGGCGAGGACCTCCTGCGCCCGCGCTGCGGTCTCGGGGGCGACCACCGCCACGAACCCGACCCCCATGTTGAGCGTCTGCTCCAGGTCCGCCAGCGGCACCCGGCCCAGCTCCTGCACGAGGCCGAAGACCGGCGGCGGCGACCACACGCGCTCGACGACGGCCAGGGTGTCCTTCGGCAGCACCCGGGCCAGGTTGGCGGCCAGCCCGCCCCCGGTGACGTGCGAGAGCGCGTGCAGCCCGATGTCGGCGCGGACCAGCTCCAGCAGCGCGCGGGTGTAGATCCGCGTGGGCTCCAGGCACTCCTCGCCGATCGTCCGGCCGAGCTCGTCGACGTGCCGGTCCCAGTCCCAGCCGGCGGCCGCGACCACCCGCCGCACGAGGGAGTAGCCGTTGGAGTGCAGACCCGAGGAGGGCAGCGCCAGCACCACGTCACCGCTCCGCACCCGGTGCGGGCCCAGGATGTCGTCGTGCTCGACGACCCCGGTGGCCGCGCCCGCCACGTCATACTCCTCGGGTCCCAGCAGACCGGGGTGCTCGGCGGTCTCGCCACCGATCAGCGCCACGCCGGCAAGCTCGCAGCCCCGCGCGATGCCGGAGACGATGGCCGCGACGCGCTCGGGGACGACCCGGCCGCAGGCGATGTAGTCGGTCATGAAGAGCGGCTCGGCGCCGCTGACGACGATGTCGTCGACGACCATGCCGACGAGGTCCTGCCCGATCGTGTCGTGCACGTCCATCGCCTGGGCGATCGCGACCTTGGTGCCGACGCCGTCCGTGGAGGTGGCCAGCACCGGGCGGCGCATGCCCGTGAGCGCCGACGCGTCGAACATCCCGGCGAAGCCGCCCAGGCCGCCCAGCACCTCGGGCCGCTGCGCGCGCCGCACCGAGTCCTTCATCAGCTCGACCGCGCGGTCTCCGGCGTGGACGTCGACACCGGCGCTGGCGTAGGTGATGGGCTGGCCAACAGGTGTGGACATGGCGTGATCCCTCGGTCGGCTGCGGGCGGGCACGACAAGGGTATGCCGCAGCGACACGGGTCAGTCGATCAGCACCGTCTGGAACGACAGCGCGCGACCCAGCACCTCGTAGCCCAGCTGCTCGTTCACGGCGATCATGTGCGCGTTGGACTCGGCGTTCCAGGTGCTGATCTCCTCGACCTGCGGCTCGACGTCCCGCAGCCACCGCAGCATCTCACCCTTGAGCACCAGACCCAGCCGGTTCCCGCGGTGGGTCGGGGCCACGGTGGTGTCGTGCTGGTCGGCCAGGTGCGGGCGACCCTCGTCGACCGCCACGATCGTGTGCCCGCCGAGCTCGCCGGAGCTGCGGTGCCGGGCGACCAGGTGGTAGAGCCGCTGACCGGCCAGCTGCGCCTCCTCGTAACCCCGGACCCGCTCCGGCGGGAAGGCCTCGTCCTCGAGGATGAGGTCGTCCGTGGGAGCGTCGTTGATGCCGTGCCACAGGACCGCGACCGGCTCCAGCAGCTCCTCCGGCAGGGCGCCGGCGACCCGGACCAGCTCGTAGGCCGCGGCGTGCGTGGTGCGCGCCAGCTCGACGGCCTCCTCCCACCCCTCCGGCAGCCGGGCCAGGTGCTGGCGCCGCGACACCCCCACGGACCTCTGCTCGTAGCCGGACCGGGCGGCGAACGCCCGGGCGGCGTCGTGCTCCCAGGCGTCGACGCCCACGACCGTCCGCCCTGCCGCGCGCGCCTGCGCCTGCAGGTGCGCCAGCAGCCGGGTGCCGTGCCCGTGGCGTCGGTGCTCCGGGTGGACGCACAGGTCGAGCCAGGCCGCGTCGAGGTTGTCGTAGTGCCCGACCCACAGGCCCGCCGAGCCGACGACCGCGCCGTCCTGCAGACCGAGCCAGTAGGTCGGCGCCTCGCCGTCCCATCCCCGGCGCAGGAGGTTGCGCCACCGCGGGAGGCTGAGCGGGTGCGCCCACGGAGAGTCGACCGCACCGACCTCCTCACCCAGCCGCGCGAGCCGGGGGACGAGGTCGCCGTCGGGATCGACGTGGTGGATGTCCATGTCACGAGCGTCCTCCCCGCACGCTGCCCGGCGCCAGGGGTTTACGCGGACGTCAGGCGCGCAGGACGTCCTTGCCGCGCTTGTCCGCGCTCGGCACCTCGATGGGGTAGACCCCCGAGAAGCACGCGGTGCACAGCGTGTCCGGCGTCTGGTGGGTGGCCTCCACCATGCCCTCCTCGCTGATGTAGC